>NZ_DRGM01000084.1 GCF_011050055.1 Pseudoalteromonas prydzensis | reverse complement strand
TCATCAGCAAAAGCAGGGGCGCATACTAATGGTAAGAGCGCGGCAGTAATTAAAGACAAGCGTAGTTTCATTCGGTTACTTAACTCCATTTCAGGGACTTGCATGATAGCAACTATTCTTATTAAAGTCGTGATACTAGATATATTAATGTGCTATAAACGCGCACAGTATACATAATAAGGAATACAAATATGACCTTTAAAGTTGATTTTAAAGTGCGTGATTACGAATGTGATCTACAAGGTATTGTAAATAATAGTGTGTATTTTAACTACCTAGAACATGCACGCCATGAATTTTTGCATGCCAACGGGGTTGATTTTGCGCAGCTTGCTCGCGATAAAATTAACCTTTTAGTAATGCGCAGCGAAATGGATTACAAACAATCATTAGTCCCTGGGGATGAGTTTTACGTTGCTGTAGCGCCTGAGCGCATTAGCCGCTTAAAGTTTGCTTTTCGACAAACCATAGTACGAAAGCATGACGAAAAAGTAATGTTAAAGGCATTGGTGATTGGCACATCGGTGAATGAGCAAGGCCGACCATTTTTGCCAGCGCAAGTTGATCTACTATTTAAGTCTGAGTAATTTTCCGGTGGCACCTTTTTTACTATCTTAGAACATTTTTTTACATTAAAAACATGCATTATTAACGGTATAAACTGTTATTTATTGTTATCATATTGCGATTGAGTTTTAGGTTAGTAATCACATGAAATTAGCAGCAATACCGATGCTTGTTATCGGTTTATGTATAGGCTGCTCATCGACAGGGACCGTCACTAGTGAGCAATTGAAATACACCAAGTGGCAACTATCACGAGTTGATGGTTTAGCGATCCCGGCATCTTATTCCGCCTCATTGAGTTTTATAGAAGCTTTGCAAGTCAATGGTTTTGCCGGTTGTAATAAGTTTTTTGGCGAAGGCCAACTTGATGATAGTCATCTAACGGTGAATAAGTTGGGGATGACTCGTAAATCATGTGGTGCTGAGTTGGATAAGTTTGAACAGCAGTTTTTGAATGCATTAAAACAAGGCGTGCCACTGCAAATTCAAGATCAACAACTCGTTTTAAACGGCGAGCAAACATTTGCGTTTATTCCCGCGGGCTGATCTACAAGTTCAGCCCTTGCAGCAAGCGTGTATCTAACGTACACTCATCAGCGAACAATATATAGAATTTTTACTTGTCGGAGTGCCTTGAGTTTTAACTTAAAGGCTGAGATCGCGAAAGCGGGATCCGTGAACCTGATCAGGCTAACACCTGCGTAGGGAACAAGCTGCCTAAAACAGGTGCTTGTGCGCCTGTTTGGCGTATAAGTACTGTGGCTGCCAAGGTTGGGTGTACTTTTTTGTAACACCAATCTACGATCCATGTAGCATTTGCTACTCTCTATTGCATAGCAATATCTGACAAGACAACCCTTTTAGCAATGAGGTAAGTCATGTCAAACACAACAAATAAACCGTCTCGCCGCGAAACCCGTGCCGCTGCATCAGATTACATTTATAACCTGACTGGGCAACCGTTCCCAAGTTCACATAAAGTTTACGTACCAGGCACTCATGACAATGTGCGTGTTGGTATGCGTGAAATTACTTTGAGTGATACCTTTATCGGCGGCACCGATGAAAACCCAGTGTACGAATCAAATGCACCACTGCGTGTTTATGATACCTCTGGCCCATACACTGATCCTGATTTTACCTTGGATGTTCGTAAAGGCCTGGATAAGTATCGCGAGCAGTGGATTGAAAGCCGTGGCGATACTGAAGTTTTAGAGTCCGTTACCTCACAGTTTTCCCAGCAACGTATGGCCGATGAAGGCCTAGATCATATTCGTTTTGAGCACTTACCAAAAATTCGCCGCGCTAAAGCCGGTAAAAATGTCACGCAAATGCATTATGCGCGCCAAGGTATTATCACTCCTGAAATGGAATATGTCGCAATTCGTGAAAATATGGGCCGTGCGCAACTTCAACAAGAATTATTAGCGCAACAGCACCAAGGCGAGTCGTTTGGCGCGAGTATTCCTGAATTTATTACTCCTGAATTTGTACGTGATGAAATCGCCCGTGGCCGTGCGATTTTACCAAACAATATCAATCATCCTGAAACTGAGCCGATGATTGTTGGCCGTAACTTTTTAGTCAAAGTGAACGCTAATATTGGCAACTCATCAGTCAGCTCATCAATTGAAGAAGAAGTTGAAAAAATGGTCTGGTCAACCCGTTGGGGGGCAGACACCGTAATGGATTTATCAACGGGTCGTTATATTCATGAAACCCGAGAATGGGTGGTACGTAACTCACCGGTGCCAATTGGCACAGTGCCAATTTATCAAGCGCTTGAAAAAGTAAATGGTGTGGCAGAAGACCTAACGTGGGAGATTTTCCGCGATACCCTTATTGAACAAGCCGAGCAAGGCGTTGATTACTTTACTATTCATGCTGGTGTGTTATTACGTTACGTACCAATGACCGCGAAACGTGTTACTGGAATTGTGTCGCGCGGTGGTTCAATTATGGCGAAGTGGTGTTTAGCGCATCATCAAGAAAACTTCTTATACACTCACTTTGAAGATATCTGCGAAATTTTAAAGCAATACGATGTGTGTTTCTCATTGGGCGATGGTCTGCGTCCAGGCTCCATTGCTGACGCTAACGATGAAGCGCAATTTAGTGAACTGCGTACGTTAGGTGAGCTGACCAAAATCGCCTGGAAACACGATGTACAAGTGTTCATTGAAGGCCCAGGGCATGTGCCAATGCATATGATCAAAGCCAATATGGAAGAGCAACTTAAGCATTGCGACGAAGCGCCTTTTTATACGCTTGGGCCACTGACTACCGATATTGCGCCAGGGTATGACCATATCACTTCAGGGATTGGCGCGGCGCAAATTGCATGGTATGGCTGTGCGATGCTCTGCTACGTAACACCAAAAGAGCATTTAGGCTTACCAAATAAAGAAGACGTAAAAGAAGGGCTGATCACCTATAAAATTGCTGCTCATGCCGCCGATTTAGCCAAAGGTCACCCAGGTGCGCAAGAGCGCGATAATGCAC
>NZ_DRGM01000083.1 GCF_011050055.1 Pseudoalteromonas prydzensis | reverse complement strand
TCAGCTATCAGCTATCAGCTATCAGCTATCAGCTATCAGCTATCAGCTATCAGCTATCAGCTATCAGCTATCAGCTATCAGCTATCAGCTATCAGCTATCAGCTATCAGCTATCAGCTATCAATTTTGATTTTTGCCTTTAGGGCTGTCAACATTTTTGATAGCTCAACAGTTTCATTTATCCATTGCAAACCAATATCTTTGTTTATGTAGTTTATATCTATTCCTATATAGATCTGTGTTCTCGTTTCTGCTAACGAAGATCTGGATATATCTAAAAACCGTAACTTCTCTTTATCACTTTCACGAGTCATGCCTTCAGCTATATTACTAGGTACTGATAAACCAGATCGCGTTAACTGATTTCTAAAGCCAAAATCATTTAGGTCGATTGTAAGTTTATAAATATCTGCACTTAATCTTGCTGAGCGCTTCCATACATCAAGGTTCTCAAAATTCATTGTATTGTCCATTTCACAAGCATGGTAAATATATAGGAACAATAACTTTAAAATGCAAATGTGTGTGTGATCCGACGGCTGACGGCTGACGGCTGACGGCTGACGGCTGACGGAAAAACATACTCATAAACCTCTTCGCGAACAATGATGTACAAAAAACACTCCAAACAATTTGGGGTTTATTGTTTACTTTGTGGCAAAAATCGCTAGAATACGCCGGCTGAAATATATAAAACGTTCTTTTACAACCCAAAGGTAACACCATGCATCCAATGTTAAACATTGCGGTTCGCGCTGCGCGTAACGCAGGCAAAATTTTACTTCGCGCTGGCGAAGATTTATCAAAAGTTGAAGTGCAACAAAAAGGCACTAACGATTTAGTAACCAATATTGATAAAGAAGCCGAAGCCGTAATTCGCGACACAATTTTACAGTCTTACCCTACTCACTCTATTGTTGGTGAAGAACTAGGTGAGCACGTAGGCAAGGATGCAGATTACCAATGGATTGTTGATCCTATTGATGGCACTACAAATTTCATCAAAGGCATTCCTCATTACGCGGTTTCTATCGCACTTAAAGTTAAAGGTCGTTTAGACCAAGCAGTTATCTACGATCCAATTCGTGGTGAGCTGTTTACTGCTTCTCGTGGTCAAGGCGCACAACTAAATAGCAAACGTCTTCGCGTAAGTAAAACTACCGTTCTTTCTGGTACTGTACTTGCTACAGGTTTCCCATTCAAAAACAAACACCATATGGATGCGTACACTGAAGCATTCAAAGCATTGTTTGTTCATACGGCTGATATTCGCCGTGCCGGTTGTTCTGCGCTAGATATGGCATACGTGGCAGCTGGCCGTGTTGATGGTTTCTTTGAAATTGGTTTAAAACCATGGACTTCTGCTGCAGGCGAGTTAATGGTTAAAGAAGCTGGCGGCATGGTTGTTGATTTTGCTGGCGGTAATAACTATAACTACAGCGGCAACGTCATCTGTGGTTCACCTAAATTAACACAAGCAATGATCCGTGAAATTCGCCCAGTTTTATCTGAAGCGTTACTGCGTTAATCATTAGCACTGGTAAGTGACCAGAATTCAAGTTAAATGTAAAAAGGAGCGTAGGCTCCTTTTTTAATGTTCAAAATATGGGTTTTCTAATTTGATCTCTATGCTATTAGCAGTATCAAATGGCAAGGCCTTTAAATCCTCAGCAAAATACTGCGCAAATAGCCGATCAAAACTACCGTTTTTCTGCATTATTGCCAAGCCCTCAGCAAGATGCTTAGCAAGTTCTGGTTTACGCTTTGACACAAAGTAATAAAATGCGCTTGGGTAGCTAATATAGAGATTGGGCACAATCACTAACCCTTCGTTCGTTTTTTCTTTTAGCTCTGAGGCTACTTCTATGAAAGAGCGCGGGAAGTAATCAACCCGCCCCGTCAACACGATATTAAACATAGCTTGATAATTAGCAAACGGGCGTACTGGTAAACCATTATGTGCCAATATTTTTGTGTCTGGCCAGTCATGGCCCTGAATTGCAGTGAACCCTTTAAGTTGCTCTTGAGTGTTAATCGTTGCAAAGCGATTAACCGACTCCCGCTTGGTAACAAGTGCCCGCTTACCTATATAGCCTTTAAATAACGGTACTTTAATAGCGATAGCGAGCGTTTCGCGCTCAGGACTGGTCATACTCCAGTATAAATCAACACCATTGTCCTCTAACGCAATAAGCGTACGTTGCTGATGCGGATGCACAATCACAGTTTCTAACTGGGCGGAGTAATTAGCAGCAGCCAGTGCTCGCTGTAGTAACTCTTTTAAGTATTCGTCTCGCTGATACAAAGCCCTTGGCTCTTGGCCGATAGTCAGTGTTTCTGTTGCGGTAACTTTATCACTGTATAATGCGTAGCTAATAAATGCTAAAAGTGAAATAAATGAGGAAAAATAGCGAGTCATAGTTATTATTTCTAGTTTTAGGCGTGTTGGCCTGCAAGGTTTAGATAAAGCTACATGCTGGTGAGTAAATACTCAAGTAAAACAGCTCGCCCTTAAATTTATTTCATATGACTTGTTTTTCCGGGCTTAACCGCACAACTGCAAGTGCGGGGCCACGTCGTTTACATAAAAATAGATAACTGTGACGATAGCGCTTCGCTTCTTTTTTAGCATCGGTTGCCAATGCTGCAATTTGATGGCTATTGGTACATTGCTCTAAATCCGGCTCAACAACGCCAATTGATAACGTAAGCAGCGGTACAAATTGCTTTTCACCTTCACGGTTAGTAGCCCAATAACCGCCACTGGCAATATGCTCTGGCGTAAAAAAGGCCCGTGACTTTAACTCAAAGTCACTAATTATCTGATTACAAACTGCCTCGGCATCATCATCGTCAAATACCACCATAAAATCATCGCCGCCAATATGGCCAACAAAGCTTGGTATGTTACTGCATGCCTGAGTAGTCACATCCGCAAGCAACTTAATAACGCTGTCTCCACTGGCGTAACCATATAAGTCATTGAACTGTTTAAAGTGATTTAAATCGATATAAGCGAGTGCGAAGCCATGTTTTACTCTTAGTCTGTGTTCTATCGCTTCATTTATTGCCACATTACCGGGTAGCATTGTGAGTGGATTAGCATGCTGAGCATGGCGTATTTTCTCTTCGGTAATGTGTTTTAAAATATCGCGAAGTGGCGCAAGGCCCAAGTATCGTCCAGCACGCGTGATGATAATATGGCGACGAATATCAAAGTCATTTTCTGTTATTTGCTGGCTCACTGTATCAAGCAGCTGGTTCTCATCAACCACCAAAGGTTGCTTATGCATTAATGCCGTAACGGGTTGTTTATCATATAAAGCGTGACCATAAGGCGCTGCAAATACTTCTGTCAGCTGGTCTTTGTGCAATAAGCCAATCGGTTGCGAATCTTGGTTGACGACAGCAATACTGATGATTGCTTTATCTTTTTCAAAAATATTATGGGCATCTTTACAGCGGGTATGACTATCGATGGATAGTTGTTCAACAGCCAGCCAACCGATTGCCATTGACTGCTCAAACTGATCAGCTAATGGGGTAAAATTTAACTGCTGCAATTGAGCTGAGTTAAATTCTGCACTTGGTCGTAAGCTTGGCCGTTCCAGCAAAAACCCTTGCGCATGTACTATACCAAGCCCCTCCAATAGAGTTAACTCTTCAGCTCGCTCTATTCCCTCTGCGATCACCGCCGTTTTAGTCACTTTAGCGAGTTCAATAATGGATTTTAAAAACTCTTTTTTAACCACACTTTCGTCGCAATGATCAATAAAGTAGCGATCAATTTTTACATAATCAGGACGTAATTCTGACCACTGCTTTAATCCTGAATAACCAGCACCTAAGTCATCAATGGCGATTGAAAAACCAAGCTTGCGATAGTGGGCAATGGTTTTCAGTAATAAAAACCCATCATCAACTTTTTCTTGCTCGGTCACTTCAATAACCACTCTATTGGCGGCTAAACCAAATTGTTCAACAAGGTGTAATGTTTCACCTTTAGGGTGGCATGGATCAAGTAAAGTTTTTGGGCTGACATTTAAAAACAATTTGCCTTGCAGCTTTAGTTTGACAAAGTTTTCGATCGCTTTTGAGCGGCATAACAGCTCAAGTTCTGAGATTTTATCGTAGTCTACCGCCGCACTGAATAGTGCATTGGGCATTTCTAGAGCGCAATTTTTAGGGCCGCGACTTAATGCTTCGTAACCTAATATTTGCTGCTCAGCAATATCAAAGATGGGTTGAAATAATGTGGTAATTTCACTGTTTTTTAAGATATTTTCTAATATACCTAGCTGAGCACTCACTATTATTAACCCATAACTTCATTAAGAGACGATTAAAGTAGCAAGAGCGTATGACAATTTTATGGCAACACTGCGCCGCTGTTAATAATTAGCTAGTTATTAAATGCTCGCACAACTTGTTCAAAATGCGCTATTACTTCAATAATATCAAGCTCCGCATTTTGATAAGCATGTTGCTCGACTAACCCTAAGCGTGCACTCGCTTGCACTGTCGCTGAGTGAACTAATAAGTCTTTGCCGTGATAACACACAGGATCGTCAAATTCGGGGAGCTTACCATCGCCATGATAATCGCTGTTAATTTCAGCCAATGGCAATGCAGAGATCACAGTAGCCACTTCGCTCAGCGCATCTAAATACGCAGTACATTGTGGATATTTAACGATAAGCTCTTTAAGTAACGCCTGCGATAAGTTTACTAACTCTGCCGATTCGGCCTCTAAGCTGGCCGCGTCTTTTTTCGCACGAATATTATTAAGCAAGTTATTGGCTTGCTGTGGGTATTGTTCAAATGCGCTTAATTGCACAGGTTTAGCGGCATGCTCAGCCTGCTGAGCTGTTAAGTTGTTATCGCATCCGCTAACAATAATTAGACTACTAGCGACTAAAAGTGGCTTTAACATTTGTTGGTTACATCAATACTGAATCAATAACAATTATTATAGGAAATATTGCGTTTCATAAATAGCAATAATTAATAACATGCCTTTCAAGCTGCGCGGCATAAAGCTCGCTTATTTCAGTAATGCCTAGCAACAAAAAACCGCTCAATGAGCGGTTTTTTAATACAAATTTAGTTGCCCTAATTAGAGCAAGACCTATGGCATAGCATCTAAGTCCGCACCTTCTTTTTCGATCACTTCTGGTATTAAATCTTCTTTACTTACACCCATCGCAATTGCAACGGCACTAGCAACATAAATTGAAGAATAAGTACCAATAAACACACCAAATAACAATGCTGTAGCAAAACCATGAATAGTTTGGCCACCCCAAACAAACAAGGCAATCAAGACTAAAATAGTGGTGATTGAAGTTACTAAGGTACGGTTAAGTGTTTGCGTTAATGAAATATCGATGATCTCAATGGTGTCGTCGATCCGCACTTTACGGAAGTTTTCGCGAATACGGTCAGATACAACTATCGTATCGTTCAGCGAGTAACCTATTACTGCTAGGATTGCTGCCAGGATTGTTAGATCGAACTCTAAACCTAACACTGAGAACAAACCAAGCGTAATAATTACATCGTGCAATAGTGCTGATACAGCGCCCACCGCAAAACGCCATTCAAAGCGAAATGCAACGTAGATCAAGATACAAATCAGCGCAGTTAACATGGCAAGGCCACCCTGCTCTTTTAAGTCTTCACCAACACTTGGGCCAACAAACTCGATACGACGCATAACTACGCTATCGTCTGCTATTTTAAGTGCCTCAATAACTTGATTACCAATGACTTCCGCTTTCACATCATCACCGCGAGGTGCTAACCGTACTAGAATCTCTTGGCTTGAACCAAATAATTGCACCGATGCATCTGCAAAGCCGTTTTCAGCGAGTACTGAACGCACTTTCTTTAAGTCTGCCGGTTGGGCAAAACCAACTTCTACTGCGGTACCGCCAGTAAAATCTAAGCCAAAGTTTAAGCCTTTAACGAAGAACGATGCGAACGAGGCCAAAATAAGTAGCGTTGAGATGCCCATAGCAACTTTGCGCAGCGACATAAACCCTAAAGTTCTGCCGCCTAATTTTAAAATTTGCATATCTGCTCCTTAAATTGACAGCTTATCAATGCGCTTACCACCAATACATAAGTTGATCACCGCACGGGTACCAACAATGGCTGTAAACATTGAGGTGATAATACCTATCGCAAGTGTCACTGCGAAACCAGCAATTGGACCTGTACCCACTGCGAATAGGATAACCGCAGCAATTAAGGTGGTAATATTGGCATCAAAAATCGTACTAAAAGCACTGTCGTAACCATGATGAACAGCCTGTTGTGGGCTACGACCGTCAACAAGTTCTTCACGAATACGTTCAAATATTAGTACGTTGGCATCAACGGCCATACCTACGGTTAATACAATACCGGCAATACCTGGCAGTGTTAATGCAGCACCTGGAATAAGTGACATCACACCAACAATTAAGACTAGGTTAGCTGCAAGGGCAATGTTTGCCACTAAGCCAAAGCCTTTGTAATAAACCAACATAAAAATCAGTACGAATAAGAAACCTGATGCAACGGCGGTCATACCCGCTTCAATATTTTCTTGTCCTAAGCTTGGCCCGACCGTGCGTTCTTCAACAATTTGAATTGGCGCAACCAGCGCACCTGCACGCAGTAATAAACTTAGATTATGTGCTTCAGCAGGGTTATCAATGCCAGTGATACGGAACGAGCGATCAAGACGTGCTTGAATCGTTGCTACGTTGATTACTTC
>NZ_DRGM01000082.1 GCF_011050055.1 Pseudoalteromonas prydzensis | reverse complement strand
CATCGGAACAGTCGCAGGCTTAGTAACATCTATCGAACCATGTCCTGCAAATACATTTTTCTTCTGACCCTCTTTACAACTCAACCCAAACGGGTCCACCCAATTGACCGGATTTGGTGCATATTGATAGTGGTTTATCCCACCCACTAAGCCTATCGGATCTTGGTTTATAAACCTTTGCTGTTTAGGGCTGTAGTAACGGTAGCGGTTGTAATGTAGGCCGCTCTCTTCATCTAAATATTGACCCTGAAAACGGATTGGCTGAGTGAAACTATTTGTATTGTTTACCTCTGACTCTTCATAACCATACACATCGGCTTGGTTTTCCCACACGACTTCTGCTTTGCTGTTAGTCACAAAACGAGGAGTATTAAGCTGGTCTAGGTGGTAGTAATACACCTCACCTTTTTTAATTAGCGCGACTGGGTGAAATTGATTTGGCAGGTTGATATACCAGGTATATTCACCGTGTTGGTATTCGCCGATTAGCTGGTCGTTATCCCAAATGTAGTCAATTTTGCCCTGCTCAGTGTGCTTAGCGATACGACGCCCGAGTGGGTCGTAGTCGTATTGAGTGAGCGTGCCGTTGTTGTTAAAACAGCTTAATTGATTAAATGCATTGTATTCACGGCGGGTTTTTATGCCTTTGCCGGTTTCACGTATTTGATTACCAAATTCGTCGTAGTAAAAGTCGCTGTCACCAAAGTGGGTTAAACGGTCTGCGTCTGTAGTGCCAGTAATAACAGCATCATTATCAGTTAAATCACTTGAAGTTGTATCAGCCTCATCACTATTCGATGCTAACTCTTTATACTCACTATGAATTTCACTAGGTATGTTAGCTGACTGGTTGCTTTCAACCTTATTGATGGCATCGCTATCATCATTTGGCTGAGTAGTCTGCTGCTCGGCTAATTCGTTATTTTTAATTTTTGATTGACTAACTGGGTTACCAAAACTGTCCCATTGGTATTGCGTGGTTGTCTCAACATCAGAACTCGCTAAGTTTTGCTGGATTAACTGGCCAAGACTGTTGTACTCAAAATTAATATTATGGTTGCTAACGCCTTGCTCTTTACGGGCAATAAGCTGGTTTACGTTGTCGTAATTGTACGTGCAGGTGTCGAATAGCGCTTGCGCAGGATGGGTTAACTGCTGCTGTGTTAAGCGGTTAAATACATCAAACTGTTGAGCAAGGATTATATCATTGCCAAAACGCTGCGTTTGAATATTGCCTTGGCTATCGTAGCTAAGCTCTGCAAGTTCAACAGCCGTACTGTTGGCTTGCTGTAAGTGAATGCTACTTAACTGGCCAAATTTGTTGTAGCTGTAGTTCAGTTTGCTTGCATCTGGCAAGGTCAGGGACTGCCTTCTGCCGTACTCGTCATACGTATACTTAAGCGTATGAGCTTGCTGCTGATTATGCACTTGCTCAGCACGCAGTAACCGTCCGCCTTTATCAAACTGCTGTTTTAAGGTGGAATGCGCATTATGGGCACGGGCTATTTTACCTTGTAGCGTATAACTGTAGTAGTTGGCGTTATTAACGATGTGGGTATCAGTTGCCAAACTGGCATGCTGCGCAGTCACGCGGCCTAATTTATCGCGCTCTATTTTTACGTGGCGTTTATCACTTTGTGTGACCGACGTTAAACGGTTACAGGCATCGTATTTATATTGCTGTAGCGTGCCATCAAACCCAATGACTTGCGTCGGGTTTTCGTTCGCATCGTAACTTATACGGTATACATGGCCGTCGCTGCGCTCAATGGCGGTTAAGTTACGCTCTTTGTCATAGGTTAAATGCAGTGCACTGCCATCGGGCTGAATGACACAATGGGGCTGACTTAGCCCTTCAAAATGTTGCTCGGTGGTGTCGCCATTACTGTTTTGCGAACTAATGAGTCTACCCGCATCATCGTAACTAAAGTGTTGATGCTGTTTGTTATCAGGGTCATTTTCGTCAAAGGCAATGGTTTGCGCAAGCTGGCCATGCTCGTTGTATTTATACTGAGTAAGCAGCCCTGCGTTGTTTATCGTCGCATTTACACGGCCCAAATTATCATAGCTGTAGCGAACAAGTTCATCGTTATGATGCTTGGCTAATAACTCACCCTGCTCGTTCCAAACAAACTTAGTTATTTGCCCAGTCACACTCACATGTTGAGTTAATTGCCCTAACTTATCGTGGCTATAAAGTGCAGTGCGACCATCAGCAAAGGTTTCACTTTGCAGCAAGCCTGCAACGCTGTATTTGCGCGTTATAGTTTGACCATCTGGCAAGGTGGTTAATACTCGTTGCCCAAGTTGGTTATACGCAAAATGAGTTTGGCTGCCATCTGGCTGTGTTATCGATTCTAACTGGCCATAAGCCGTATAGCTGTATTTTATTTGGCTGCTATCAGGCTTTATTTCCGCTATTTTTTGGCCTTGGCCATTGTATGTGTATTGCCAGGTATTGCCATTAGGGTCGGTGCGTTTAACTAATTTACCTTGCGCATTATGAACAAAATGTTCTTGGTGCCCATGAGAATCTATACAGGTTGTTTCACCTAACTCAGGGTTGTACTCAAACCGGTAAGCATAGGTATTATTATCACCCCATTGCTTAATGCATTTAGCGTTCGGTGAGTAACTGTCCCATTCAAAATGATGGCTAAAGCCGCTAGCTCGGGTACGTTTAGTTAATAAGTTAGCGGCGTTATAAGCGTAACGCTCAACTTCATTTTGTTGATTAGTGGCTAGTACAAGGTTGTTGTTTTCATCATATTCATAGCTTGCTAATAGCGGCGAGAGCAATTGCTGTTTGTTGTTTTTATTTGTGTAGTAAGGCGCTATTTTGCTTAACAAGCCTTGCTGGTTATAACTAAGTATACAACCACGGACTTTGTTTACTTCAATGCGATTAAGGCGCTCTTTAGCATCATAGTAAAACTGTATGCTTTGGCCTTTTTCGTTAATTATCTTTTCAAGTAACCAAGAGTTTTCACCTGCTTTAAACGTTAAATGCTGATCATCAGGTGTGACCAACACTTGCTTACCATTGGTTTGGTAATGCAACGCAAGATTACTGCTTAATTGGTAGCTTGATTGTCCTGGTTTTACCTTTTCAAAGCGGTGTTTAGCCCCGTGTTCATCCTGATATTCAAGCCAGTAGGTGCCTTTTTGTTTTGGCCCAACGATCGGTGGCGGTAAATAATGCTCAGTTAAATTGACCATAAAGTCATGGCGCCAACCATTACCCATAGTACTGCATACATCAGCGTGTGATGAACGATATAAACGTCGCCAAATTAATTGTTTACTGCCCGCAAGAGTAAAATCGATTAATGGAAGAATTTCTTCTCCAGATAACATTGATACAGGATCTGAGCGGCACTCTTGTTGATCAATGGGCGTTTCACTGGCGGCAGTGTTACTTGCCGCGCCCGCTTTATTGACAGGGGCTTGTGAAGCACTTTTACCTGAGGCTTTAGTAGCCCCTTTTTTGGCCGACTTTTTAGCAGCGCCGCTATTGGTATTATCACTCACCTGAAGCGCAGCTTTAGCTTTTTGATGGTAACAGCTCACACTGCCGGAAATTAATGCTTTACTTAGTACGCTGGCGGCTTCTCGCGCTGATGCGCTACGTGGGCAGTGTACACCTGCACTCGTTAGCAGATTTATAAGATCAAGACGCTTTGCTACATCAGTCGTTAATGTACCGCCAATTTGGGCTATTTGCGCTTTTGCACTATCTTGGGTGTTAGCAGTAACACTAAAGTACCCCGGTGGTACAGCACCTTTGCCAGCAACAAAACAAACAGGGTAACTTGCTCCTTGTAAAACAACGATATTACTTTGCATTGTTGTGTACTTCCTCACTTATCCATAAGTATGATGCCGTGGCTTGATATTTTGCTTGCTCTTGTGAAATCACCAACGCATGGGTATAGCGTTCAACAATAGCCGGGCTTGTGGTCAATTGATATAAATTGACAATTCCTTCTAAGGCACCCATTTTACCTAATTTATAGTTAGGTAATTCATAATGTGTATGTTCATTTATTACTTGATCAAGTAACTGTAAATTGTTTAACCACACGTCACTGTCAGGCTCAATGCCATTTCCAGGGGCAAAAATAACCTCTATTGCTTGCTGTGCAGTCTGTGCTGTTTTAACAAACATGCCAGACAACTGATCGTGTTTAATAAAATCAATTGAAGGCGCTAAATAATGGCTTGTTTGCACCCAGCCCACTTTTTTAGCTGTAACCACAGCGAGTATTCCAGCCACGCCTTGATAGCTAAATTCCCCCTGCTTATTTGCTTTAAACGTCGCATCTAGTGCAATTACATTTACTTTATGCCAAGCATTTTTTTGTACTAACGCTATTAGTGCACTGCCGCCAGTTGCCCCATAAAATAGCAGGTGGCTGACATGCTCTGGGTACAACCGCTTTAAACTATTTGCTAAAAGTTGCTTAAGTTCATCTTGATAAGCAAGCGCAGGTAATAACCAGACTAATGGCGCTTGTGGGTCTTCAACCTTAGCAAATAATTCTTTGGATTTTATTATGCAATCATATAAACACGCATCCCAAGATTGCCAACCGTGATGCTCATTAATCGATGACGTTTCACCGTATATCAACGCATCAATATCGTGTGTAGACAAACTCGAAAACGATTCAATCGAAACACTAAACGCCTTCATGCCGGTACTCCTGCATTTAACTTTTTCGCAGCTAAATGTTGATAGTAACGATGTAAATTAAACACCGCTTGGCTATAGCAATCCATTGCTGATATTTCGATTGCATTGAGCTTGGCATTCAGAGCATTACCTGCAATTAACCGCAACGAGGCTAACTGTTCCTCATATTTAGGCCAGTTGAGCTGCAACTGCTGTTTAAAGTCAGCACATGCTTGTTGTTCACCCTGCCACGCGCTTATTTGCGTTTCAAAATCGACGAGTAGGTCAAGCTTGTCACCTAACATTCGTCTCATCAGGGCAATTAAACTACTCGGGTTTTCTATTTTATTGAGGGATGCATTGACAAGTGGCAGCAATTTAACAAAGCCACTTTGTAGCAATACTTGCAGTACATCCACTGTCGGTAAATTACGACTCGCGTGATTGCCGATCGCATTAACCTGCTCCCAAGATAACGACAATAAAAAAAGTGACATTAACGGGGAATTAACAAGCTCACTTTGGCATAAAAAATTAAAACCAGTGATTAAATTTTTTATATCCGATTGACTATCCACTAAAATCGTCAACTCACTTTTAGCAAGTGTTTGAACTGCTGGATTTTGGCTTGTTGAAAAAGCAAAATATAAGGTTTGTAAATCAATTAATGCGATTAAATTATAGCTATGCTGCTGCAATAACACCTTGCGTACAACTAGCTTTGCAACATTGTGTAAGCTAGGTTCGTTAAGCAAATTATTAATAAAAATAAGATTAATATTTTGCGGTAGATTAGCCATGATCTCGATACATGCTTGTGAGATTGCAGCTGGGCTTATATCGTCACTCAATAAAGAGACTAGTTGTTCTAAATTTGGCTGAGTGAATCGTTGCGCAATTTGCTTTTTTTTAGCCGTTAGCCAACATGACTCTAACAGCCGCTTTTGTTGTGTTTTAACATAACCTACAGAAGTAAACGGACAGCGCTGAGCATCGCTAATTTTCATAAGCTGCGCTTGATGATCACTTAAATAGATAGATAACAAAATCAGCCACCGATCAATACAGTAGGATTACCAATCACAATTTTCCCACCATGTGAGCTATCATCACCCATCCGAGCTGCTGGCTTGCCATTAATTTTAACGCTTCCTGATCCTGATTTAATACTATCCGGAGGGCCAATACATACCAACATATCGCCTTTACGCGCAGCCGGCATACCACCAATTAATACGTTACCAGAGCCAACAACCACAGGGCCTCCAACATGAGGGACTGTTCCCGTGGTTTTAGGACAACGTGCATATGACCAATTGTAGCGGCGGGCTTACCCATTATGACTCCTTGTCTTATTAATATTTATGCAACAGCATTATTCACATTTACAGTACTGTATTATTCAAATAGAGGAATAATTAGCAGTTTACTTTGTGAAGTTAAAATAGATAACAGTTCTATTAACTCAGCTTGATTATAATCAGCAAGTGCAACCGGACTTTGCATCACATACTGATAGAGAACCGACACTATATCTGCGCTATTTAAAGCAGGATGTAAATTAACAAAAAACTGCTTTGCGTAATAACCATTTAATGCTTTTAAATGGCTTAGCGCAGGATTAAGTAGTGGATCATCAGGTCTATTTATTGGTAAACAAATTAAATGAGGTAGACCATAACGGCAATATACAACATATCCATTATTGTTTATCCCGCTTCTAACTCCTGATTTAAAGCCGTTTATTATTTCCATATTTGCACTAATTTAACTTAATTATGCCAGCAGACAATGTAATTGCACTACCGTCAACTTTAATATTACTGCCTTTAATATCGATATTAGTGCCTTCAATTGTAATATTACCGCTGCTGCTCATTTTTATTTGCGCAGATCCGGTTTTTATAACAATTTCATCGCCAGCTTCAATATTTAATGTTTTGCCAACTTTGAGCGTATCGTTTTCACCAATTTCACTAACACGATTTGTTTTTACATTTAAGGTATCGTTATTGCCAACGTCTACTGTACGATCATTGCCAATGAGCACCTTATTGTCATTACCAATTTCGACATTATGATCGTTATCAGTTTTGTCATTTTGATCGTTTTTAACGTACAGTTGTTTATCTTTTTCCGCCTGAATATAAACAAGCTCACTGCCCTTTTTATCTTCAAAACGTAGTTCGTTAAAGTTGTCTGCTCCGCCTTCTTTGGTAGAACGTGTTTTAATACCGCTTTGTGTTTTTTCAGCGGGTAAGGCGTAAGGAGGCATTAAATCAGCATTATAAATAGCGCCACTGATAATAGGCTGATCAGGATCGCCATTTATAAAATCTACTAAGACTTCTTGCCCTACACGTGGGAAGAAAAATGCGCCCCACTTCTTGCCAGCCCAGTTTTGAGCAACCCGGATCCAACATGAACTCTTGGAATCTTTTTTACCTTCGCGGTCCCAGTCAAATTGCACTTTCACGCGACCATACTGGTCAATCATGATTTCATCAGCGCTGTCGCCGGTAACAATAGCGGTCTGAACTCCATTTATTACAGGCTTTTTCTTATTAACTTGTGCTCTGTATGGAATTTCTTTTGGTACACATTCAAAATGGTTTGCATACACTTCTTCTGCACCAGCCTGCTGCGCACCGGACTGGTTTGGCACTGTGATTGATGTCATCATCGAGGTAATAACGAATGTTTTACCCTCTAATCTCGGATCTTCATGCTTTTTAAAACTAAATAATTTACCAACAGTAAAAGAGCGGCAATCGCTTCGGCCACTTGAAAGTTTCATATCGCGTTGCAGCGATTCTAATTGCACAGAGGCTAAATTTGCAGCCCGTGGGTGGCACTCTGCTTCACCTGTATATTCGAATACTTCAGAGACTGATTGTGTTGGTAACTCTGGATTAGCCTGCTCACCATCAGGGTATCTTGATGGTTGTTTAAAATCATAACCAACACGCTTAAAGCTACCAGGGGCTAAGCTCAATCCGCCTTGCCAACGCGAAATATGCGACGTGCTTAGGTGTCCTGTTGAATACACAACTTTACTTTCATCACACACTTCATAAGCGGTAATATCATCAGCTAAAACAAGCGTGTGAGCACTATTACTGTGCTCGAAAAAATAAAAAATGCCTTCTTGCTGCAGTAAGCGCTGAATAAAATCAAAATCGGATTCTTGATACTGAACACAGTATTCGTATTTTGGGTAGGTTTTGCTGGTTTTATCTGAAAAGGCGACATTATGCTGGCCAAATAAATCAGCAAAAATATCTTTAATGGTTTTTTTCTGATATATGCGACTGTTCTTACGGTTACGCATCGAGGCGGCAAATGGAACAATCGTTGCCTGATAATCAATATAGTTTTTTTGTTCGTCAATATCGGCTGTACGGCTGCCATTTGACACAAGGTGACTAACAATACCGTGATAATAACGCTCACCACCACCATCAGCATTTTTTACTTTAATGGATACGGGTTTACCGACTAAGTCTTCGTGAGCTATTTGCTGGCCAATTGTATACATGTTAGCTGACATAACAAATAAATCAGACATTGCCTCTTGGGCAACAAAGCGAGTTAAATAAAGGGCATCTTTACCAGCAGGGGTGCTAATTTGAATTACGTTTTTATCTTGTGTAGCTTTTTGCATTCCTTGCTTTTCCCATCCTAAAGATCAAAAAAAGCTCTGAGCAAAGCCCAGAGCCATTACGAGACAACAAATATTACATTTGTTGACCTTTAACACCGCTGTAACCATATACAAGTGGAGCAGTAATGTTATTTTTGTCATCAGTAGGAGTAACAGTCATCATCATTTCTGTGTAGCTGATAGTGATTGTTTCGATCGGACGATCGTTTTGTACTGATACTGAATAGCTAGAAATCATTGCATCGGTAAGTTCGATTTTCATGATTTCTTCAACTTTATCACCTTGCTTAGTGATATGGAAAATAGCTGGAAGACCTTTACCAATTGTTGCTTCTTTGAAAAGATCCGGAGATGCTTTATCTTGAAGTTTAGTAATTGTTACGTCACCAAGACGAGTAGAGCTTGACTCACGGTCCATCGCTGTACCAGTCGCAGCACTAATTTCACGGCTTACGTTCCAATCTAAAGATAATACTGTAATTAAATCTTTAAAAGACTCAGCAGTTGTTTCGCCTTTGATTGAACCGTACTTTAAATATGTATTTGCTTGCATTTGATAATGCTCCTTTTTATTAAACAATGTTATCCATTTAGCCTGGATTCTTTTCTTTGGTTTCCCAAAACTTCCTTTGAAATCATTATCTCTAATACTGCAATGAAAAGGCCCTAAAAATCCTTTCCTTAGACGAAGACAATGTCTCAAAATTCCATGTAGTGATTTAAGGCACCAAAATTATAATGCCATAAAATTTAATAAACAACCTTATTAGCGGTTATTTATTAAATTATTTTTAATTAATATTAAGCTCAAATTCATTATCTTTAACTTTCAACAATATATTATTTATTTCGTTATTTTCTATCATACTGAAAAGTAGGACTTCAGAAAGCATTGGCAACACTTTATTTTGCAATATTGTATGAATATTTCTAGCACCTGACCCAGCGTTTTGGCAGTTTGCAACAATATAGTCAATAACGTCATCATTATAAGCCAACTCAGCATTATAATTTTTATCAACTCGCTTGATTATTTTAGCCAATTGAATCGCTGCAATTTCAGTAAGGATATCATCACTTAATGGAATATAAGGAATGACATTAATACGACCTAAAAATGCTGGTTTAAAAGCAGTAAGTAAATCATCTTGTAAGGCCTTTAATAAACCTTTGATACTTGGCTTACTCTCTTCGTCTTCAAATAGGCTCATAGTGGTATCTGTGCCCACATTTGAGGTCATAATGATAATGGTGTTCTTAAAATCAATATCACGTCCTTCGCCATCTTTGATGGTGCCCTTATCAAAAACTTGATAGAAAATATCTTGCACACCAGGGTGCGCTTTTTCCATTTCATCTAACAACACAACACTATAAGGTTTTCGTCTCACGGCTTCAGTTAGAATGCCGCCCTCACCATAACCAACATAACCAGGAGGTGAACCTAATAATAATGAAACTTTGTGTTCTTCTTTAAATTCAGACATGTTGATCACAGTGACATTTTCTTCACTGCCATATACTTCCTGCGCTAGTGATAAAGCGGTCTCTGTTTTACCAACCCCACTTGGGCCGGCGAGCATAAATATCCCATTAGGGCGACTTTCATCGGCAAGCTGTGCCCGAGAGGTTTGTACAACTTTAGCTATTAAATCCAGGGCATGATCTTGGCCAACCACACGCTGTTTCATGTGTGATGCTAAGTTCAAAATGCCATGAATTTCATCTTCATGCATTTTACCAACAGGAATACCTGTCCAGTCTGAAATCACTTGCGCAATAAGCTCTTCACTAACCTGCCAGTGCACCATATTTTGCTCAAACGCAGCGAGCTTTTCTTTACTGAGCTTTAGTGACTCAAGCATTGCTTGTGATGCTTCTTGCTCTTGCGTATTTACAAGTTCAAGCGTTTGATTTAATTCTGAGACAATCTCTTTCTCGAGCTTAAATTGCTCGTTGAGTGGCAGTAGTTGCTGATCAATACTAAGCAATTCTGCTTTTAAATTATCTAACTGCTGCGAATGATCTAAGCCCGTTTTTTGTTCACGATTTAGCATTTTTATTTGCGTTTCAATCACACTCAGGCGATTCACTAATTGTTCTATCGTGTTAGGGGTAGACGCTTGGCTCATCGCAACGCGGGCACAAGCAGTGTCCAAAAGAGCAACTGCTTTATCTGGTAGTTGCCTTGCAGTAATGTATCGATGTGAAAGATGAACAGCACTTTCCAGCGCCTGCTCAGAAATAAATACCTTATGGTGGCGCTCCATTACAGGGACTAAACCTCGTAACATCGCAACCGCTTTTTCTGGCGTTGGCTCTTCAACTTTTACAACTTGAAAACGGCGAGTCAGCGCGGCGTCTTTTTCAAAAAACTTTTTATACTCTGCCCATGTGGTTGCAGCAATTGTACGTAATTCACCACGGGCTAGTGCTGGTTTTAATAAATTAGCAGCGTCGTTTTGACCCGCTTGACCACCACTGCCGATCATGGTGTGTGCTTCATCGATAAATAAAATAACCGGATCAGCTGAATTCTTAACTTCATTAATTAATGACTTTAAGCGATTTTCAAACTCTCCTTTCATGCCTGCACCAGCTTGTAGTAGCGCTAAGTCTAAGCTATGAATTCTTACATTTTGTAAGACAGCTGGCACATCTTTTTGCGCAATTCTAAGTGCTAGACCTTCTACAACAGCTGTTTTACCAACCCCTGCTTCACCCGTTAAAATCGGGTTGTTTTGGCGGCGTCGTGTCAAAATATCGATCATTTGTCTAATTTCAAAATCACGACCTAAAATAGGGTCTATCTTACCTGCACGTGCTTGCGCAGTGAGATCAACTGTAAATTGTTCAAGATTTGGCGTTTTAGAATTCATGCTTGCTTGTGTTGCCGTCGCATTTTGCGCTGCATGGTTGCGCTCTTGTGATTGCGCCACAATTTCAGGCCAAGCATGTAATAGCTGGCCCGGATCAATTTTATTAAATAACTTACTACAGCGGGTAACCAAACTAGCTAGCGTGTCGTCTTTCGTTAATGTATAAATAACATATGCACTGCGAATTTGCTGATCCGTAAATTCTATACTGGTACTTAACCAAGATTGTCTTAATAGACTCGTAACATGCACAGATAAACTAGGCGAAGACTCACTCCCGGTTTTGAAAGATTCAAGTGACTGATTTAAATCCTGTTTCACTTTATCAATGTCGATATCAAATGAACCAAAAATAAGCCTAACATCATCAAGCTGCTGCTCGACCATGGCGAGTAACCAATGCTCAAGTTCAACCGTAAAGTGACTGCGGCTATTACAAATTGCAACAGCCGCCTCAAGGCTTTTTCTGCAGTCGGGACTCAGTTTTTCAACTAATTTATTCAGTGTCATCGAAGACATACTCTGTTCCTTTTAATTTTAATTATCCCTTAAACGATAACTTAGTAGGGTTTGATTTTGATTTGTCATGCTGTACCGCTAAGAAACTATTCGCTCCTAGCTGACAATTACTCTGCGCTAGCGATACAGAACCTAAGCTTGCAAAGTGCGATTCAATGACTAAACGAAAATTAATGGCATTACCCACATAATCTTTGGTAATTTTGTTAGCTAATTTGAATAACGTTCCATTGGGTAGTAATAATTTGGCCTTTTGTGGATCATCTGTCGCAATATTTACTTCAATGTTCGACGATGCATCCCACACTTTTTTACCTAGCATTGTATCTATGCCTAAGCGAGCATGTTGGCCCTCATATAACGCTTGGCTCGCTAAACAGGTTTGCTCTTGTGCATCTAAATTATGCCATTGACCCACCATTTGCTTAATTGTGACTTGGCAATCTAAATACGACGATAAAATGTTTTTTAAATCAAATGCGTTTCTAATTTTTCGACTATACAAACCGGCAAAATAAAGTTGGTGTTCGTTATAACCACCACTCAGCAAGCCCAAAATTTGTGTATAGGGATCTTTATTTCGAGCGCTGTTAGTATGATTAAGCGACGGCTTATATTTTTTCCATGCACGGTAATACAAAGAGACTAAACGGTGATTAAACATGTCGTAAAAATCACGCATGGTAGTGTCTTTATAACGTAAGCGCTGCATCACCAACTCACTGTAAAACTGTGGTAATGCGCCAGAGCACCCTGTTAAGCCCATAAACGAAACTTGCATATGCACTTTATGTAAGCCATCTTCAAAGCTAATTTCTTCAAGCTTGGTAATTGCATTCCCTGGGTAACCAAACTTTTGGGTTGCCGTAAATTTAATCAATTCTAACTTAGGGCTACTATCGTAACCTACATGGCGATACTCTAAACCACGCTTTTTAAGCTGCTTTTCAACGATAAAAACAGCTTTATAAAAATCAATTTGTGAGGCTTGCGAAATTAGCTGCTTGATCATAAAAGTGGATTATCTCCCACTCGCGCAGGCCATTGATAATAAATCTGTTCCTGCTCTTTTAATCTAAGACTAAGGCGCGTGTAACTATTAATTGCAGCAAATTGTGCAAAGAAATGGTCTAAAATCGCAGCAAAGAAAAACATACCGCTACCAGAGAAATCATCATTGGCAAAGGTGATTTCAATTTCACTGCCGGTGGCAAAGCTCACGCGTCCTTGTTGCACAACTCTTGCCGTTGAAGGGGCTATTTTTAAGCGATAGATATTATCAATCATGCCTTTACT
This sequence comes from Pseudoalteromonas prydzensis, assembly GCF_011050055.1. Classification (GTDB taxonomy): domain Bacteria; phylum Pseudomonadota; class Gammaproteobacteria; order Enterobacterales; family Alteromonadaceae; genus Pseudoalteromonas; species Pseudoalteromonas prydzensis_A. The sequence goes on along the minus strand of NZ_DRGM01000082.1, from coordinate 68,424 downwards.
TTGCGGCGTCGCCCTGAAGTCATAGAGCCTTAAAATTTCTTTTAATCGATTACAAGCATCATCACCACTGAAGGTATCCAACGTTAAATGGTTTACTAATTGCCATCTTGTTGCATCGGCTAAAATAGGTCTAACAGCATGGGTAAAAGGAGTGAGGCAACGGATTTTTTTTATTACATCTCCGCGCTCTGGCATTAATAACCCCAATTCATCATCGCCAAACGGCATACTGGCAGGCAAGTTCCTGTTGCTACATTTCGCTCTTACCGTTAAAACAGAGTTACCTTCACCATATTCCAATGCACTGTTTTCAAATGTAGCATCAACCAGTGACATAAAAGTCTCAGTACCCGACTCTACATAGCCTCCAGCCCATGAGGCTGTTTCTCTGCGAATATGCCAAAATAAATCATTATGGCCTTGATACTTTGGATGAGTTTGCCCATAAAAAGGTGATACCACTTGTTTATTGCCTTTATGGTCAAACGCAATCACTTCAGAAATGGCAATCACTTCGGAGATTTCAGAGTCCATATAACGCGGTGTTAATTGGTACTCATATTCGCTTATTTGTGGCCGAATCGGTTCAAGCTCTTGCTCAAACAGGTTAATGATAGGCGTACAGCCGAGCAAAAACATGTTTTTATCGACTTGTTTTTCAAGCTCATTTGACTCAGTATCGAGGTAAATATAAATTTCACATCGGTTTGATTGCTTGGGTAGCGAAGCTCCTATGCCATCAATTTCAAAAAACCGAAATTTTTCAGGAAACGTAAAGTTCTCAACAAGTAGACGATAGCCACCGGATGAGCGCTGCGAGTAAGGAACAACGGCTTCATGCGGCTCAAAACCAACGGCTTTAAGTTGGTTTTTTGATAAATACTTGATCCCTTCTTCACCATTATCTATGGCTATACCAATAGCGTGTTTAAAGAGTAATTCGTACACTTTTAAGGTGTGATGCCACTGCCCATTGATAAACACTCGCAGCTTTTCAAGCCCTGTTTCAGCGAGTGATACTCCTTTGTATTCACCGCTTAATTCAAGCTTGAAAATTGATTTAGCTCGCTCGTGCCAACGAGGTTTAGGAGCAACAAAGGGACTGTTATCAAATTGAGCATGGGTAATTTCAACGGGCCATAAGTAAGTTTCATAGCATGTTTGAAACTTACACTGCTTCATAGACTCTACGTTGGTTTCAACTTCACTGGCCCTTGGAATAACCACGCCCGCTGTAGATAAGTTTTCAGCTTCTAGCTTAACAACTGACATTGACGGAATTGGCGCTTGGTAATCAGGCAACATTTGCCCTAATAACGCATCCGTTAATTCAGGGAAACTATCATCTAATTTTTGTCTAATGTTGGCGGTTAAAAAAGCAAAAGACTCTATTAATCGCGATACGTGTGGATCTTCAATATGATCCTCACTCAACTTTAAACGACCGGCTACTTTTGGGTATTTTTCAGAGAAATCTTTACCTAAGTGACGCACAAATGCTAATTCACGATTGTAATATTTTAATAATTCATCGTTCATAATGACGCCTCAATAATCTTCATGCCAAGGTTCACTGGCTCTACTTCTGAATCAAAACTAATAAATTCAGGCTCGGGATCAGCGTACAAAAGTGCATTGATCCTTAAATTAAGCACCCTGTTTATTGGCACATCTTCATCTGTAAATACTTCGACTTCTAAGAAGCGTGGTTCAAACTTTAAAATTGTATTTCTGACGGTCTCACATAACAGTGCCCGTCCCTCATGAGAACTCACTGACATACTTGAAAAGTCAGGCAAACCATAAGATAAGCATGACGTCGACAATTCATTATATTGAGCAGGCCAGGTATGCCATTGAATACGGGCATTTAACAAAGCTTCAATATCTCTGCGCACATTTTTACGCAGTTCACTGATGCTGATCCCTTCAGTACGAGAGGGTGCATCTTGAAAGTTTGGCTCATCATCAATCAATCGATCAAGGATGGATGCTTGTAGCTGTTGCTTATGCTCTATCATGACAATTTAACTTTCTGTTACGCTGTTTCTAACGAGCTTATTTGTAAGTCAGGTATGGTGATTGCTTCGTCATTAGCAAAAACCATTTTCATCCCTTTCCCTACCATAAAATCAGTATTAAGTTCTTGCCAGTCTGTGACTTGGCCAAGCTTTTCAAGATCTGACTCGGAATTAGTATAAATAAGTGGGAGATGGGCAGTGCCAGATGGGCCATCTTTAATTGTGATTTCAACTCTTAACCAAATGGTTTCAAGTAAAGATTCTACCGGTGCTATTTTTAATGAATCGATTTCATTAAAGTTAGCGAGATAAAACTCACCATTAGTGCCTAACACCTCTAAATATGGGCCTAACGTATCATCTAAGTCGCGCGTTGTAGAGCCGTCATCGTGTGAGCTTCTTAATTCTTCCATTTCTTTTGCAAGCCCAGCCGCTTGCTCAATCTCACCTTCTTGCAAAGCCACATGCATTTTTAAGAACAGCGTATCGAGTTCATCTGCGTCATGAAATAGTTTAGGGATGCCCTTTCCTTGGTAGAAATCAATTCTAGATTGTTGAGCGCGAATTAAATGTCTTAAATTAATTGCCCCAACTGCAAACTCAGGATTCTTTTGCACCATAAAATCAATCTGCTTATCGGCTTTTTCAAGCTCACCATTGATGCAAAGAAGTTCTGAATAAAGACTTCTTACATCATAATTTAATGGTTCATCTTGCAGCTCAGTTGCGCAAGAAGCTAACGCTTCAGCAAGTTTTCCCTCACGGATGAGGCTGGTTATTTTTTTCATGACTATTCCTTTATTTTGTGATGAGGACTGAGCTCTGTAATTAATTTAATACTGGAGACCATTTGATCTAATTGAAAATGGGGCTGTAACTGCAAAACTGAAAAATAGTGATCAGGATTCGCCTTATTTTCGCTTACTTTTATTTTTGCATTACTCAGTGGATACTTACTTCTCACATATTCAGACGCTGAGTCTGACGCGGTTGTATAATTATTGATCCATGCCTGTAAATCGCGCTCACATGCTTGTGCTGTGTTATATGAACCAACTCGGTCCCTTGCTAATAGCTTTAAATAGTGAGCAAACCGAGAGACACACAAAATGTATTGCAACATAGATGACAAACGGGCATTGATGTTTGCTGCACTTGATTCATAATTTTTTGTTTTTTGAACTGATGCATTACTATAAAAAACAATATGTTCGGTGTTAGTAACGGACGAAGTTGGGATAAACCCAAGTTCCGAAAATTGCTTTTCAAACTTACTCGTGACCAGCAAATCAAGTGGTGGTTTTGATTCTTTTTGATAAATATCATTGGCAAAATTATCCTTAGCTAACCCTGTCACTAATCCCTTTGATACCTTGCCGGGTTCCATGCCACGAATGTGTCCAAACCAGCCACTGTCACAGTAAGCGCGAATAATCGTTGAAACAAATTGATACGCAGCATTTCCCCACAGCATATCCGTTTCAGGGTCATTAATGTGCTCTTTAAAATAAAAATCTTGATGACGTTTACCGTCATTTTTATAAGGAGGTCGCACTAAAACATGGGGTAAGGTGAGTCCTACAAATCGAGCTTCTTCCATGCTTCTAAAGCTTTGCCACTTAATATATTCAGGTTGATCAAATTGATTAAACAAATCTGAGTGATAACCTAAATCTGAAAAATTATCTGCACCAAATAAACTTGCAGAAGCAGAGCAAATAAACGGTGCAAAAGCCGCGGCTGCGGTACGCGATATTTCTTTAATTGTGTCGATATCGTTGTAAATAGACCCTTGTGAAAACATGTTACTGATTTCGTAATCACCAATTACGACTCCGAAAGGTTCACCACCGGCACTATCAAATTCACTTTGGTACAACAACTGAAAAAATAAGCTTTGGTCAAAATCGATTGCTTTATTAACATCTTTTGAAAGTGTTGCCCAATCACAGTTCAATACTTTTATTTTTACTTTATTTTCTTTGTCGTATTGCTCTGTTTGTAACAGCAACCACCATAGGTTTCGCCAACTTGCTTCTAATTTTTGAAAGCGTGGTTGATGAATTATTAAATTTAATTGATTTGATATAAGCTGATCGAGTTCAACGATAACTTTTTGTAAATAAGGACTTAGTGACTCTTTACTCCATGTAATAGGTGAATCAGAAGAGCCTTCAAGCCATAATAACAAGGCCTTGTCTAAGTTTTTTTCATACAAAAAACGGTCAAGCAAGGCATCATTATCACTTATACGAGAGTGCGACTTTTGGAAAAAAGTAACATCTTGATTTATAAATGAAAACTCTTCATGATTCATTTTACAGCATTATCCTTAACGCTAAAGATCGGATGATTAACCGATCTCAGGAATTTTAGCTACTAAACGTAAAGAAGACGTTAGTTCTTCCATTTGTAGCCAAGGTCGTAACCATGCAACTGCATTGTATGCACCAGGTTGACCCGGTATTTCTTTAACAGATACTTTGGCATCCGCTAATGGATAACGTGCTCTAATATCTTGGCCACCACCTTCTGTCGCGTTGACATACGATAGGATCCAACGATTTAACCAAGACTCAACGTCTTCAGCTTCCATGAAGCTACCGATTTTATCGCGCGCCATTACTTTTAAGTAATGTGCAAAGCGTGATGTTGCCATCAGGTATGGTAAACGTGCCGAAATAGCAGCGTTGGCAGTCGCATCTGGGGTTGAATAAATTTGTGGTTTTTGACAACTTTGACCACCAAAGAATACGGCGTAATCAGTATTTTTATAATGACAAAGCGGTAAGAAACCAAGCTTGCTTAATTCAGCCTCACGTCTATCTGTGATACCGATTTCTGTAGGGCATTTAAGATCAGGGTCGCCGTCGTCACTAGTGAAAATATGGGTCGGTAAGCCTTCAACTTTACCACCACCTTCTGCACCGCGTATTGCTGTACAAAAACCGTATTGAGAGAATGCTTTAGCCATATTGGTAGCCATTGCATACGCAGCATTACTCCAACAATAGTCATTATTATCAGCGCTTAAAGAACGGCCGTCTTTAGGTTCAACGTCAAACTCTTCATAGTTAAACTCTTCAACAGGCTTAGAAGCTGCGCCATACGGTAAGCGAGATAAGAAACGAGGCATAGTAAGTGATACAAAACGAGAGTCATCACTATCTCGAAATGAACGCCACTTAGTGTACTCTAAAGATTCAAATACTTTTTCTAAATCGCGAGGTTTAGTTAGCTCTTCCCAGTTGTCAAACCCAAATAACGAAGGAGACGACGCAGAGATAAATGGGCAGAAGCCGGCAGCAGCAACATTAGACATTAAACTTAAAGTTTCAACATCTTCTGGGTGATTTGTAAATTCAAAATCCCCTACAATTGTGCCATATGGTTCACCACCAGGCGTACCAAATTCAGCTTCATAAATTTTCTTAAATGTTTGGCTTTGATCAAATTCAACCGCTTTACTTAAATCTTTATGAAGTTCTTTTTTCTTCATATTAAGTACACGAATTTTTAGTGTTGCACTGGTATCTGAGTTCATCACCAAATGGTGTAGACCACGCCATGAACCTTCAAGCTTTTGAAATTCATCGCTGTGCATTACTACACTTAGCTGCTTTGATATTTTTTGATCGATTAACTGAATAGCTTCATTGAATGTCACAGTCATGTTTTTATTCCACTGGACTGTACCTTTCATTGCTTCTTCAGTTAATGTTCTTAGTAACTCTTCTGCACGGCTCGCATCTGTTTGCTTAGTAGCACCAATAGCTTGTTCTAATAGCGAAGAAGTTACTTCTGAAGTTGACTCTAACTCAGCACTTAATTGTTCTGTACTCATTTTTCAGTCTCCTCTAATTTCAGTTCCTTAGCAATTGAATCTAAACTTGCAGTGTTACTTAAAACTTCTTCAAGAACATTTTCAAGTTCTTCTGAGCGGTCAATTTTAGTCATAAGATCGCGTAATTTATTCCGCGTTTCCATTAACTTGCGCAGTGGTTCAACTTGATTCACAACGGCTGCTGGCTCAAAGTCATCAATCGATTTAAAGTTCAAGTTAACTTCAAATTGAGTACCATCATCATTAAGCGTATTATCTACGTCTAATTTTAAAGACGGGCTCATGCGCTTTAAAACATCATTAAAGTTTTCGCGATCTATTTGAATAAATCGTCTATCTTTTAGTGGCTTAAGTGCATCAGTATTGTCACCTGAAAAATCCCCCATAACGCCAACTACAAACGGTAATTCTTTCTTTACCGCAAGACCTTCGGTTTCGACATCATAGGTGATGTGCACACGTGGTTTACGAACTCGTTTTAATTTATCGTGGATACTCATTGAGAACTCCTTTTACTTATGTTTCAGTTTCGCTGATCTTAATGCCAGACAACTTAAAGTATCCAGTCCTAGCATCACTATCTGTAATTAATTCATTTAATAATTCAGGTAGCGACAATTCGCTCCATCGAATTACCTGCTCTATGGTGTAAGACATAGGTGAGTGTGGTTCTGTTTTTCGAAAATAAGAGGCTATTTCTTTAAGTTTTTCAATGGCATTATCTCTAGAATTAATTTCTAAATTGTGTGCCTTGGCCACTTGTGTATGAGTAACCTCACCATCTTCTAACACCACCTCTTGTACTGCTTGCGCTAAGTCTTGCGCTTTTTGGTCGGCTGCGAGTTTATCAGCTGCAATGTGATTCACAGCGGTTAAACTCTCTTCCAATGCTTGTTTAATATTAGAAGTCGGTTGTGACTGAGCGGTAACGCGATCGAGTACATCACTTAGTAGTGCGAATTGCTCAATCGCAGCCGTTATATCATTTCTTAGGTTTACAAAAAATTCAGTGCTCGTTTCTGCTGCGCTTTTTTCGATTAGCTCAAAGTCGACAGCACCTTGCGTTAGCTTCTTGTCTCTTTTTTCTTCACTTAATCTGGATATGTCATAGCCTTGTTGATATTCCCAAAAAGAAAATGAATCAACACTCACACTTTCTGTCAGCGCTATGCTTTTGATCGGTATAATTAAGGTGCCTTCGCCAGCCACACCATTTAAGCCAACTAACGCAGAGACTTTGTCAGAGATTTCATCATCAGCATCAAGAGCTGGATATAAATCATCAAAATAATTATCGAGTAAGGTATGGGCAACTTGAAAACCAAATGCTAGTCCTTTAAAGCCATGTACGCGGCACAGTGCTTCAATAAACCACGCTAAGTAGTCAATATCTTTACTTTCTGTTTTTAACGCTTTACTGGATAGCTCTAACAACGGCAACCAGTCTCTGGCTAAAGTCGCAATGCCTTCTTCATCGACAAGCGCATTTCTTTCTGCCGCACGTAATTGGTTTCGTAAATCTTTTAACGCGTAATAGGTAGACGCAGGAGTGACGTCTGAGCGCGGGTCAATACCTGCAATCTCAGTGTCTGAAATAGGGGAAACATACTCTTCAAAAACAAACATTCCATTGTCCTAATAATTGTCCATAAAACCCAAACAAAGTAAAGCGGACTCCATATTACATTTTTTATTTAAAATTACAAGCCTAGTTACACCCTAGTTTATACCGCTTTATTAAATAATAAACCGGCATATTATATCTAAGTCCATAAACTTATTTATTTTTTTAATATATAGCCATTAAAAATTAATTTTAATATTTACTTTGTAAATAATGGGATCGTAGCCTCATCCTGAACATTAAATGAATGAGATTTATAATTACTAATCCCTTTATCGTATTTAATCAAAATACAGGTTACATTATCTTTCGCACCCCGAACAAGGGATGAGTGCATAAGCGCCATACCAGAGTCGATTATACTTGTTGGCTCTAATGAGCGATGAATATCATTATCAGATAATTCGCCAGTTAATCCATCTGAGCACAATAAAAATATATCGCCTGATTTTACATCATTTTGTACCACATCAACGTTAACGTCTTGTGTAACTCCCACTGCACGGGTTATGACATTAGATAATGGATGATCTTTTGCTTCCTCAACAGAAATAACCCCTTCATCGATTAGATCGTTTATTTGGCTATGATCCTTTGAAACTTGTTGCAGCTGACCATTGCGCAGCAAATAAGCCCGACTATCCCCGACCCAAAGCACATAATATTGCTCATTTTTAATAAATAAAACGGTTACTGTGCTACCCGCGGTTTTACTTCCTAAATATTGCGCGCTGTACTCATTTAATTGACTGTTTGCATTTTCAATCGCGACGACAATATGCGACACAGTAAGCTCTTCAAATGTCAATTCTTCAACGGTTGATCTAATAGTATCGACGACCAGCTGACTTGCCACTTCACCCGCTTCATGGCCGCCCATACCATCAGCAACCACCCAGATACTATGGCTGTTTATTTCGACATGGGCATCTTCATTTAGCTGCCTAACAACACCACGATGGGTAATCGCATAACTGGTGCTTAATTTACTCATCAGTATTTTTTACCTGTGTATAATTCCATTCCCAGTGCTGCCATCTACCATCCAACATTGCTGCAACTTGATTAATCGCAGGGAGTCCTGCCGTTACCAGCACCATAGGCTTTATATTGCACGAGCCATGAGTCCACCAAACACTATAATCGCCATATTTTTTACATAAAACAGCATGCATTACATCTTGTAAAACCGTCTCTGTCAGCTCATCACCTGAAAACTCAAATGCATCGCCCGTTTTATTCTTATCTGTTGTATTAAAGTAAGTCAGTGCTTTACGAGTTCCTTGAACTGCATTTAAGGTTTTCGCAACTTCTTTGCGCCAAGAGAAAAGATCAACAGAGTTATCAAGTACCTTCAACACCACATCTTCATAAGCTAATGAAAAAACGCCAGAGTTAAGAACGTCAATAGGTGCATACTCCAGTGTACTAGCTACGGTAAACGGATAATGACGCCCTACCGCATCCATACTTGGCATTAAGGTACCCATAACCCCTTTATCACCAACAATATTCGCTGACAAAGCAAAATGCCAAACCGGGCCAGTTAAATAATTACCTTGCCACAGCTCCCCAAGCTGCTCTTTGCTTACAGCAATAGCAGCTTGCAGCCATTTCTCCCAGTGTTCTGAGAACTCTTTGGATACACTATCTTGCACAAAGTCACCTAAACTAGGGACTTTACCCAAATAGCCAATATTTATAATCGGGTCGGACATGAAAACTTCTCTATACTCTTATTCCAAAATGGATGCCTAATTGACTTCGGTAATAGTTCTACTTTTGCGTTGTTACCCATAAGCGCGAAATGCAATTTCAGATCTTCCCGCGTTTTATTTCGTTTGGCACTTAGCTCATCAAGCATGCGATATAGCGACCATTCACCTTGGTAAGTGGTATTTATAGAGCGCCCGCCATTAGGGGGCGTAAAAACAACGCGTGTTTTACTTTGGCCTGTGGCGCCAGGCCAGACAAAATTACTCACTCTTAATGGCCCATGTCTATAGGTCATTGATTGCCCATCAATCTCAAGCATAAAACTCGAGATTGTTTGATCTAATTCTAAAGGTTTCAAACCGAACTCAATCCTTGGGGTGCTGCTTCCACCATCAAAAAATGCGAGTTGTATTTGATAAGCAAGTTCAAACATTGCCAAAGTATCTCGGCTGATACCGATGTCTTTTTCAAATTTCCATGGTCGTGAGCTCATATCAACACTGGGGGCAACATAGCTATTAAAGAAGCTATCAATCGTACCGCCAGGTCCAAAGAATCGAGTGAAATCTTTTAAATTCACTTCTTTATCTGCAGAAGGTGAGAATGGGTAGCGACCAATAATTGCAGCATTGTATTCTCGTAATACTTTGCTTTTCCAAATCTCATTTAAGTGTCTATTGGCACTATTTTTAGTAATGTTACTGGTATCTCGACTTATATCTAACAGCCAGCTATTAAAAGGATAAGGTAAGTCACGGCTTTGAAACTCTAGTTGGCGAATAAAGCTAGGCTTACTTTTACCGCTGATTTGATCCTTGATGGAAGACTTTAACTGGTCGCCGCGATCAAGTTTGGTCAAATACACATTCAGTTCCCTAAGATTCTTTTGCATACTATCTAATTGCTGAGCATCAATTTTAAGTACATCCTCAAATGCTTCCTCAACTTGATAGCCTGGTAGCTTGATATCAAATTTTGGCGCTTCGTCAGGCAAGAACCGTTTGATTCTATTCGCCTTAGTTTGCATCGCAATTTCAGCAGCATTAGCCGCAACTTTCCCGGCAGCTTTTTGATTTTCAGAGACTGGCAGTTGAGTTAACTGAACATTTTTCTGCACCGCTAAAATGATGTTTTTGATTGGGGTTTCAGAACCAGCTAACACATCAGTGATATTGACCCCTTCAGCAGGAGAGCTATATTGGTTTAAATTTAAGTCATCGAGGAATGACTGCCAATAATAGATATAGTCCTGAAAATAACGCTGTTCTAATTTCTTTTCTATCTCATCTTTAGAGATATCATACGTTCCAGATGCTTCTTCTCCGTACACCCAGCTACTCGCCATTAGGTTTCCTAGCATCTTACTCTTTTCGATATTAAAAATGCCATGGAAGCCATTGAATGTATATAAGCCTGGAATGCTGCGAGTTAGCTCACTGTTATTACGAAATGAAAACTTTTGGGCACTTTCAAAGCTAATAATATCTGTCAGCCTAAATGGCGGAATACTACTATCGAGAAAATCAGCTTGAAGCCTTTGATATGCGCGCTCAGCAATCGGTAATTTAGTGAGCTCTGCACGTGCAATTTTAACTGCTTGGTTATCAACATCTTCATAGACAACACCTTTTTCAAGTAATGTCGCTATATGATCCATTAAATCTAGTCGAGTTTGTGTATTTTTCTCGCCGGGGAAGTTACGTTCTAAGTATGCATCAAACCAAACGATTATATCTTCACGCTCAAAATATTCCGGTTGAAACAGCATTAAATAACACTTCAATGTTTCGTACAAATAACTCAAGTGCTCTGGATGAGTTTCCATTTCCTTCGTTAAGGTATTGAGAACAAAAGGTGCCAAGAACGTTTGTAATGCTCTGTCATAAGCATCATTCGAAGATTGTTTAATTTCATTTAATTTATTAAAGCCAACTGATGACGAGTCTTGCTCATTATTAAAGGCATCACTACGCGCAGGCAATGATCTTAACGCATTAAGCCTGTCATTGAGCACCAGTACATTGCTGCGGTCAAATGATGCCGCATCTATTTCTTGATATGACTCAATTGCATCTTCAGTGACTGTGATCAGGTTATTATTCCAAGCATAACTAAAATACCATGAAGCTGAAAAACCAACCACGCAAGCACACGCCAAAGAAATACTTGCTACACGTAACCATTTGTTTTGCTTGTCATGGTGTTTGTTGGTACTTGCTAAATTTTGCTCAGGGAAAATGACTCTTTCTAAAACATTTTTTATGAAAAAACTCTTAGATTGATTTATGTAGCTGCCGCTGACGTTATTTGCATCGCTTAAAAGGCTGGCCGGTGTCCCTTCTTGAGTCGCACTGGTTAAGTATACTCCCCTAAACATAGGTAGTTCTTCATACGCATTAGGGGTGAAAATTTCTTTCAAGAATGCGTCACCAACACCTTGCAATACACGAAGTTGTCTTGGGAATTCGAAAATTTTCGCTCTGATCTCTTCATTACGTTCATTAATCAAACGACGATTTAACAGCTCTGTTAACTTAGCAATAAGCGTATGAAATTCTTTATTAAAGGCATCAACTTGGGTGTTTTTAGCTAAATCAAGTTCAAAGGTGACCCCCCAAACTTGCTCACATTCTTCTTCACTTAATTCGGCAAAAAACTCTCTAAAACCTTCGATTAAATCAACTTTTGAGAAAATCACGTAGACAGGAAAAGTCATTCCTAGCTGATTCTGTAATTCTTGCAAACGTTGCTTAATTGCGCGCGCATGTAGGTTTCGCTCTGTTTTAGTTTGGCTCATTAACTCAGAGATACCCATACTGATCATTACCCCATTAATGGGTCGTAATGGCCGGTATTTACGCAGTAATCCTAAAAAGCCTTCCCAAGCACGTGAGTCGTGTTTTGCATGACTGCTTTGTGTGGTGTAACGCCCTGCCGTATCAATGAGTACAGCTTTATTAGTAAACCACCAATCACAATTTCGAGTGCCACCGACACCATGGATCAAATCAACCCCGAGCTTATCTTTTAATGGATAGTCTAAGCCTGAATTGTTGATCACCGTTGTTTTTCCAGCTCCAGGTGGCCCTATCATGATGTACCAAGGCAATTGATAGATATTCTTTCCCTTAAAGAGTTTTACATCTTTAAGTAAATCAATGGCTTCACCCATTCTTGTTTTTAAAGTCGTAATTTCTTCATTAACTTCATTACTGTTTGAGTCATCGCTATCGATTAACTCATTGGCCATTTTTTCATCTCGTTTACTTTGTCGAGTCAAACGGTATATTTTCGTGATCGCAAAAATAAGAATAACCACTAAAATGGTAAATAATCTTGAGGCAACACTTGCCAGTGGCACATAACCTGCGATGGCAATCAATGGCCCGCCAAACCAAATTAGTAATGACAGTGCGCTAAAACCAATAATTAGCATTGCGGTACGCGATGTAAGTAGGTATCTGATTTTCTGTAAAAAGTTCATTCCAGCCCCATTAAAATAATAAATCAATTTCAATTCGTCGGTTTAATGACCGAGAAGCTGAATCTGAATTGCTAGCGATTGGTTCGGCAGCACCTTTACCTTCCGGCCATAAGCGGCCGCTAAGGTTAGTACTTTTAGCCATAGAATTAGCAACTTGCGTTGCTCTAGCTAAAGAAAGATGCCAATTAGAGGGGTATTTGTCGGTGCGAATAGGCGTGTCATCGGTATGGCCTGTAATTAAAATACGCCCCTTTGTACCTTCTAAACTCAGTGCTAGTTTTTCAAGTATTGGCTGAAATGAAGGTAATAACTTTGAGTCTCCTTGGTTAAACAAGCTTTCACTATTGATAGTGATCCGAATGCGATCATTGCTCTTTTCGATAGAGACTATCCCCATCTGAATCTCAGTTTGTAAAAGTTGTTCTAACACTTGCAGTTGCTGATCTTTTTTATCAACACTGTGCGTTTGTGCTAATGGATGGATCACCGCCAACTTCTCATTCACCAATACAACTTGGTCATTAAGTTTCATATTGATAAACAGATAGACTATTAATAATGCTAAACCTAACACTGAAAAAATAACCCAAAGAGGTACTTGATTTCTAAGTTCAACACCTGCTGCAACTCGTTCTTTCCAATTAGGCGATAACTTGTTGCTAATAGGTCCATCTAACTGATTTAATAGGTGATAAATGCGAGAACGATACTCTTCAACTTTATTATCGCCAACACTATCAACCCGATACTTGCCCTTAAAACCTAAATTTAAGCAGTGATACTGTAATTCTAAAAACGCTTTATGTTGCTCTGGTTGCCCAAGTGCATTATCCAATAGAGTATAAAAATACTCGCCACCAAAGGTTTCTTTATGGAAAGTTGACAACAAGCTCTCATCAGCCCATTCCATCGAACTCCACTTAGCGTTTAAAACAGATTCATCTAACACTGCACATAAACAATAGCGTGAATTTTCAATTACTTCTTTGGGTAGTATCTGGTTTCTAACTTCAACCTCAAAACGCTTGATCGCTTCAACGCAGCGATGCTTCAAAGCGGCTAAATTTGTCATTTCTTTAGCTTGGTTGATTGATATAACCAGTGAAAAGCAATCGGTAGCAGCTTCTAGTAATGGGTTTTTGAAAATAGAAACTTTCGCATTACTAGAAACAGCATTTGCTATTGGCTCAATAGACATCACTGTTTTTTCAGGATCAGTCGTTGCTTTTGAGTTATTTGAAATGTCACGCCCAAGTCTGCCAGGGCGTGGTTTGATAATGGTTTCATCCATTGAAACTCTTCCTTTTAACAGTTAAGTTCGTATAGCCCAAAGGCTTAATTGTAACTCTGGGTAACTACCAGATAAGTGAATGGCGATGCCACCACTAGTGCGCAGCTTATCCCAATGCTGACCATGCTTGTTCAACTCAAAGTAATGAAAACCTGCATGATACGGAATTTGCCTTGGTGCTGTAGGTAAACTGCTGATTGTTATACCTGGTATCTGGTTATTAACTAGATCACGAATAGTTTCAACGCTACCGATTTTAACCTGAGAAGGTAAAACTTTACGTAACTCTTCATGGGGAACACTCGCCTTAATAGCGAGAATAAACTGCCCAGAATCAAGAATCGATTTATCTTTTAATGCACCAAAGGAAATACCAAATTTACTTTGCTCAAGCTTAATTTCTGTCGCTGTTTGCTCAATCACATGACTTAAAGATTGATATAAGAAGTTAACGATTTCACCAAATACGGCCCCTAAATTATCATGTTCATATTTAGGAAGTTTAGGAACTCGTTTATTAGCAGTACTGAATGTTGCCAGTTCACCCGACAGTTCAATTAAGCGTGTATAAAGAATATTTGGATGTAAATTATTAACCGTTAACAGGCTATCAAATACCGCATCGTATTTATTAAGCGTTTGCAGCATTATAAAATCAGCAACCGAGGTGCTGCCCGCATAACCTTGGCATAGGCGCACAGCAATGCTCTCTGATCGTTGCTTGATCATTGAGCCTATCTCTCTTACTAACCCTAATAGAGGCTTGCATTGCGCTACTTTTAACGAAGCTGGAATAAACTTACTATCAAGCTTGATCCTACCTTCAGTACTAACTTCTGCAATTTTAGCCAAAGGTAGAAGTATAAATCCAGCGTGATCATCTGACCCTAATACCAGTTTGCTGTAAATTTTTGCAACCTGAATGGTCTCTTGTGATTGCGGGCCCAATGAATCATCATTTACCGCTAAATCGGTGAGCTTATAACGGGTAACTAAATTTTCGTCCGCAGCTGAGATGTTAATACCACTGGCTTTCAGTGCCGGGATTGCCAAATAAACAATTTCATTATAGGTGTCCTTGTTAACAACCAGCGGTTCAGGTAAAGACGTTGACCTTGGCATATCAATCGGCAGTAAATCAGGAGTAATTGCCGACAAAAAATCGATTGCAAATTGCCCTGTATTTAACAGTTCCGTGTCAATATCTAACTCTAAAATTCCCCAAGGATCAGCTAAATTACCATTACACACTTGCTTAATTAAATGTGAAAAATGTTTATCTGATTGTTGAAAGTGTTGTGGCCTTAAGAACATCCCTTCAGTCCAAGCAACACGAGTGGTATCACTCATTTTATATCCTTATTAATGCTCTCTCATGTATGTTGCAATTGATTCAACATTTACATCGATATCGTCATAACCAGTAGGATCGACTTCTATTACCGCTCTCCATCTGGCTTGATCTATATTCCTATACGCGACCACCACTCCTACATAGCGAGTATTACGATTAAGGCTCATCTCATAATTTTGTACTGAACCCGGTTGTAATTCTAACTCATCTTTTTTAAGTAAATCAGGACCTAGTAACTTTTCTGGCGCCTCATACAGACTAAAAAAGTCTTGTGTATCAAATATAGTTCTTGAACTAAGCTCAAAGATTTTCATTACAACTGGAGACGGCCGATCAGAAGTATCAGGATTTACATTTTCTGATACATTAATGATTAATTCTGTTGATGGCGGGACAAATTTATTCATTGTTGAACAACCCATTATCAAAAATAGTAAACTAAAACTCAGTATGTAGAGCTTAACGTTACGCATTATTTACTTTCCTTTTTTTAAAAAGTTTCTTGAATTTTATCATTGTATGCTTTGAGGAAATCATCTGATAATGCCATTGCACCTTTAGCATTAACGTCACGTGATAACTCGTCATGCAGGTTTTGATACAACTTCCAGCTTTTCGATTCCGATTGGCCAGGAATTATTTTCAAAATATTAGAGTTATTGTTCACTTGTTGATTTATGTGAGAAGGTGAAACTTGCTCTAATATTCCTTTTAGTACACCATCAGCTCCTGCTAATAAAGCATGTTCATGCCTACGAGTGTCGATAAAGCTTTCTTTAATCGATTCTCGAGAAGACAGAAAGCTTGCACTATTGATTATGAATAAGTTCTGAATAACATCATCTATATTTGCCGAAAACTTAATTGGATTATTCTGCTGGGTTTGAAACATCGTTTGATTCACACGTAATTGGTTTTTCACCAATGCTCTTTGGCGTAACGATTCCATCAATTCTGTTAAAAGAAGGTTTAACCCTTGGCCCATTTCAAACCATAACTTTTCAGTCGTTAACGCATTTTGCAATTCAGGTTTGACCCCGAGCCCTTTTAAAAAGGCACCCGTTAGTCCTGCGCTATTCGCTATTGATTGTGCTTCTACCGTGGGTTGTGCAGCTGCAGCAGAGACTTGAAGTTCCTTTGCTACTTCTGGCTGTATATCTACAGGTGCTGCAATTTTAGGCTCAGTTATACTGGGCACCGCGTCACTAGCTATTGCATGTTGATTGCTAGTATTAGCCATGTCAGGGTTCAATAAATGTGCGATCTCATCCCAATTCTCTGGAATATGGCTCTGCGATTGTGAATGTTCAGCTTGAGCCATAGAAACATCGGGCATCGATTCATTCATAATTGAGTCATTATAAAAATGCTCAGAACTTGAGTTACTACCATTAGAATCAAAATGTTGCGATGGAATAGCGGCGTTATTAGTTTTTGCATTGGTTACTAAATTAAACTCATCAACAGCAGGAATAGCTGACTTAGCAGCTGCGATTTTCACTTCGATTTGAAAATCACCGACCGTTAAAATATCGCTATCAGATAATTTTTGTTTATTACCTTGACCAATTGCTGAGACACTATAGTTTGAATAAATACCATTTGTAGAGGTATCAATCACAACAAACGAATCACCTTCCCTCTCGATACGACCATGCTTGCTTGAAATAATTTTTTCAGGATCTGGCAGATGCCAATCACATGTTTCTGAGCGACCAAAAATAAGTGAGTCTGTTACCGTTTTAGATGCTTCAATTTCAGGCGAGAGTCGATGATAACTAGTAATGTTTAGTATCAGTTCCATTTGACGTGTTAATCCCATATTCTACATTCCCATTAGAATAAATTAGAAGGGAAACTATTGTCAACATTGAAATTAATATATGGAATATTTGAGGGTCATTCAAAACGACAAATAAACATTAATGATATAGTCTTATTTTTTGTTTATTTAAACTATTAAAGACAATAAAATTAAGCGTGTATGTTCCTATTAAAAATCAACTCAACCTCTCTAGTTCCCTGTTTTTCATACATATAACACCACAAATAATATCTAACAAATAAAATAAACATATAATTACCAGAAGTACTACAATAGAAACATTGCTTATAGTGCTAATTTTTGTAAAAATAGCGGGCTAATCAAAGGGAATATTGATAAAAATTACAAAAAACTACCTTTGCAATTATTTAACTATCTACAATAAAAGGATTTATAATGAGCGGTATCAATAACTCAAATGATAAAACTCAAATCGCTGCGCTGGATTCTAGCGTTAGATCTTCCCAACCAAAAAGTAAACTCAATTTAATTGGTAAAAAAATATCTGGACGATATTTAGTTGAGGAACTCATTGGCCAAGGAGGCATGTGCTACATTTACAGAGCTAGGGATCTATTTTTAGAAAGTCCTAGCAGTCCAGAAGTACACGTTGCGCTCAAAGTATTACTAGAAGAGTTTAGTCAATCTGAAGAAGCAATAACCTTGCTTAAAGATGAAACCACTAAAACCCAACAACTTTCACATCCTAATATTGTCAAAGTATTTTCAGCCAGTGCTGATGGTGATTTGCATTATGTGACGATGGAACTCGTTGATGGCGAAACATTAGAACAAATAATAAAACGTAATAAACCTTCAGGAATGCCTTTTAAAAAAGCGAATGTCATCCTGCAACAACTTGCTGATGCCCTGATTTATGCCCACTCACGCAACGTTATTCATAATGATTTAAAACCTTCTAACATTATTTTTGATTCTAATGGACGCTTGAAAGTTCTCGACTTTGGCATTGCTAAGCATAAAACAATCGAAGATGCCTATGCTTTTAACAATAGTAAAAATGTCGCAGCTGTCGGTGGTTACACACCAACCTATGCAAGCCCAGAGCAACTTAAAGGGGCTGACGCGTCGGTAAAAGATGACATCTTCTCGTATGCATGTATTGCCTATGAACTATTGAGCAGTAAGCACCCATTTGATCGGGTTGCCGCCGATAAGCTCCCCAAAGAGACTACAGCAAAACGCCCTAGCAATTGCCCAGTATGGCTTTGGGGTCGTTTACAAAAAGCAATGTCATTGGATGCAACGAAAAGGTTAGACTCATTACAGGCTGTATCAAGCAAACTTACAAGCAATTTCAAACCAGCTATCGCCGCAAGTGTATGTGTGATCGCCATTGCCGTCTTTATTAGCCAATTTTATGCCTCAAATTCGACCCAAATAAAGCAGTTAGAAGCAAAGCTTGAAAATGCAAACGCAATTAACCAGCAAGTTGCAACTTGGATGTCCTGGCACGGCCCTGAGGTCCTGACTAAACTTGCGGAGATCCCTCCTCAGTATGACGTGCTTAAACAGGGGTTATTAAGAGTCAATCAAGCAAGCATCTTACAAGATTTCAATGCTAAAGCTAATCAGTTAAATAATCAGTCTGGTAAATTCAAGGATTTTGATGGCACGATTAGCCTGTACTCTAACGCTTTGGAATACTACCCAGACTCTGAAAAGCTAACCGTTCAATTAGAAAGCGTTTTAAGAGAGCGCCAATCAATCATCTTTGACATAACATCAAGAATTGACTTGTTATTAGAACAATCACGCTATGATGAACTTGAAAATAACAACATTATTAAATTAATTGATGATTTAAAAGATGTTGATAGTGACTATGTATATCAGCCAAATGAACTACACATCAATAACTTCAAAATAGCCTTAGATCAATCAATTGAAGATGATAATGTGGTTGCTCAAAAAGTGTTATTAGATGTAGGGAAAGCTATCTTCACAGCCGAGCAGAAGTCTGAATTACAATTTAATGAGTTATTAAAAAGGGAATCAGCAATAGAAGTGCTAAGCCTTTATCAGCAGAAAATAAACTTAGGCAAGCAAGCAACTTTTCCGACTAAAGATGCAATAATTTTCTATCAACCTCGATTTGACCGTTACTTTGAAAAATTAGCGACAATTGAAAATTATCAAGAATTACTCGCCTTAGAAGAATTAGTTAACTCAGAGTCAACTGATTTACCGAATGACTTTACTTTGTTAGTCGCTTTTAAAGAAGAGCTATCTAAGCGTTACATTACAATGGCAAATGGCTTATTAAAGCAAAAAATGTATAAAACAGCTGAAAAATTAGTTGAGCGAAGTGAAGAGATAACCCGTTTGCTTGATAGTTTGCTATAAAATAGTACTCACTGGCAGCCACTGATAGCAGCTGTTTACTAATTAAGATTCTAAGCTAGTAGGACTATAATGGTCTTTACTCGCTTTAATGCCAATTTTATTAAAAATATGATTATTCTAGCGAGTTAAATAACTCACTAATAGACCACTAATTCGCTGTAATTAGTATTACGAGAGTCAAGGATGACTTGGAAGCTACCTTACTTCCACTTACTCCTTCAGGGCTTTCAGCATTTTAAATTAATATGGAGTTTTTATGAAAAAGATAAGCGCCTTAGCTGCAATATTAATACTAAGTGGTTGTTCGACTACTGCTACGGTAGATGAGACAGCTCAAGTATCTGAAGATACCATAACGCAAGCGCAAACACCTGTTGAAGAAGTTGTTGAAGCAATTTCCTTAACTGTAGCGGCTCAGCCTTCTGATGCACGCGTACGTATTATGAATATCAAACCCAAATATGAAAGTGGTATTGAGCTAAAAGAAGGCAAATACGATGTCGAGGTAAGTAAGCCTGGTTATACTACGTACCGCGAATGGGTAGTTGTGGATAAAAGAACAATTTTAACTGTAGAGCTAAGTAAAGCCGAAGAAATTTAATAAGTAAAATACGCCTTTAAACGTGTAAACTTACATGTTTAAAGGCGATAGAATAGTAATTTACGCAGCACTTGATACCCTTTCAAGTAGCCTTGCTACCTTCGCCATTACTGCGATAATTAAGTGCGGTTAATTCACTATGTTTTTAGCTTATTTAACTCGTCATCTTGTTGCGCAACGAGTTGATTTAACATCTGACTACCATCGCCCGCTTGAGTTGATAGTTCGGCCAATTGTGACGCGGCATCGGAGATCAACGTTAAATTACGATTGATCTCCTCAGTGACAGAGCTTTGTTCCTCAGCAGCGGTTGCAATTTGGGTGATCTGGTTGGTAATTTCTTCCACTTTAACCACCACACTGTGCAAGGCATCAAAGGCAACGGTAGTCTCATCCACCGCAGTTTGTGCTCTCACGACTCCTTGCTCAATCACTTTAGATGCATTGCCAACTTCTAGCTGTAAGTTGTCAATTAAGCCACTAATATCATCTGTTGAGGCACGTGTTTTTGAAGCAAGCGCCCTGACTTCATCAGCAACAACGGCAAAGCCACGACCCTGCTCACCAGCGCGAGCTGCTTCAATAGCTGCATTGAGTGCCAATAGATTAGTTTGTTCTGAAATGGTTCGGATCACATCTAAAATCTGGGTGATATCGTTACTACGTGCGGCTACTTTTTCAACTGCCTGATTAGCTTGTTTTATTTCTTCTGACATGGTTTTTACTTGCGATACCGCAGAAGATAAACTTGTTTCACTACGCACCACTAAGGTATTAATTTCATCGGCTTGTTGCGCTGATTGCTCAGATGCACGGGCGACCTCAAGTGCGGTCGCACTCATTTCGTTCATTGCCGTTACTACACTTTCAATTTCTTGAAATTGCGCCTGTACATTCTGTTTTGTCTCAACCGCAACATGGGCGGCAATTTGAGCTTGTTGTTTGGTTTGCCCAGATACATCTTTAAGTTGTGCAATCAAATCACGTAATTTTTCTAAAAATGCATTAAAGCCTACAGCAAGCGCTATTAATTCAGCATGGCTATCAACACTTAAAGTTTGCGTTAAATCCCCTTCGCTACTGGCTAAATTATCAACCCGTTGTTGAATTTGTTGTAGTGGCGCAACAATGCTTTTTACAACTAACGTCATAATGATAAATGCAGCACCTGCAATTACTAAACCCGAGATCAAAATTAGCCCACCGAGGGTGTTGGCGTTATCTTGCATACTGGCACTAAGCGCTTGCGGGCCTTGTAATGCAAGCACCGCTGGCACTTCTACTAACAGTGTCCATTTTTTTCCTGCTAATTTAATGTCTATTGGATAGTTAACTAAATACTCACTGTTAACCTTTTGCACACTGACCTGTTTATTTAAACTGCTATAATGATCAAAAATCGCTGCTGGCACGGCTTCTTTAAGTGGACGTCCTAATTTTTCTTTATAGTGACTACTGCCCACAATCAAATCGAGCGAGCTTAGTAGTGTCACGCGCGCTTGACCGTTATATAACTCTTTTGATAACTGCTCTGTCATGGTTTGAAAAACTGGCAGTGTAATATCAACACCACTAAGACCAATAAACTTACCGTCGCGAAGTATTGGCACAGTCAGTGAGGTCATCATTTCTGAGTAACCTGGCGATATTTCGTAAAGGTAGGGCTCCATAATGCATGGTTTTTGGTTGTCTTTGGCACATAAATACCATTCGGCTTCACGTTGCCCAAATTCGTTTAAGGTCGTAACGTATTTTTCTGCTGCATCTTCAACAACTTGTTGTTCAATCACACCTTCACGGCTGCGCGTAAAGTAAATTTCTAAGGTGCCCTGATCTGCCACAGAGTGAGCATAGCCATTCATATATTGCTGATCCTCACCATCAAAACCATTGGCTTCAAACTGAGAATAAATAGACGAGAGTAATGAGTTACCGACAATAATTGAGCGGTTGAGCTGCTCCACAGATTCACGCGTTAAACTATCTGCTGCAGTTTGGCTACCCAATGTTGCAGCCAGTGAAAAAGGCACACGATAAGCTTCATTAATAAAACCAGCAATTTTTTCACCGTAGGCTGCGGCGTTGGTGACGAGTTTGTCTTCTACCTCTGCAACAATCAGTTTTTCAGCCTGCACTGAAAGTACTTTATTACTACTTGAAAGTTGCCACCACAGCACACTCGACAATACCAATACGGTTAAAAATATACTGCCTAAAGTGAGCCAAAGTAATTTTTTTGCTAACGCTAACTGCCGCATTCCACTTATCCTTTAATTAAAACTACGTTTACATTCTAGTTCAATTATTCATAAGTTAATCTATTTTGTTGAAAAAAACCCATTAATTGGTGTGCAAATACTATTTAGCGAGGATTGCAAAGTTAAGTACGAATTATCACAATTGCGCTTCTTCGTTATAAGTGGTGATCTAATAAGCACAGAATTATAAAAAAATAGCCACAAAAAAGGCGCATTTCTATCTTAAACACGCCTTTTATAAATATAAATCATCTTAATTTACAATAAGTTAGATAACCGACAATGCAATCGCGATATTACCACGGGTAGCATTTGAATATGGGCAAACTTCGTGTGCTTTAGCCACTAATTGCTCTGCGGTGGCTTTATCAACATCGCCAACAAACACCGCTAATTTTACCGCAATACCAAAACCACCTTCGATTGGACCAATCGATACTTCTGAGTCAATGCGTGTATCTGCTGGCAATTTTACTTTAGCTTGGCCTGCCACTAATTTTAATGCGCCAATAAAACAAGCTGCATAACCCGCTGCAAATAACTGCTCAGGGTTTGTACCTTGGCCATCATCGCCGCCTAAACCTTTTGGTGTTGAAAGTGCAACATCTAAACGGCCATCGTCAGATTTTGCAGACCCTTCGCGGCCACCCGTTGCAGTTGCTTTAGCTGTGTAAGCGACTTGTAGTAATTCTTTCATGGTATTTTCCTTGTTTAAGTGAGGATTAAATTTACTTTGCATGCAAAACAATAGACCAATTTAGTGAGCATTGCAAATATTTTGCATACAAACTAAAATACCCTGTCACTATGCGAGAGTCGTTATGAAATACCCACAACTAAAATTAGATAATCAACTTTGTCATCGCTTGTATATGGCATCCAATTCTGTAGTGCGTGCCTATCGAGATGCCCTCAATGCGCTTGAGCTCACCTACCCACAATACGTGGTGATGATGGCGTTATGGGAAGAAGATAAAATAACCATTGCCCAGCTGCTGAAAAAAACCGCCATAGACGGTGGGGCAATGACCCAAATTTTAAAAAAAATGACCGATAAACAATTATTAGTGGTTATTAAAGATGACGATGACAAGCGCAAGAAACTTGTCAAATTGCTGCCGTATGGAGTGAAAATGCAACAGCAAGCAGCTGCAATTCCTCAGCAAATACGCTGTCAGTTTTCTTCAATCAATGAGCAAGAAGCAATACAACTTATGACACTACTCGATAAACTCAATACAGATTTAGCCTAGGTAAAGACAATTATCAAAAAACATTTGATAGTGATTCAGTCATAACACCCTTTTTCTATTATAAAGCTGCGCTATAGTGTGCATATAGAAATTTGATTCAACGGAGCAACTCATGAAAGCCATTGGTTACCAAGCAGCTACAAAAACACTCAGCGAAGATTCTTTCGAAATTATCGAGTTACCAACACCAACGGCGCAGGGCCATGATTTATTGGTGGCGGTAAATGCTATTTCAGTCAACCCCGTGGATACCAAAATCCGTGCCAATGTAAGCCCAGAACACGGCCATAAAGTCATTGGTTGGGATGCTGTAGGTATCGTTAAAGCCGTTGGTGACAAGGTTAGTTTATTTGATATTGGCGACCGAGTGTATTACGCCGGAGACTTAACTCGCTCAGGCAGCAATGCCCAATTGCAACTGGTAGATGAACGCATTGTTGGCCGTGCCCCGTCATCACTTAGCGACGCTGAAGCGGCTGCTTTACCGCTTACCAGTATAACCGCGTGGGAGCTACTGTTTGATCGTTTGCAAATACCCAAAGGTAACAATGCTAAACCAGCTTCATTATTAGTTATTGGCGCCGCAGGTGGTGTAGGCTCAATTTTAGTGCAGTTGGCAAAACAGCTTACTAACTTAACCGTTGTTGGTACTGCATCAAGAGCCGATAGTGTAAAATGGCTAAACGAATTAGGTGTTGATCAAGTGCTTGATCACTCGCAAAGCTTAGAGGCACAACGAACTGAGCATAACCTTGCTGAATTTGATTATGTAATAAGCCTAACTCATACCGATCAACATCTTGATGAAATCATCAAAGTGATCAAGCCACAAGGTAAATTAGCGTTAATAGACGACCCAGCCAGTTTTGATATTTTAAAGCTCAAGCGTAAAAGTATTTCACTGCATTGGGAGTTTATGTATACCCGTTCAATGTTTCAAACCGAGGATATGATAGCGCAACATCAGTTACTTACTGAATTAGCAGCGTTGGTTGATAACGGCACCATTAAAACCACCCTAGGGCAACATTTAGGGAAAATTAACGTTGAGAATTTACTCAAAGCACATGAAATTTTAGAATCTCATCAATCGCGCGGTAAGCTGGTACTTGAAGGGTTTTAACTAATCCAATTACCGTAGTAGTGCTGTCATAATATTTGCACACTACTCATTACCTCAGACTAAAGCTTTTATATCAAAGCTTTAGTCGCGTTTTTTATGTTACTCGATTTAGTACTACGTATTAAATTTGCTATAGGTTTTTCAAAGTAGCTATACGACAGATATGCCAACAAGACACTGGCAAATAGTGAAACTAACAATTTAATTTCTATAGATAAATTAAGTTTGTTCACTTGCACGATAATCGGCATATGCAGTAAATACAAAGAATATGAGACTTTACCTAATAAATCAGTGATCTTATTAACTAACAAAACGTTATTATCAGGAACCAAAAACACGACTGCAAAAAACACACTACTCATTACCAGCAGTACTTCATAACTTAACCACATCTTACGTTTAGCGTCGGATGTTACTGGCGTAAACTCTGGATACAATAACGGTATCAGACAAAGCGAAAATACAAAGCAATGCTTTTTAAGGTAGCTTGGTATTACTAATGACTTGTAATGTAAACCAAAAATAACCCCAACAAAAAAGAAAGGAAGGCTTCGGATTGAATTAAACACATTGTAGGGAATACCATTTAAATCACCACTTATCCTAGGAAAATTTGTCAAAAACAAGACAAGCATCACCGTGATTATTGATACATAAATATACCCAGCTCGGTTTTTAGCAAAAGCCCAAAAAATGATAAAAATCAGATAAAACTGCACCTCTGGCGGGATAGACCATAGCACGCTTTCACCATGTAAAAACAATAAGTGACCCAATAGAATATTAACGTTAGGTATGTCATACAACAGGTTTTGGTCAAACTGAGTGAATAAATATGAGCCTAAGACAACAGCTAAATAAAGTGGTAGCACTCTCCCCGCTCGGGCTAAAAAATAATGTTTTACATGCTCTTTATTAAACGCTTTTTCTAAGTAGAGGTATGACATTAAAAAGCCACTCAACATAAAAAACAGCATCACCCCATATGCGCCGGAGCCACCACCCAACACCCCATCAAACCAGTTAGTTATATCACTAAAATGGGTTATAAAAACAATCATTGCAGCTATGCCACGCAAGGCATTTAACTTCCTAATTTCCAAAACGGCTCCTTGTTAGTGTTAATTTAAATAGACTTGTGCATCTAGTTTGCAGCACGATGATGGGTTGATTGTTTCAGCCATGTTTTTACTGGTACCACCCACTCAGCTATTGGTGTATAAAAAGCGCCATGCTCCTTATCGGTGCTGATTGATATTTCAGTAAAACGCTTCACACCTTTACTACGATCTATTAGCAACTGACAAGAACCCACATCATCCGAAGTTTCAAATATCGAATAAATACTTCCATGCACGTTTAACTCTGGGTTATTTTGCAAATAGCGACCACAACCAGCCAAAATAATATAAGTTACATCATTATTCGCCAATAGATTAGAGGTCAAAATAGTAATAGCACCACCACGGGAAAAACCAATCAGTGAAATATTGCCAGCTGGAACGCCCTTTGCGATGAGCAAACGAACATCGCTTGCTAGTTTTTGGGCAAAAGCTTTAGGCTGAGTATTATTAGCCCTGTGATATGCAATCAGATTATAATCTGTGTCTGCAAGCGCTGCTTTTATTTCTGGAAATTCATAAGTTCCCCAACGCGAATTAACTGGCCTTGGGTTAGTACCTTCGACAATCAACCCATGAGAATAAAACACATATTTTTGCGTCGCATCAATAGTTGATGGGAATGCAGTAAAAACCTCCCCAGCAAAAGGTGCGCTAGAAAATAGTAATAAGAATAATAATTTAAACATAATAGGACATATTAATTAGTTATTTAAAAAATGGCTGTACATATAAGGGCCAAATCCAAGGCAAAACATCACCACTAAAACAATTATCATTAAAAACTCATTTTTATACAATGCGTTAACTAACAACTGCAAGGTTTAATTTATAATAATGTATATTTACTGTTAATACACTCCTTTTGCTCCAGCAAAGTGCAAAGCCATCATCACTTTTCACTACATTAGTGCTTATACTCAATCGACAATAAGCAGAACAAACACAAGTCATTGATATTATTTAACTAAAAATAAATATTAACTCTGGCATAGATCTTCCTTATAGAAAAGGTAACTCATTAATAGTGAGTTTTATCTTCATTTACCTCGTTTACAGGGAGCGAGCTATGACTAACTTTTATCACATGTTGTATCTATTATGGCACTTAGACATTAGTGTTTGGCATGTACACCATGCCAATGATCCACACACTACGTCAGAAAAGGAGCGTAGATATGTTAAATAACTATCCGCACTTAGACGAAGCGCTAAAAAAATTATCGGTACATCAATTAACGATTAGTGAAGCATCAGAGCACTATGATTTACCGAAACGCGTTATTTATAAAGCACTGCGTCAACAGCAAGCAAGAATATCGCAACAGAAAACTTATTTACTCGCGGCGCAAAAACGTTTGCAACAGAACTTACAAACGGTAGAGCTAGAATTAGCTAATTTTAATTAAACCATCGCAGGTTATTTTCTGTATAGTTTAATGACACTCAATTAGTAAAATTGCGGGACAATAATGACAGCAGTAGAAGTAAATTTTGATGGCCTTGTGGGCCCGACTCACAACTACGCGGGATTATCATATGGTAACGTTGCATCATTAAGTAATGCAGCTAGTTACTCAAATCCAAAAGAGGCGGTACTGCAAGGCCTTGCAAAAATGAAGGCAATGCATGATTTAGGGCTTAGCCAAGGTGTTTTTGCCCCGCATGCCAGACCTGACATCAACGTATTACGTCGTTTAGGTTTTACTGGTAAAGATAGTGAAGTGATCAGCAAAGCATTTAAGGCAGATCCGGTACTTTTACGTGCCTGTTATTCAGCCTCGGCAATGTGGACTGCAAATGCAGCCACAGTTTCCCCCTCAGCGGATACCCTCGATGGCAAAGTACACTTTACTGCGGCTAACTTGAACAATAAGTTTCATCGTTCGTTAGAGCCTGCTACCACAACTCGCTTACTCAAAGCCATGTTCAATAACGACAGCTATTTTAGTCATCATGAGCATTTACCCGATCAGGGCTTTTTCGGCGATGAAGGCGCCGCTAATCATACTCGCCTAACCGATGCACATGGCAAACAAGGGTTAGAGCTGTTTGTATTTGGTGCAAGTAGTTTTAACAGCGCATTACCAAAACCAAGTAAGTTTCCTGCACGGCAAACGCTCGAGGCATCGCAAGCCATTTGCCGATTACATCAATTAAAATCATCGAGTCAATTATTACTGCAACAAAATCCCGCGGTGATTGACCAAGGTGTGTTCCATAACGATGTTATTGCCGTGGGTAACGCCAATGTTCTACTTTGTCATGAACAAGCTTTTTTAAATCAAAGCGATGCCTTAAAACAACTTCGACATGCTTATCAAGGTGATGAAACGCTGCACATTATTGAAGTGCCAAGTGCAAAAGTCAGCATTACAGATGCCGTAACCAGTTACTTATTTAACAGCCAGTTGGTGAGTTTAAGTAATGGTAAAATGCTGCTGGTAGCGCCACAAGAGTGCCATAATAACAGCGCAGTAAATGCCTATATCAATGAGCTGCTCAGTGCTGATAACCCAATCAATCAAGTGCAGTTTTTTGATCTTAAACAGAGCATGCAAAATGGTGGTGGCCCAGCGTGTTTACGTTTACGTGTAGCGCTTAATCAGCAAGAGCTAGCGGCAGTGAATCCTGCGGTTATTTTAAACGATAGTAAGTACCAACAACTGTGTGATTGGGCAAATAAACATTACCGCGACAAACTCTGTAATGACGACTTTGCCGATGCTAATTTATTAACCGAAAGCTACCAAGCGCTCGATGAGCTAACCCACATTTTAAATTTAGGCTCTGTGTATGCATTTCAGCGTTAATTTGTGCTGCGAGTGAGTTTCTCCACCAATAAACCCAGTTACACTAAACTGGGTTTATTGGTGGAAAATTGCCGTTGAGATAAGCAAACAGCGGGATTTTTCGCTGCGAGAGCTTAATTCTTAGCAATAATGAGTCGATAACAAGCAGCATAAATATGGTTACTTCACCTTGTTTTCTAAATCTAAGACTTGCATATTTGTTCCTCGCTTTATTGATCTATCGCGTTTGCATCATGACTATTAAAGTAGCCGCGAATGCCATAATTCAAGTTGAGTCACACCATCAAAACACTGCTTAGTCTTGCTCAAAATGTATACCCAACCCCAACATTGAAACAATGTATTAACACCAATTCAAGTTACGTTAAGTATTAACCTCTATACTGATGCCAACACTGAGGAAAAGGTTAAATTATGAATATCAAAACAACACTATTAAGTAGCGCTATTTTAGTTGCGCTTACTGCATGTGGTGGCTCAGACAACGATGACTCACCAACAACACCGCAGTCTGCAAAATTTAGTCTAGGTGTATCTGATGCACCTGTTAGCGGCTTACGCGAAGTTAATGTCGTATTTAACTCTATCACCCTAAGGCAAGCTGAAGTTGGGCAAGATATTACCTTTGCAACACGTGAAGCGGATGACGAAAGCAAACCTGAAATGGTAAACCTGCTTGACTATACTGGCGATGAAAACGATCTCACTATGACCTCGCACGTTGTTTATGAAGACGGTAGCATTGCACCATTGGTTGTTAAACGCAAAGGGAATGACGGCATTGGTGAAATCCAACTTGACGGCTTTACCCTCAACCAAGCAGACAATGATTTTGTACTTGAATTTGATCTGAAAAAATCCCTTGTCGATCCACAAAATAGCGATGAAATATTCTTAAAACCTCGCGGCGTTCGTTTAGAGAACCTAGCTGAGTCAGAAGATATTGAAGGTACTGTGAGCGATGCACTCATCGCCAACTGTGAAACAGATAACATCGCCCTTGCCGCTGCTGATGGCTCATTTGCTCATGCACTCTACCTTTATAGCAGTGATGTAGCAGCACCACTGGATATTTACGAAGTAAACGAGGATGAAACACCTGCTGATGCGCCACTGGCAACAGCCGATGTGGTATTTGATAGCGAAGACAATCAATATGAGTTTGAGCTTGCTTTCATCACCCCGGGTGATTATCAATTAGCTTACACCTGCGCGGCACACATTGATGATGCTGAAATACAAGATGAAGCATTTACCCTGTACCAAGTTAAACCTATTACGGTCACCGCTGGTGATGATCTTGACGTGACTTTCACTGTCAGCCAATAGTGACTGCTAACAATAAAATCAGCCCTGTATAAGTAAAAAGCCAGTCAACTAACACTGACTGGCTTTATTTATAATTAGATACCTTTAAACGCGACTTTTATAGATCTTTGTTAACGGTGATCGCCGAGGCCATCGACTCTGCTATATGTAGCGTACGCTGTGGAAATGGAATAGTTAGCCCCGCTTGCTCAATAGACTCTTTCACCCGTTTATTAAGATCCCACACAGTTTGCCAATAATCGCCGTTCACCGTCCATGCACGCAATTGAATATTCACCGCGCTTTCACCAATTGAAGTCACCATTACTTTTGGTGCAGGCTCTGGTAATAATCGGCTCTCTGACGCGGCGATTTCTTTAAGTACCTTTAAGCCATCATCGATTGAATCAGCAAACGAAATACCCACCACAATATCCATGCGCCTTTTACCATTACGGGTGAAATTTTTAATATTACCACCCCATACTTTGCCATTGGGTGACGCGATATACAGGCCATCATTAGTTTTAAAAATGGTGGTAAATAAGTTTATTTCGCTTACAGAGCCCACAGTGCCACTGGCATCGACAAAGTCACCTACTTTAAATGGTCTTAATATCAGCAACATTATGCCTGCTGCTATGTTGCTTAAGGTATTTTTAAGTGCTAAGCCTATTGCAAGGCCAGCCGCCCCCATCAGCGCAATTAAACTTGCTGTATTAACGCCAAAAATATCTAAAATAAACAACCCAGCAATGATTTATACCCAAACCACCTCAAGATGTGAGTTTCAGTTGGAATTAAAAGCGATTTAGGCAAGGCATTGATTGCAAATAATAGTGGTTCTATTGTTAAAATCAATAACGCAGTATAAATCGCTTTTAAACCAACCCTCTGGGCGCTTCACAGGAACTTACTCTCATCGTTGTTACTTCTTAAAAGGGACTGCCATTGTTGCAAAGTAACGCCTTGATATTAAGCCCCTGTGAAACGCTGAATTCTGCATCTTGAGGTGGTTTGGGTATATACCAAGTAACCCAGCACACTCGAGAGGATCGGCAGTAAGGTTTTATCTATCTTCTTTAGAGGCGACTTAGTGTTTTGAATCGCTTTTTTAACAGAGCGCGCAATAAGTGCACTAGCTATAACAATAGCCAACGCTAAAATCAGGTTATAACCTAAAGTCATTATGGTTTCTGAATGGTTTTGCCAAAATACTAAAAGCTTATCTTTCACGTTTTATTTCCGGTAATAATTGCTGCAATTGAGCAAGGTTTAACATAGCTTACACAAGGTTAAAACCACATTGTTATAAGCCAAAAAGTTTGAGCCGATATAACCATTTGCGATTTGTAGCCCGCGAAAAAATCAGCTAGCCTCAAAGCGAAACCGCGCGATTATATAGCATAATAACTATAAACCTAATCTTTTCTTTAAATCCTTGAAAGCGATTTAAAATCATATAGTTAAAAGCCAACTTAGTTTATGTGATAAGTATTCAATGGAGGTTAATCCATAACTGTTACTATCATTACTAAAGAAACCAGTTTCAGATTTAACCTAGGAGGAAGTCATGAGCAAAGAAAAAGTTGTACTAATTACAGGTGCTTCAAGCGGTATTGGTGAAGCGACAGCAAAAACGTTAGTCGCAAACGGTCATAAAGTAATTTTGACTGCTCGTAGTAAAGATAAACTTAATGTGCTGGTTGAAGAGTTAGGGGCTGATAACGCATTAGCCGTTTGCGCAGATGCCACTGATTTTTCATCGCTTGAAAAAGTCGTTAATGCAGGTGTAATACACTTTGGCCGACTCGATGTCGCATTTGCCAATGCCGGTATGGGTGTACAAACTCCAGGAGTTGAAGAAGGCGAGCCGCAGCAATGGCAAACAATGATTGATATAAATATCAACGCACTGCTTTACACTGCAAAACTCACTCTGCCACACCTTAAAAAAACCACTGGGCACTTTATTTTAACCAGCTCAGCCGCAGGACGGATTGCGCTAAAAGGGTCTGTGTATGGTGCAACAAAATGGTTTGCTTACGGCTTTGGACAAAACCTCGCAGAAGAAATGAAAGAGTGGCAAGGCCGCTGTACCACCATAGCGCCTGGCATGGTAAATACCCCATTTTTTGATGAAGCTAAACCCGACAAACTCGATCCAACAGATGTAGCCGATGCCGTGCTCTTCGCCATCGAAGCAGACAAACGCTGTAATGTTCGAGAGCTATTTTTAATGCCAAGTAATTAAACTTAATACTTTTAAATGCCCTAATTAGGGCATTTAATTTAAACCTCGGCAATCTGTTAATGGCTGCAAATTAACCGCGCTTGCTTTAACAGGTTAATAGAGTTTATAACCTGCGCAATCACTCCATTATTGATCTCAATGGCCTGCGTTTTATTTAACTCATCTTTATTTTTTAGCGCCGTCATAATCGCCAAATAGCTGGCTTGCCATTCACTGATGGTTAAAAACAACTGACGGTTATCGTTAAGTACTTGCTGCCACCTAAGCAATTGATTTTTCAGTGCGCTGAGCTGTTGACTGCCACACTGTTGCTGGTAATCAGCAACGCTATAATCAAACAGCTTAAGGGCTAAGCTCTCTACCGGTAATACATCCACTAACTTGTTTAGTGGCGCTTGTTGATGGTAGTCACCACGTAAAAACGCTAAATGGTGTAAAGTATAATAATGCACAGGCTCAATTAACTGAGTAAAAGTAAGTAAGGCATTCAGATCAGTGCTGGTCACTGCTGGTTGCTGCTTTAATCGCTTAATAAACTGTTGTTGGTGCAATAAACCAAGTTGTTGATCAGCAAAGTTGTCCATCACTGCAAGGCGTTTATACATATCTCGCTCGTCAGTTAAACTCGCCGGTGACCAAAAACGTTCAGCTATTGCATAGAGTCTTGGCCAAATACGCGTATCTAAATTATCACTGGTAATAAGTTCAGCCCAAGCGGTGGCTTCACCGCCAAGCACATTGGCTGTTTTTTTGCGGTGCTGTTGCTCGGTTAATGCTTGGTTTAATTGTTTAACTGAGGGGTTATCAATAACTGCTGCAGTAAATTTATAGGGAGTGTTACCGATCATTGCAGGCTCGCTCGATGCCTTATCAACGCTAATAGTCAGCTTGGTTGGCCCCATCCAAGTATCAATCTGCAACTGGTAGTGTTTGGCAACCCTATTCACATTCGCTGTAAGAAAGCTGCCTTTACCTGCAATACTTACTTTGCCATGCAACTTACCTTGCTGATTGCTAAAAATAGTAACATCACCAACAACAGCACTGCCTTTTAAGCGCGTCAGGGTAAATTCCACCGTCCCTACAATATTTTTTGCGGTAACAATCGCTTGCGCTGGCTGAATAGGATGATTACGGTAGTGATAGCTAGTCCATTGTGGTTGATCAATGTAAAAACCACTTGAGAGTAATCCATCATGGCCTGCGCTGGTAATGTCGCTTAGTGAGTGATGCCCGCGCCATGACTGCACTAAGGTATTTTTTGGTAAACTAGGATGCAGCACTTCATCCCAGCCAATCATCTGCTTATTGTGTGTTGCTAAAATTTTAGCGACCCGTTGATTAAAGTAGGCGTGTAAAGCATGGCTATCAGCTAATTTTTTTGCCGCCATAAAAGCTTGTATGTTATTATTTTTTTGCCAATCGTTATCATCGACTTCATCGCCGCCAATGTGCAAGTACGGATCAGGAAATAACTCAGCAAGCTCAGCAACCACTTCATCAATGAACTGATACACCTTCGGGTTACTTGGGTCGAGTAACAGTTTAAAAACGCCCCAACAACGCTCTATTTGCGTTAACGTTGTGCCGCTGCCAAGCTCAGGGTAAGCAAGTACAATGCTACTTGCATGCCCAGGGACATCAAATTCAGGCACTACTCGAATACCTAACTTAGCCGCATAGCTAACCACCTCTTTAATTTCGGCTTGGCTATAATACAAACCATCAGAGGCGTGTTGATGCAGTTTAGGGTAACTAGTTAATTCAATGCGCCAGCCCTGATCATCGGTTAAATGCCAATGAAACACATTAAATTTGGCTGAAGCCAAGCCACGTAGCGTGCGTTTTACATCCGCAATCGGTAAAAAGTGACGCACACCATCAAACAATAACCCTCGCCACGGGTAAGTAGGTGCATCGGTTATTGTTAGGTTTGTCAGCTCGCGAGGCTGTTCGGCACTAAACAATAACTGCGATAAGCTTGCAAGGCCGCGTAACATACCATATTGATTGTTACTGGTGAGCTTTACGGTGTTATCAGCAATGACAATTTCGTAGCTTTCATCCATGCCTAAATAAGGTAAAGGCGCAGCGCTTTGGCTGATGCTTATTTGTAACTGTGCGTTTTTAACATCACGCCAATCAAGCCGAGTAAACTGCTGGGCAAACGTTGAATTCAAAACTAATGGCGTTAATAACGCTTGCTGCTGTTTACTAATATACACACCCAGCTCGGCATTTAATTGGGTTTTACCTGCAAGCATCTGTACCTTTGCAGGCATTGGCATAAGTGCGGGTTGAGCGCTTGCGGTACTTGGCAGTGCGCCGATGAGCATAATGATGCAAAGCAAATACATAAACTTATTCATAGTCAGTGTCCTGTTCGGTAGCGCTTAGTTGATTGCTTGGCGTTGTTGTAATTGTTGTGGCAACAACAGCTCCGGTTACAGCAATAACCTGCGCGGCAAGCTGTTGCGCCGTATTAACCGCCGGTTCGCACTGTTGCGTTAGTAAATATTCAGCCAAAAATCCAGCGGCAAACGCATCTCCTGCGCCAGTCGTATCAACAACACGCTTTACAGGCAGCACAGGGTAGCGGCTTAGAAGCTGCTGTTGCAGAACTAAGGTGTCGTTCACCCCTTGTTTAATGATCACTAAGCTATGCGCATATGCTTGATAAAAATCCACTAATTGCTGAGGCGCAGCATGCCCAAAAACGCCAAAGTGGTCGTCATCCGTGACCAATAAAATATCGGCACTGGCATAGGCTTGCTTATAACATTTTTGCGCAGTGGCTTTATTTTGCCAAAGTACCGCGCGATAGTTACTGTCAAAAATAACCTTGCCACCAGCCTGTTTAAAAGCTGCAATCGCGGCCATAAATAACTGCCTGCTTTGCTCGTCTAAAATAGCAAGACTAATTGCCGAAAAGTACACATAATCAAATAGCTTATGTTTAAGTGCCGCTAAAAAAGCCTGTTGTTTATCAAGATTAAAATATTCTCTGGCAGCGCTGTCTTTACGGTCGTAATGAAAAGTACGCTCGCCGCTATCATCAACAACAATGCCATAAGCACCTAAAGTGCGAACATCACTGCGTAATACGTACTGTAAATTAAGTCCTTGCTTTTGCCAGCGAATGAAAGCCCTATCACTTAATTCATCACTGCCGATTGCCGATACAAAATAGACCTCAGCATGACTCATTACTAAGCGCTTTAAATACACCGCGCTATTATAGCTATCGCCACCAAAACACGGTTCATCGTTTAGCGATAACTCATGCATCGCTTCGCCAAAAAATGCCACTTTAATCATGCTGCATCTCCTCACGCTCTGCCTGTAAAATAGCCAAGGCTTGGGCTGATGTGTGCTTTTGCATTGGCGTAACTAGGGTAACGATTGCGGCACATAGTGAAGAGGCTAAGGTGGCTGGCATAATCGGGTTCCCCCAATACGCAAGCCAGTTAGGGGTGACAATAATCGCCAATGACACCGATAAAGACACCACTAACGCAGTAATCGCCCCCTGCCAATTAAAGCGTGGCCAAAAATGGCCAAACAACACGCACACACACAAACCCGACATGAGCGTAGCAATCATATTGGTTATATAGCCAATCACATCGTTTGTTAATAACGCCAGTAATAAAGCAATACCGATGGTCATTACCAAGCCAATGCGCGAGAGGATCACCACATCTTTAGCATGCGGCATACGCTTGAATACTAAGCTGTAGATATCACGAATTAACACACTCACCGCTGCGATGGCATCTGAGCTGGCGCTAGAAATTGTCGCCGACAGCCCTGCTATTATCACCAACGCGGCTAAGCCAAACGGTAGTAATTCAAATGCCATATAAGGGAACGAAAATGCACTGTTTTCTAAGGCAGGATTAAGCGCATATGCAGCCATACCGATAATGGCAGGCACGCTGGCAAATACTAAATATAAGCCGCCAGAGAGGTAAAATGATTGGCGAATGCTTTTAACATGCCGACCTGAATAAATACGCTGGCGAAACGAAGGCGCAACTAACACACCAATTAACACTGCAAAAAACAGTGATAAGCCATGCACTGCGCCAATTTTATCCAGCGATAAAAAGCTACGATTGAGTACAGGTTGCGCATTGGCCATCTCTGCTAAGCCACCCACTTCATAAAGAGCTACCCCCGCCATCAAGAAAAAGCCCACAAATAACACTAATGCTTGTATCGAGTCGGTCCATACCACAGCAACATAACCGCCAATCACCACGTAAATACTAAACCCTAAAGCAATGATTAATTTAGCTGAAAATGGCGACAGCCCCGTTAGCCATGCTAAGTACATACCACCACCGAGAATATGTGCGCCTAACCAACCGATACTGGCAACAAAAATAAATACCGCAATGGTGTTTTTAACCACAGGGTGAGCGCCAACGTAGTAGGATATTTCTTCACTCATGGTCATAAATTCATGCTCACGCACTGGAGCAAACAGTTTTGCCAGTAGTAAAATACCGCATGCACCACCAAGACCATAAATCATTCCGGCCCAGCCATTTAAATAAGCAAAACCAACGGCGCCCATCGATGAGCCCGTGCCCACCATAGTGGCAACAGTTGTACCAAGGGTGAGTAAAAAAGGTAAGTTGCGCCCGCCCAGTAAAAAATTGTCACCGCCTTTGGCATTGCGACTCACCCACCAGCCAAACCAAATCATAAATCCTAAGTAGCCCAAAAAGGCCATTAATAATTGCCACTTCATAAGACACCCTGCTCCACCGTTCCACGCAGCGCTGGCGGTGATAGTTATTATTCTGTTGATTAATATATCCAAGCCACCTAAGAGCGATTATTTTTTTGTGTGCTCTTAGGTGTATGTCAACGCTGTCATTAAGGCGCTGACAAAAAGTTAAGGTGCCTTATAACAAGTAACATCTACCTCAACTTTACAATCGACAACTAGATCCGCGACCGCACAAATACGTGCTGGTGGATTAGCACCAAAGTACGCTTTAAATACTTTATTGAACGACTGAAAATAACGCGAGTCAGTTAAAATAACCGTCACATGCACCACATCTTTTAACTCGTAACCTGCTTCTTTCATTATCTCGAGGCAATTTTCAATCGCGAGGGTTGATTGCTCAATAATACCGCCTTCAACCACTTCGCCGTCTTGCATTGGGGTTTGCCCTGACACCATCAACCAACCACCGGCTTCTACTGCGCGGGCAAACGGTAAGTGTTGGCCACCCGTGCCTTTACCGCCTTCAATACCAATTCGTCTAATCATGTTTACTTGCTCCTAGAGATGTTAAAAATTTACCCGAATACGCGGGCAGAACCTGTTTATCTTTCAATGTGGTTTGGCCATTAGTCCAAACCCGACGGATACCCGATGCCGGTAAGGCAGACTCAACAAAGGTCGCGTTATCGATAATTTCATCGGCATCAAATAATACTAAATCAGCAAAATAACCGACCTTGATCACTCCACGGTTTGCTAAGCGATAATTTGCAGCACTTAAACCGGTCATTTTATGGATCGCCGTTGCCAACGAAAAAAGGCCTTGCTCACGGCTGTAATGACCTAAAACCCGTGGGAATGAGCCCCACAAACGCGGATGCGGATGCGGATCGCACGGTAAGCCATCTGAGCCAATCATGGTTTTATCAAAGGCAAGAATGGTTTTTACATCGTCTTCATTAAGACCATGGTAAACCGCCCCTGCGGGCTGTAGTCGTTTAGCCGCATCAAGCAAACTCACGCCCCACTGTTTAGCGATATCGGCCAGTAACTGTTCAGCCATTTCAGGGTGAGCCGTTGACCAGGTTATAAAAATATCAAATTCATCGGTCACTTGGTTTAAATCTAAGGTGCTGGAACTGGCAGCATATGGGTACGCATCACAACTGCATTTTGAATGTTCACCTTGCTCGGCAAACTTAGCCAATAACTCCGGAGCTCGCCCCCAGTTATTTTTACCCGCGCATTTAAGGTGTGAAATAATCACCTTAATATCAAATACTTGCTCCATTGCAAAGGCTTCGTCCATTGCATCAAGTACCGCATCAAATTCAGTGCGTAAATGCGTGGTATACAGCGCATGGTGTTTTTTCAACACTTCACCAAATGCGTGCACTTCAGAAGATGGCGCTTGATTGGCATTTTTATAGGCAAGGCCGGTACTCAAGCCTAATGCGCCTTGACTCAGTGCAAGGTCTAGTTGCTGCTGCATTAAGGTGATTTCTGCTGCTGTCGCTGCGCGTAATAAATCGGTCATCACATTATTTCTAAGCGTGGTATGCCCAACCAACGCAGCCACATTGACATTGGCTTTTTGCACATTAAAAGCGTCGATATAATCGCGCAGCTGGGCAAACTTAAATTCAGTTTTATCACCTAATAAGTTCATTGGATCAGGCGCATCCGCGGCTAATTGGGCGGGCGCGGCGCTAATGCCACAATTGCCGGTAATAACCGTCGTCACCCCTTGGCTGATTTTAGCCGCCATTTCAGGGTTTCTGAGTACTTCTAAATCATCGTGAGTATGTACATCAATAAAGCCGGGCGCTAAACACAATCCATCGGCATTAACTTTATTTGTTGCTTGATATGCAGATAACTCACCCAATGCGACAATCTGCTGCCTTTTGATTGCAACGTCCATCTGCACTGGCGCATTACCTAAGCCATCAAATACCTTTGCTTGATAGATGATTGTGTCTACTGCTTGCGAGCTATCGTACTGCATTGTTAATCTCCTAGCGGTGCGCGGTCAGGTCCTTGACGGTACTCATCTAACTCATGTTTAATACGGCGCAGTTTCTCACGAGATTTTTTCTGCGTTAATATCGCCACTTCACTGGCAAGCACATCAACGGCGGCTAACATGGCGTAACGCGCGGTACTTGGCGTGAAAATGTAATCTGATTCATTGGTTTTGATTGGTAAGTGAATTGTCGCTATATCCGCAAGCGTACTATCAGGGCAAATGGCAATCACCTTTGCACCATAATCTTTGGCAATACTTGCGGCATCAATCAGATCTTTGGCAAGCCCCGTTAACGACAGCACCATAACCACATCGCTCACATCAACACTGGCTGCTGTCATGCGCATCATCACAGGATCGCTATAGGCATTACTAAGTACATCGAGTCGAAACAAACGATTGTGACACTCTTGTGCCACTACCGAGCTGCCACCACCAACACCAAAAATGAGTGTATGACGACTACCAGCAATACAACGTGCGGCTTCTTCCACTAAAGACTGCTCAATAAGCCCGGCATTGATATCTAAAATATCGTGAATTGCTTGGTATATTGCTGGAATATCTTCGCGTACTGAGGCGTTTTCACTAATAAAACGCTCACCAACTGCCAGTGACTGCGCAAGTTGTAGTTTCATATCTCGCACATTATCGCAGCCTAAGGCTTTAGCTAAGCGAGTAATTGACGCGTGGCTCACTTTAGCGCGCTGCGCTAAGTCGCTAATACTTGCTGAAGCTGCATATTGCAGATCGGTTAAAATTAATTGTGCAACGAGTTGCTCTGATTGACGTAAATGCCCTAAGCGCTCTTTAATTCGTGAAACAATATCCAATTATTTACTCTCCTAAAAATACGTATCAAAGATCTCAATAACGTTATAGTTATCATCTATGACGTTAATATAACGCCATTTATCGAATGTAAGGCACGGGTGCGAGGTTGCAAATGCAATAATATCGCCCACTTTTAGTTGCTCAGGGTCGGTATAAGTCAGCATCGCGTGTTGATCCATTATTTTTTCAACTTGCCAATCAGCCCCTGCAGGTCGTACCGTGCCAGCTTGATCAACATGTAAATTGGCAATGGGTAAGCCAGCATCGAAGGCGACATCTCGTTTACCCATACCAATAATGGCACGACCTGGCTCTGGTAGTGACTGTACGTATGCCCAAATTTCTAAACACGACTGTAGATCACTGCCAATATTACAGGCCAGCGGGTTACGCGCTAACACTTGCTGCTGGGCCTGCTGATAAATCCCTTGATCATGAGCCACATAACAACCAGGGCGGATCACAGGTATCATGTTGTCTAACAAGTTGTGCGGTGCAAATGCATCACACACTAAGTCATACCAAGCAGAGCCACCAGCGGTAATGATCACCTGCTCTGTCGCAAAAGCCTGCTTTTCAATCAAGGCTTTACATTTTGCTACCGCATCCGTTAAAAAAGCAGCCACTTCATTTTCTGTACTCAATACGCCTTCATACACTTCAATACCCGCAAGCTGTAATGAAGCAAACTGTTGAATATGCGCAGCCAATTGCTGCAGTTGTTGATTATCAACGACACCACAACGCCCGCCAGCTACGCCTAATTCAATCAGTAATTTAAGCTGTAAACCTTGCTCACTAAAGAACTCAGCAAGGGCTGTTACATTACTGATATCATCCACTAAACAATAAAAATCAACCGGATGCTGCTTTAATAAACTTGCAAGATGCGCCATGTTAGCTTTGCCAACTAACTGATTTGCCATAATAATGCGCTTTGCACCAGCGCGTGCAGCCACTACCGCCTGTTGCACTGTGGCAATAGTGATCGCGTAAGCCCCTGCATTTAATTGCTTGTTAAAAATACCCGGTGCCATGGTAGTTTTACCATGGGGGGAAAACTCCACCTTACTTTGCTTTGCAAACTTTGCCATCCAGGCAATGTTATTATCTAACCGAGTTTGATAAATACACGCACAAGGCAAACTAACTTGCTGTAAGGCAACATTATAATCCCCATGTATGGGGACCTCGCCTTTACCTAAGCCTTTATTCACACTTGCGATATTTTCAGCACTTGTTGTGGCTAACTTTTCCATAAATAAAACTCTTATTTTAAATCATTACCTTAGATAGCAACATTACATTAAGAAGCAAAAAATTATCAAATGTTAATGTAATTGTTATTGCATTTTGCTTGAAAGTGATGCTAATTAATAACAAAACAATAGTCAACAAATGTTACAAATTAACAGAAAATAATAATTCACCTTCTAAAATACAGGATGAGGTACAACAAAATGCATAGTAAAAACCGTCGCCAAGCCACGTTAAATATAAGTGTAATAGCAAAAACTGTGGCTGCTATTATCTGTGGTTATACGAGCTTTGGGGTTTATGCCGCGGACGAAAGTCCAGTTGCCAATGACGAAATAGAAACCATCGAAGTACGTGGTATTGCCGCCAGCAACAAACAAGATATTAACAACAAACGCTTTAGCACTGGGGTGATGGACTCAATTACCGCCGAAGACATTGGTAAACTCCCCGATGTAACCATTGCCGATACGCTGCAACGTATTCCGGGTGTGCAAATTCGCCGCTCGGCAGGGGAAGGCTCGACCATTAACGTACGGGGTATGCCGCAAGTAACCACTCTTTTAAATGGCGAGCAGTTTTTAAGTGCCGGTTCAATTACAACCTTGCAACCAGACTTCACTGATGTCCCAGCCGCGTTGCTATCAGGGATTGATGTACTTAAATCACCTCAAGCAGATACTTTAGCTGGAGGCATTTCAGGTACTTTAGATTTAAAAACGCGCCGGCCGTTTGCTCTTGACCAAGGCACTACGTTTTCACTGACAGGGGAAGCCACCCGCGGCAGCTTATCTGAAGAAACCGATCCTAAACTGGTAGCCTTTGCCGGATACAACAATGATAAGTTTGGTATTATTGTCACCGCCGCGTATGACGAAAGCACCTTAGCAAATTATCGCAATGGCACAATTTTAACCTCTTCAGAAGTGCAAAATGAAACTGACAGAGACTTTAACGGTGATGGCGATTTTAACGACAGCTTTTACAGCCAACGTTTTTATGGCGTGATGGACCGTGAAACCGAGCGTGATCGCTTAGGTTTAAACACCACTATTCAATATCAAATTGCCGATGCCCTGACTTTTACCGGCGACCTATTTTATACCAAAATGGATGATGCTGACCGTAAACAAGGGGTGATGGTTGATAATGCCCGTGGCTCTATCTGGGCGTATTCTGATAATTTTATTCCCCGTTTAGATAATGATCAGGGCGGGCAAATATACACAGTCAATGAAGCTGATTTAAAAGTTCGCCGGGTTAGTGCCTACTCGGAAAGTTTAACTAACGATCGTGAATCAACCAATGCCAGCTTTTTATTCGAATACCAAGGTGATGGCCCATTATCAGGTGAATTTAGGTATATTCATGGCTCAGCAGAGCGCAGCCATACTGAAAATGTAGCCCACGGCTTTTTAACTTCAGGCGCACAACATGGACTATTAAAAAATCATGGTGATGGCATTACCCCTGTTAACCCCAATGGTTACGGCCCAGAAGACGTTGATGTCAGCTTTTCACGCAGTGGCGAATACCTCACCCTTGGTTTTGCAGAAGGTTTTGGCAATGATATAAGCCAATATAATCTGGTATCAACCTACTCTGAAAATAACTTTGAAGAAGAGGCCACACTTGATGTTGCCCGTATTGATGGCCATTACGCCTTTGACACAGATCACCTGCAGAATTTTGATTTTGGTCTGCGCGCATCCAAACGTGATGTAGAGCGTGAAACCTATATTCTCGTTGCGCCATTTACCACCGGTGATATTACAGCAGATGTGATGTGGAAAGATTCTGGCGCATCACTAGGTGATACCAATGGCGACGGTGAAAATAGCGTAGCAGGTGGTGATTTAACCCTAGGTAAAACCAACTTTTTTAGTGATATGCCCAATGGGTGGGTTAACCAAGTCAATGGTTTAGGCCCTGGCGGCGCTGGGCATAGTTTTTACTTAATCGATCCGAAAGTGATGGACGATCCAATGGCATTCCAAAACGCTATTTACCCAGGTAATAAGCGTTTAGCTAACCCATCTCGTACCTATCAAGTCAAAGAGCAAACACAAACCGCTTACTTTAAAGCAAACTTTTCCGGTGAATTGGGGGATTTAAGTTATACCGCTAATATTGGCGCGCAATACATTAAAACTGAACTCGACATGCTGCAGAATCAGCTAGGCTCAGCACGTCCTTGCTCATTGTGTACTGCCAGTGAAAAAACCGGTGAAAAATGGCTAAACAGAGATTACTCTGACTTTTTACCATCCATGAACTTTAACTTAAACCTCACCGAAGAGCTGATCCTACGTGCTGGTTACGGTAAAACCATGACCACGCTCGATATTGGTAAACTTGCCGGTGGTATTAGTGTTGGTCGTACTCGTGCCGGTGATGTACTTGCCGCTGAGCTTGGCGTAAGTCCTGATTTATTAGTCGCGGTACAAGGCACACAAAATGGTAACCCTGATCTAGAGCCATGGCGCGCCACTAACTATAACTTATCTGCCGAGTGGTATTTTAATGACAGCGGTTTACTAAGCATTTCAGCCTTTTTAATGGATATAGAATCATTTGTTGAAAACGGTATTGTCATGCAAGGCTTACCCGATATTGATGGCGTTATTCGTCGTGAAGTACCGGTAAGCACTGAAATAAATGGCCAAGGTGGTGACATTAAAGGCTTTGAAGTGGTTTATCAGCAAGCATTTGACTTTTTACCGGCGCCATTTGATGGCTTAGGCACGTCAGTTAACTTTACCTATGCGCCAAGCGACAGCGCAAACGTTGATGTTTATGGTGAAAGTTTACCAATTCAAGATAACTCTGAAAAATCAGCTAATGCGGTGCTTTGGTATGAAAAAGGCCCATTACAACTGCGCCTTGCAGCTAACTACCGCAGCGATCGCTTAGACAGCTTAAGTTCGCCAATGGGCGAAGGGGTTATGCCATTTTGGACCGACAGCACCTTGTATTTTGATATGTATGCAGGCTATGAATTTGCTGAAGATATGAGCATTTATACCTCAGTGAGTAATTTAACCGAGGAAAAAGAAGATATTTACGCACAATGGTCAGATCATGTGATCACGCAAAATATCTTTGAGCGTCGTATTACATTTGGTATTCGTACCCGTTTTTAACGCTTAGCAACTAATTTGGCACACTTCTGCCCAGGAGATTAAAGGTTTTAAATTAGCCTTTTGCCAAATACTTAAGGTGATTATACTCCCTATCTAATCACCTTAGTTTATTTAAGCCTTTATCTATCCCGCCATTTTTTATGCTAGTATCTGTTGGTTTTCGACTATGGCACGCTCATTTTATAGGGATTAACCATGCTACTGCGCTCACTACAACCATTGGCTTTTATCACCTGCTTTACGCTTGCAGCAATAACTTTACAAGGCTGCTCTAAAGCCACCTCAAACACAACTGCGGATGTAACCGGTGGTACAGTGCAAGGCACTGAATCAGGCAAAATAGTATCCTTTAAAGGC
Organism: Pseudoalteromonas prydzensis; assembly: GCF_011050055.1. Lineage (GTDB taxonomy): Bacteria > Pseudomonadota > Gammaproteobacteria > Enterobacterales > Alteromonadaceae > Pseudoalteromonas > Pseudoalteromonas prydzensis_A. Next base: position 23,800 of record NZ_DRGM01000082.1, on the reverse strand, counting down.
ATTCCTTATGCTGCGCCTCCAGTAGCGGACTATCGTTGGCGCTCTCCACAACCTGTGCCTAAATGGCAAGGTGTTAAGCAAGCTGATCACTATGCGCCAGACTGCATGCAAAAACCATTTGCAGGCGATGCCGCACCACTGGGTACAACAGCTGCGGAAGATTGCTTGTATTTAAATGTGATCAGGCCTGCTAAACAAAGCGATACGGGCTACCCTGTGGTGGTGTGGTTTTATGGCGGTGGTTTTGTAAATGGCGGTGCATCTCCTGAGGTTTATTCTGGCGCAAGCTTTGCCAAACAAGGCATTGTGTTTGTTAGTTTTAATTACCGTTTAGGTCGCTTTGGTTTCTTTGCTCACCCTGCACTGAGCAGTTTTGAAAATGACGCGCTTGGTAATTATGCATTTATGGACCAAGTAGCCGCTTTAAAATGGGTTAAAAATAATATTACTGAGTTTAATGGCGATCCAAGCCAAGTAACCATCATGGGCGAATCCGCTGGTGGTAAATCAGTACACGCCATGTTGCAAACACCAAGCGCGCAAGGGCTATTTAATAAAGCAATTATCATGTCTGGCGGCGGTCGTGAGTTATTTAATCAGTTACCACTGCACAGTGATGATCCAGACACATTATCAGCCGAGCAAGTAGGCGTTAACTTTGCAGCCCAACATCAAATAACCGGCAGTGATAAAAATAGCCTAACAGCACTGCGTGCACTCCCCGCCCAAGCTATTGTTGGTAATTTAAACCTAAGTACCTTAAGCAGTATTAATGATTCGCTTGTAACTTACTCTGGTGGGCCAATCTTAGACGGTACACTCATAACTGGCAGCACCAACGAAAACCTACTCAATGGTCAATTTAGCAAAGTACCGTTAATGGTCGGTACCACCAGCCATGATATCGGCAATGCCAACTTTGCCTCTAAACACGCTTTATTCAACAGCTTTGCCGATAATGCCAAACAAGCCCAGTTTGCCTATGATCCAGAAAATGATAAGCCACTGGCATTATTAAACTACCAAGTTGGCCAAGACAAACTAATGCAAGAACCGGCTCGTTTTACTGCGCAACGCTTTAGTAAACGTGGCCAAAATGCTTACCTTTATCGGTTCGCTTATGTCGCACAAACGTTAGATGCAAAAGGTGCAGCGCACGCGAGCGAGATCCCTTACTTTTTTAATACGGTGGCCACTAAATATGGCCATGTCACTACTGAGCAAGATAAACAAGCGGGCAAAACCATGCATCGCTACGTCACTAACTTTATCAAAGCAGGTAACCCAAATGGCCCAGGCCTAATAAATTGGCAAAGTTTTCAGCAAGCACCTAAAGCTATTTTAGAGTTAAATAAATCCGGCGTGGCAGAATTTGTTACTGATCCGCTAGGTCTGCGACTCAATGTAGCGCAAGCGAAAGCACAGCAGTAATTAGCCCTTAAATTGAATGTACTCTAATGCAGTCATTTTTTTATAACTCACATTAGGGTGCATTATGTGCGCAGGCTGTGGATCAACCACTTCAATAGCAATGTCGTAGCTGCGCGCTATCTCCAGTGCCATTTGGGTGATATTTACGCTAAACGAAGTGCCGATAAATACGATTTTATCGGCTGCGATCATCCGCTGTTGTGCTTGCGTGATCCGATAAAGCTCAGTGTAATATTCATCAAATAGCAGCACATAGGGTTTAAAGGAATGATTAAGCTGCGGCTGTTGGTTTTCGATGTTAAATAATTCCAGCAGTGAGTCATGCAAACGGCTTTCATCTACGTTATCCCAAGGGGTGAGATGCGCGCTAACATCATCACCTTGGGTATGAAACAAGGTCATTTGATCAAGCCGACCGTGAATCGCAATGTAATTACTATTCCCCGCTTTACCATCTAAGCCATCAATATTTTGAGTGATTAAGTTTTTATCGCTGAGCCAATGATGCACTTCATTAGGGCCATGATTACGATAAGTGGCAAAACGATGATAATACCACGCTAAAAATTCCCGCGGATTATTTTCATACATCGCGCGAGTGGCCATTTCCATTGGCGTATAGTTTTGACTGCCAATAGTCCAATAGCCGTCTTCGCCACGAAAAGTTGGAATGCCGCTGGCGGCACTCACACCGGCTCCTGTTATATATAAGGTATTCATAACGAAAGCTCTATTTTATAACCAAGCTTTAGCGCCCACACTTTATTATGCACACTGTGATGATCTTTGCTTTGGATTAAGCCCATAAAGCTTAATAAATACGGCTGTTCATTAACAATAACTTTAGCGGCCGCGTTATTTGTAATGGGCTCTGGTAAGACAGGTAAACTTGCTAAAGCAAGGGAGAAAAATAGGCTCATAAGTACCATTCACTGATCAAGTATTGATCAAGAATAACACTTATGTGCCCTTGGAAAAAACCTTAATAAGCCACACTGATACGTTGATTAATATGCGCGGCATGTTGCGCTTCATCCAGCATCGCAATCGCGTAATCGGTGACCGAGATTTTGCTTTCACCTTGTTCATTAGTGAAAAATTCATCGCCACCAATACGATACGCACCTTCACTCGCGCCCGGGTAAATAACCGCCGCAGGGCTTACAAACGTCCATTGTGTAGCTGTGTTGGTCGCCCTAAATACCTCTAAAGCTTCACCTTGCGCCAATGCCTCATCTTTATATTCAGCAGGAAAATCGGGGGATGACACTAAGGTAACGCCAGCAGACACCTCTAAACTCCCTGCGCCGCCGACCCATAACAGCCGAGTATTACTACCAGAAAGTGCCGCTAATAAACGCTTTGCAGTGCGGGCAACTAACTCATGATTACCAGCGGCACGGCCGCCAATTGAGGCAATCACCACATCAGCACCAGCAAGTAACGGAGCGATATCGTCATCTGATTGCAAATCAAAGTTCTTTAGCGTCACGTTTTCAGCGGTTAATTTTTCGGTATTTCTGGCTATTGCTGTTACTTGGTGGTTGCGTAGTAATGCCTGTGTAGTGATCTCACCACCAATCCAACCAGTTGCACCTAAAATAGTAATATTCATATCTGTATCCTTAAAAAAGTATTAATCATCTGAGTCGTCACCTCAGCTCTGGATAATCAGTTTACTTGAACGATAATTGATGATAAATAAACCTTACAGATACACATTGGTTCACTTTAGGATACTAATGGACAAAATAACTGCAATCCAAAGCTTTGTTGAAGTTGCCCGCTGTGGCAGTTTTACAAAAGCAGCTGCTAACTTAGAGCTCAGCCGCTTACAAGTCACCCGCCACGTACAAGACATTGAGCAGTGGCTTAGCTTACGGTTATTTCACCGCACCACCCGTAAAGTCAGTTTAACTAATCAAGGCGAAGAAGCGCTTAGCTACTGTAAGCAAATACTCAGCACTGTATTGGATTTACAAAGTAGAGCACATAGCCATAATAACGAGCTAGTTGGCACAATTAGGGTGGCAGCGCCTATTGGTATTGGGCAAAACATGTTGTTTGATGCAATCGAAGAATTTGTTGCTATACACCCAAATACACAGTTTCAGCTGGTGCTCTCTGACCGGCTATCGCAATTGGTGGATGAGCGAATAGACATTGCCTTGCGTTATACTCACCAGCCCGATGAACAACTGATTGCCCGTAAGTTAATGTTTATAAATACGGTTATGTGCGCATCCCCTGACTATTTAGCTGGCAAAAGTAACCTCACCACACCGCAAGATTTATTGCAGCATAATTGTTTGCTGCACAGTGGCAGTTCAACATGGCATATCTTAGGTGAGAATTCGGATGAAAAAATCACTGTAAAGGGCAATCTTAACGCCAATGATATGTCGGTGTTACGCAAGGCCGCAATCAGAGGGATGGGCGTTGCCAATTTACCTTATCATTTGGCACAAGAGGATTTGGAAACAAAGCAATTGGTGAAGGTACTGCCTAACTACGCTACCCCAGGTAACCATTTATGGGCCGTTTACTTATCGCGTAACTATCAGCAAAATTTGGTCAGAGCATTTATCGACTTTCTAGCGCAGCGTTGGCAACAACAGATACTCTAAACCTCCAGCAGCAAGACGCTGCTGGAGAGCATATACTTAGCAAAGGACAATTAATGGCCGTGATATTCCAAAAATGGCCATCAGTTAAATCAATGATAACTTTAGCGAGCACCTCTTTAAAATCAAACGACGCTATAAATTTCCTTATGCCATAAGTGATCATTTACCAGATTAGCTGAGTATATAAATTTGCGATAAATATAATCTATCTTAGCATATAACATGCACTTAACTAATATATAAACGAGTATAAGGCATTAAGGTGAATACAATGACAGTTGATGATTTACCTGTTCCGGCACTATTTGTATGTGCAGAGCATGTTAGTAGTAATACACAATTTTGTTCATTGCCTGAAGCGGTGCAGCTGCAAATATCTGATATAACACAGCAGTTTAACTTAAACAGCACGGCGTTTTACAAAACGATTGAGTTGCGATTGCAGCAGCATATTTACTCAATAAGCTTAAAAAAAAGTAGTCAAGCACAGTCGACGGTGTGTTGTGTGTTTAATACCCAAGCCAGCGAGCAACGTTCAATTGATGATTTAGTCTTTAATCACAGCGGCGAAGCGATGATGGTGACCGATAAAGACGATGATGTGATTAGAGTGAACGACGCCTTTATTATGTTGTTCGGTTATCCACGTGAACGTGTTTTGTTTCGTAAACCCACCTTTTTACGAAGCGGCCTAAACCAAAGTAATACCATTCGTGCAGCCTTTAGAGCCATTAAAAACGAAGGCCACTGGAGCGGTGAAATTATGATCCGCAAAGCCTCGGGGGAAACGATCCACACTTGGCAATCAACCTCGTCTATTACACATAATGATGAAATTAAAGGTTTTATTACTATTTTTTCTGATATTAGTAATCATATTTCGCAACGCGATACGTTTCGCTTTTTAGCCTATCACGATCACTTAACGGGGTTACCTAACAGGCTGTTGCTAGAAGATCGTTTTAAGCAAGTGTTAAAGCATTTTAAGCGTAGTCAAAAAGCTGAGGCTAATCACTTAAGCATTGTATTTATTGACTTAAACCAATTTAAAGAGTTAAACGATCAATTTGGTCATCAAGCAGGTGATGATGCACTAAAGATTTTAGCGGATGTTTTTCAAAATACGTTACGAGAAGACGATACCGCAGCACGGCTTGGCGGTGATGAATTTGTGTTGTTACTGGAACATTTTCATACCATAGCGGATATTCATAAATTAACCAGCAGGATTGCAAAAGCGATTGCCCAAGCGGCAGCAAGCAGTGATTACCCACAGATGAAAATTAACTTTTCTTATGGTGCAGCCTTTTACCCAAGCGATGGTGAATCCTTGGATGCGTTAATCGAAACGGCCGATAAAAAAATGTATAAAATGAAAAACGCTAATCATGGTTAACCAGCACAGCCTTGGTTAATGCAGGGCAGATCCTAGGTAATATTGGCACTGAATCGTACAACAGGATGAAAAATGAGCCCAGTCTTGTAGTGGCTAGGCTCATTAAAACTGAAAGTTTACTTAATCACTAATAATGAAGTGTGGCTGTTAGCAATTAATTTTAGCGTATTACTACCCACAAAGAACTGCCTCACTTTAGAGTGCGAAAACGCCCCCATCACAGTTAAGTCAACATTGAGCTGTTGCTGCTTAGCTAATAATGAATCGGCAATATTACCACCATCAACAAAGTGCGGAGTAATTGATGCAAACTCTGACTCTAAACGGCTTAGCTCTTTATCAAACGCGTCTTTAGTGGCATGGCTGGTGTTACCCACCATCACTAAATGGCAATCGCAATCAGCCAGTAGCTTGGTTTCGAGTAACCGCTCAATGGCCAAGTTAGCTTGCTCTCTGCCATCGTAGGCAAGTAAGAACGATTGCGGTTTTTTAAACTCGCCAACGGTCAGTAGCATAGAGCGGTCAACCAAACGTAATGCGCTTTCAATATGCGAACCCACAAAGTGAGTTTCATTACCGTGGCTTTCACCACTGCGGCCCATCACATAGCAACGAATTGACTCTTTAATATCGCTAAGGGTGTGGTTTACATCACCAAAGCGCTCAAGTGTTGCAACTGGGCTATTTAGCTCAGGCAGTGACTGCTGTAGCTCTTCTAGTAAGGCTTTGCTGTGTGCTTTTAGCAGTTTGCTTTTTTTCGCATCGTGATCGGCTAATTCTTGCAGTAAGCTTTCATTTGCCCCAAGGCCAATACTACCGGCTAAATTAACTTGGCCGGTGTGCTCTTTTTCAATACTATGCAGTAGCACTAAAGGCAGCGATAAACGCTCAGATAACCACGCTCCCGCTTGACACACAGAGGGTGCCAAAGCTGAGCCGTCAACGCACGATATTATTTTTTTCATTGTGTTCTCCTTAATGGCCTGCCATCATTTTTTCTACGGCAGCGGGGTCATCATGAATTGCAAACTTATCAACTACGGTTTGGGTTGCTACGTTCATGCCCTTAATAGTGACTTCGGCACCTTCTCGGCGTAATTTAATCACCACTTTATCAAGTGCGCCTACACCACTGATATCCCAAAAATGCGCATGGCTCAAATCGATCGTGACATTGTCGGCTGCGTCTTTAAAGTCAAACGAATCAACAAATTTATCCGCTGTGGCAAAGAATACTTGGCCAGTCACTGTATACACTTTGTCGCCATTAGAACCCTCAGACTGTACCACCATAAAGCGGCTAATTTTATTAGCAAAGAACACCGCAGACAGTAATACACCAACAAACACACCCATTGCTAAGTTATGAGTTGCAACGACTACGACCACAGTAGCAAGCATAACTATATTGGTTGAGAATGGGTGTTTTTTAAGATCGCGAATAGAGCTCCAAGAAAAGGTACCAATTGACACCATGATCATTACTGCAACCAATGCCGCCATTGGAATGAGCTTTAACCACTCATCTAAAAATACCACCATAATTAACAAGAAAGTACCGGCTACAAAAGTAGATAAGCGGCCACGGCCACCCGATTTAACATTAATAATTGACTGACCAATCATCGCACAACCGGCCATACCACCTAATAAACCCGCGCCAATATTGGCAACACCTTGGCCTTTACACTCACGGTTTTTATCGCTTGAGGTGTCAGTTAGGTCATCAACGATAGTGGCCGTCATCATTGACTCTAATAAGCCGACAATAGCAAGGCCTATTGAATAAGGTAAAATAATTAACAAGGTGTCTAGGTTTAGCGGCACATCAGGCCATAAAAAGATAGGCAAGGTATCGGGGAGCTCGCCCATGTCACCCACGGTACGAATATCAAGCCCCATAGTCATGGCAACGGCAGTCAGTACCACAATACACACTAACGGCGAGGGAATGCTTTTACCTATAACTGGTAAGTAAGGGAATAAGTAAATAATACCTAAACCAGCGGCGGTCATCGCATAGACATGCCAAGTAACATTGGTAAGCTCTGGCAACTGCGCCATAAATATCAGTATTGCTAAAGCGTTAACGAAGCCAGTAACCACCGAGCGCGAGACAAAGCGCATTAAGCTGCCAAGCTTTAAATAACCGGCAATAATTTGTAATACACCGGTGAGTAAAGTTGCGGCAAGTAAGTATTCTAGGCCATGCTCTTTTACTAGCGTCACCATTAACAGTGCCATCGCGCCGGTGGCCGCAGAGATCATACCGGGTCTGCCACCAACAAAGGCAATCACAACCGCAATACAAAATGAAGCATAGAGGCCGACTTTAGGGTCAACACCGGCAATAATAGAAAACGCGATAGCCTCAGGGATCAAAGCTAATGCGACCACAATACCCGCAAGTAAGTCGCCACGAATGTTAGCGAACCATTCGAGTTTAAATTTTTCGAACATAGAAAACCTTGTTTTATGTGTTATCAATTTCATCATGCAAAATTCTTTTAACTTAACACGCTCACACGCAAAGCAATGCGCTGCTTTGATACGTAAATCATTTAGCCAAAAGTAAAAACACAATTTAAATTGATAAAAATTCGATAAACCACAATTTCAACATAGCAATACATTAGCGTATCGACAGTTAACGCGTTGAACAGGGTGCTTAAATATTTTTTGATGGCGCAAACAAGCACCTGCTGAAAACAGCAATTGATAGCCATTTAAATTATGGCAATTTAGAGGGGGGAAAACCTAGGGCGGCGTAATGCGCAAAATAACGAGCCTTATCAGTAATAGTTGCTGCGATAATAAGCTAATTTCTCATTAAAATCAATTGCAGCGAGTAAATAGCACTCGACTTCGAATCGGTTGGGGTTTTTAACTATGTTATGTAAAACATATATTTTAACCATGCTCCAGCAGGTATTATTTAGATCAACAAAGCCACTGGAGATAAGTTATATATCAGCTTTCTGGTTATTCAAGTCATTAAAAACAATAAGGAATGGAACACAGCAGCTCCCGCTATTGTAGTATTAGAATATTACCCGCTGCTGATTTATATGTGCTTTACTAAACACTCACGGTATTAGTGTGTACTTAATTTCCACTCTGATACGTTTACGCACAATTAAGATCTGGAGCAAAACATGGCTAAAGTACTTATGATCACCGGTGACTTTGTGGAAGACTATGAAAACATGGTGCCTTTTCAAGCATTATTGGCAATGGGTCATCAGGTTGATGCTGTATGCCCTGATAAAAAAGCGGGTGATACAATCGCCACCTCAATTCATGATTTTGAAGGCGATCAAACCTATACTGAAAAACGCGGTCATAACTTTGCGCTCAACGCGACATTTGCCAATATTAATGCCGCTGATTACGATGCGCTGTATTTACCCGGTGGTCGTGCCCCGGAATATTTACGTTTGAACGCGAAAGTAATCGAAATAATTCAACACTTTGCCACAGCTGATAAACCAATTGCCTCTATTTGCCACGGCCCGCAACTGCTAACCGCGGCAGGTGTGATCACAGGTAAAAAAGTATCTGCTTACCCTGCTTGCCAACCTGAAGTAAAAATGGCGGGTGCCGAGTACGTTGAGTTACCAATGGATGGCGCCATTACCGATGGAAAATTGGTAACAGCACCAGCATGGCCTGCGCACCCAGCCATGTTAAAACAGTTTGTAGCCTTACTATAATCACCGCTGCGCGGCATTAAGAGGTAAATTATGTGCCAACTTTTCATTAATGCCGACAGCCGGTTATGGACTTGTCGAACCAAATCACTGCGTATTGATGGTGTAGTTACATCGATTCGTTTAGAAGAGTTTTTTTGGGATATTTTAGAAGAAGTGGCTTTTCGCGATCAAATGACCGTCAATCAAATGATCACTAAACTGTACCTTGAGTCTCTTGATGCTGATCATGATATTGGTAATTTCACCTCGTTTTTGCGAGTGTGTTGTTCTCGTTACTTATCGCTGGTGGCCGATGGCAACTTAAGCCGCGAAGATACGCTACCGTTAAATGACATCGACGCTAGTCACGTTTTAGAACAAGAAAAACTGCGTAGCAGTGTGCGCAAAAGCCAATATCACGATACATCGTTAAAGTCTTCACTTAACTAATCTGAACGCTGGATAATAAATCTATCACCAGCGTTCAGGTTAACTTAAAAGCTGTAATTAAATCCGGCGTAATAACGGCGGCCTGAGTAACTGGTATTCAACAAACGAGCGCCGGTATCTTTACCTAAGCGTGTAACGGATTCTGATTGCGTTAAATTAATTACCGCTGCGGTAAAGCTAAAGCTATCGGTAACGCTATACGCGGCATTTACGTCTACTTGCTGGTATGGGTCTTGATATACATTTAAGCCGCTATTAATACCGAGCACTGTTTCGCCTCGTTTATTGTATGACGCGCGAATATTAAAGCTATCCCCTTCATAATAAACCGAGGTGTTATATTGGTAATCGGCACTGCCTATTAATGGCGATTCAGCAAACTTTTCACCGGCAACTGTCACATCAGCCTGATTGGTGTTGTTATACGTGTAGTTAGCATAAATACCAAAGCCGCTATCAAAGGCGTGTTGAATAAACACTTCCACCCCTTTAGATACGGCATCGCTACCATTACCTACCGTGCTGTAAGGCGAAATAGTAATAGTACCAGCATCAACAATACCCGCTTGGCCTGCAAATTCACGCTGTGAATCAATCACCAATGGCACCACAAAGTTATCTACCTTTTTATGAAATAACGCTACACCTAATGCAGAGCCTGGCGCATAGTAATACTCAACAGATAAATCGGCTTGTACAGACTCAAACGCTGTTAAGTTTTTATTACCGCCACTGCCGCTAAACCCTGGTTGCTCGTTAAACGCAGCACGATCAGCAGCCCATTCATCAGATACGAAAGTAATACGTTGTTGGCTGCCTAAATCACCGTAATCGGGGCGCGACATCACTTTAGCAAGCGCACCACGTATCACCACATCGTCGCTGGCATCCCACGCAATATTTAAACTTGGTAATACGTGAGTGTCTGTTGTTTGTTGTGTGATCAATTGGTATTGCTCAACCAAGCGATCATCGCCGGTGACCGGCTCGCCCGTTTCGTCATCGGTTTCATCGAGCAAAAAGGTATACAAATCAGTTGAGGCGCTGGTGGTTTTAGTTTGCACTACCCGTACGCCTAAATTACCGCGTACATCACTGTATTCAAAATCCCCTTGCAAATAAAACGCGCTAATTTGCTCGGCAATATCATAGACAAAGTTATCTTCAATGCGGGTATACGGCACATAGTTGCTGTAAATATAATCGCGATATTTATGCCAATTAATGGTCGGCATGAGGTTGATATTAAAACCACCAGCAATATTGCCCTCGCCCGCGCTGTTAAACACATCTTGCGCTGCTGGCATACCATTATTCCATTGATAGCTATCAAATTGAGTGATACCGCCTGCGCTGGCCTCGCCTGCGGCAATATCAAAACTCGGATCAAGGAAAAAGTTGTTGCCAGTTTCACGGTGCAGTGATGCATCGCGGTATTTTGCACCAGTGCGAATGGTGGTAAACATACCCCAATCAACATAAAAATCAACGTCGGCTTGGTAGTAGTTTTCTTCCAGCGTGCTGCGTACAAAACTTGAATTTGATGAGCCTGCATCACGACCACCGCCAACACCTGCGAGTAAATTATTCAGTGTGTTAGGGTCAATCTGCATCGAAATACGGTCATCTGTTATTGACCAAGCGGCACTTTGCGATGCATTCTCAATATGACTTTGTCCCTCACCCGCGTTTGAACTTTTATACGCTGCTTGCCAACTTTCTTTTGGCCCACCTTTAGCTTTAGTTTTACCCGCCACAAAACGCGCTGTAAAATTATCGCCTTCGTAGCTTAAGTTAAAATCAAAAGTATCTGAGGTTGATTCTTCATCGACATAACTGCCACGTAGCCACGGCAATTGCATATCTTTTTCAATACCACTGGCGATTGCACTATAATCCATTGCTGTGACAATTGTGCCGCTTTCATCCAGTGTAACACCTGTTAAAAAGTCCGGATTTAGCGCCCATTCCGGCATATCAACCACAGAGTGAGTGCGTTGTTGCTGTAAACTAAAGCCAAAGTAATTAAAACCCAGTTCAATGCGATTAGTTGGTCGCCACTGGGTTGTAAACTGCACGCCTTCACGTTCACGCTTTTCATTCACAACAGAGCTGCGCACCACTTGCGGAAACCATATATTCTCATAACCTTGCCCGTTGGCATCAGTCACAACGCCCCAGTCATTACTGTTATCAACCGCGTTGCCATTTACATCACTGGGCTGCGCGCCATTATAGCGCCATACATTGGCATCTGTGCCACCAGAGAGGGTACGGTTGGTGCGCTGTTGACGGGTATAGCCAAGTAAAAAACCAAAGCTATCGCTATCGTTTTTCCATGAATATAAACCAGTAAACTGTGGCTCATAATCTTCAGTTACATCAGCATAGGTAGTTTCAACATTAAAAACCCCCGAATTAGCCTCCATATTCAGCGGTTTGCGGCTATGCATTAATACCGTACCGCCCACGCCTCCTTCATCAAGGCGCGCTTCAGGTGATTTGAATACTTCAACACTTGCGATCATCGCCGATGGCAACAAAGCATAATCGAATGAACGCGATGGCTCCCCCGGTGATGAGGCAATAAAATTACCATTTAACTGGGTGTAAGTTAGATCAGACGATAAACCACGAATGCTCACCGTTGAGCCTTCACCGCCTTCGCGGTCAATCACTACACCCGGCACTCGTGCTAATGAATCAGCCACGTTTTTATCAGGGAATTTACCAATATCTTCTGCGGTAATAGCATCCACAACAGAACTCGATAAACGCTTCACCGCTAAGTTCTCAGCCATGCTAGAGCGAATACCTCGCACCTCAATCACTTCCATATCTTTTTCAGTTGGCGTGTTTGTTAACTGCTCGGCAGCAGCCACATTCATAGCACTAAAAACCGATAAACTAAGAACAGAAAAACGCAGCGATGCTGCTAAAGGTGAGTAACACGTTGAAGTTGCCATTGAATGTGCGAGTCCATTACTGGTTAACAATTGTAAAGGCGGCAATTGTACACAGCCAGACTTAATGGATTGTTAACCATAACTTGCAAGTAACTGAATAAGCGAACAAATAACCACCTCATCAATAGCCTTGCTCGCACCAAAGTACACAGCTCGAGAGGTTAATTACTCAAGCCTTGCATCCATAACGTTACTAACTGCTGGGCAGAGATACCTAACGCTGGTGTCTCATTAGTGTCAGCTGCTGTAGTGAAAATTTTCTGCGCAACTTGGCGACCAACACGTTGAGAGGCTGAGGTTTTATCTATACGCTGTTGATAAAAAGCCGTTAATGCGAGCTCTAAATCATCATACTTTTCTAACACCCGCACAAGATGCCAAGCATCTTCCAGCGCCTGACATGCCCCCTGCCCCGAAGTTGGTAAAGGAGCGTGAGCCGCATCCCCCATAATCAGTACATTACCCTGGTGCCAATATGGCAAACAGTCAACAATACACCACCGCCTCGCTCACTAGATGAGTTAAGTAAAGTCCCGTGTATTACTATACTGCAAGGCATGCCTTGGCGTTTTAAACAGCAACAAGCAGTGCAAGTAAAATCTAGTTTTAAAGTAAACAGTGGCAACATGGCCAAAGCCGCTGCACTAAAAGGACTGGGCTATGCTATTTTGCCCATTCACGCATGCCAAGAAGATATAAACAACGGCTCATTGATCAATATTAAACTCGACCATGAACCAGAAGATCTGGTGTTATACGCATTTTACGCAGGCAGAAAATACCCGCTAGAAAAGGTAAAAGTATTTTTAGAATTCTTAAAGTCTAAATGCATTGAGCTCATGTAAGTTATCAATACAGTTAGAGGTACATGGCTAAAAGAGAAAGGCAAGATTTAACCAGCTCAATTTGGCAGACACCGTCTACCAAATTTACCCTCTATTCTTTTTAAGTTGTGCAATAATTGAATCTACTTAATATCGTCCACTGGCTTATTTATTTTTTGCTTAAAAACAATCTCGGAAAATATTCACGCAACAGCTTCATCATATTACGTTTTTGTTTAAAATCCTTAATGAGAGCGGCAATCATGTTATACAGTGGCGTGCAGTCAGCGCTCTTATCTTTTAAGCTTTTTTCTATTTTAATTAATAGATTAGTTGCTTCACGGTAGGCGTCGTTATTGGTTTTTTCAATTATGTCGCTCAGTGACTTATGATACAAGTCTATCGACTCTTGTGGGTGCTGCGCCATAATTAGATCAGCCAACTTTATCAATTGGCTCGACTTAACCTTATGTTTTGCGGCCCATGAACGCGCTTTTTCGATGTCATGCTGATCAATATAAAAATCCAGTAATTCTCTCGGATAATTAGTAAAGCGATGAACCCCTTTATTTAGCTGAGTGCCTTGGTTTGAAAGAGATAGCAATAATTGCTCTACAGTTTGCGTAAACTGCGCATCAATGACGCCGGTTTTTTGTTGTAACGCTTGTAAATCTTTAAAGCCATTAAAACTCGGGTTATCTGCAAATATCTGCCACGCTATGGCCCATGCCGCTTTAAATTCTGATAACTCAAGGCGAATATCAATTTCATCACGTTTACATGCAAGCAGTTCGTGCGGTTTGCGCGCGCGTTGATAGGCTTGCTTTAAATAGTATTCGGCATCTAACAGGTCATTACGCGCTTTGCAAAGCGCCGTTATTTTTAAGTAATCAGCTGAATCATGGGCGGTTATTTTAATTAAACGCAGTTGCTGTTGCCAATCATCCTGCGCTTGCGCGTGTTTTATTAATACCGACGTAAGGCGGGTAAGTGCGCTTTTTTGTCTCCAGTCATCAAAATCAACACCCGCTTGCAGGCGTTTTTCTATTGCTGCTGCACAGTGTGATAAAAACAAGGCATTGACACTTGGCGTTATCTCAAAATCTTCTGGCACACGAGGAAACACATCGTATTTATAGTCTGCAAAATGCTCAAAAATCCACTGCGCTTTTTGTTCATCAGACCAAGGCAGTTGATTAAAAAGTTCGCTTAGGTTTTGGTTAAGTTGCCCTTCGATTTCAAAGCGAAAGCCGCCAGAATCATCTATTTCTTCAAGTACATCATTTAAACGCACCAAGGCTTTAAGGGTTAATTTCCATTGCTGTTCAACGGACAGTTTTGCTATTGCAGGCAATATCAATTCAAACAATGAGTCTGCACCAGCAAAATAGCTACTCACCTCATTCCAGCCCCACACTGGCGTTTTAGGCAACGCTTTGGTGATAAGTTTACTTAGCTCGCTGGCGTCCAGTGCCTGTTTGTCGTTTGACATCATCAGTGCCCACTTGTCGTATTCATGCTCTGAACCATCTAAAAAGCCCATGATTATATTAGTAAGTTCATCGCTGGGTTTATCTAAAAACCACGCGATTAATTCACTGCGCTCATTGTCTTGCGTTGTGTCATTAGCGTTTACGTCGGCGAATTCAGCTGCGGATAAACTATTTACTTTGAGTGCAACGGCAACGGCGTGTTTGCATATCTCTTGATAATCGGCAGCAGGGCAGGTGCAGCTTGCTAAACACTGCCCGCTGGCACTCTTTTCTAAACTGACTTTGTATTTATACTGCCCCATCACGCTTGCCATTGCTTGATTATCAATAATCAGTAATTTGCTCACACTATTTGACGCATACAATTCACAACCCAGATCGAAGGTTTTGCTGGCCGCGCGTTGCTTTATATCATTTAAATCAAACATCGCAATAATCCTTATTTCAGGGAATATCATTTATAAATTAAAGAGTTATCATACCGCACTGAGCATGCTTTTTAGAGTAAAAAATAATAAATTGGTACTAACAATAGACTTGCTTTAATTAAACACTTATGAGATTACACTATTGCTTTTCATAAAAACTAAAAACGAGAGACAGTGTCTCTCGTTTTAAAATTACGCTCGTTAAATAACAAATAAATACTAAACTACCCCGTTAACCTTACATACTTCTCGGCCAGTTGATCTATACTTTCACGATAGTTCGGATCGGGCTTTATACAATCAATGGGGCATACACTCACGCAAGTCGGTTTGTCGTAATGGCCGACACATTCGGTGCATTTTGCGGGATCTATTTGATAAATTTTAGCGCCCATGTAAATAGCTTCATTGGGGCACTCGGGGTCGCACATGTCACAATTAATACATTTGCTATTGATCAATAAAGCCATTCTACTATTTTCCTAGAGGTCCCATTAACATGACAGTGCTGCGCCGACAATAAAATACCGCGTTTGCTGTTATTTATCGGCTGCAATATCCAGTTAATCATCATTTTTACATTTTTTGTCTGGCAGCTATTTTAGCATCGATTTAAGTTCACAGCTAAGTTTAAAAATCGGCCTCAATGCGTCTTAAACTGGTATGCATTATCTAATCTATACCCATTACAATGACGATAAAATAGCCTGCACAAATTTAATTCTAGTAACCTCACTACCACCAAACAACATACAGGGCAGTTAAGATAAGGAGAATAACCCATGCCGCAATATTAAAACTGCTGCTAGTAACAAAATTAATACCGGCTAACTTAACCCGCAGGCCTTGATCTGGTTTGGTTAAAGAAACAATCACACACAACAATAAACATAATAAAAAGACCACGCCAACCCGATCCATAAAGGGCAATGCGGGCCAATAAATTTTTAATAAAATAGAGCACACAGCCGAGCCAATCGCCGCCGCCAATGCTCCTAAAGAACTCGCTTTAGACCAAAACATTCCCAGTACAAAAATCACCACAATTCCTGGTGTAAAAAAGCCTGTAAACTCTTGAATGTATTGAAATGCTTGCTCAAATTGCCCTAGTAAAGGCTGGGCTACAATTAGAGCTATGAGTAATGATAAAAGCACAACTAAACGACCGACAAATACGTAATGACGCTGAGTTTTACCAGGCCTTAGTTGACTATAAATGTCCATTGTGAAAATGGTTGAAATACTGTTTGTCATTGATGCAAGCGACGACACTATAGCCGCAACTAATGCTGCGAAAATAAGCCCTTTAAGCCCTACCGGCATCAGCGACATCATCGCTGGGTAAGCTTGGTCGGCAGCACTTAACTGCGGAAAAATAACCACCGCAGCAATCCCAGGCAACACCACAATGACGGGCATTAATAACTTTAAGAAAGCCGCAAAAACAATGCCTTTTTGTGCTTCATTGATATCTTTAGCAGCTAACGCTCTTTGTATTATGTATTGGTTAAACCCCCAATAACTGAAGTTCATGATCCATAACCCCCCCAGTAACACAGACAACCCAGGTAAACTTGCATAGTGCTTATTTTCAGGGCTTAAGATCATCGTAAAATGCGCAGGTAATTGCGCGGTTAAAATATTAAACCCAGCAACAATGCCTTGGCCATCGGCCACGGTATCTAACGCCAAATAACTTAAAAACAGACCACCAAACACCAATAAAACCACTTGTAAAATGTCTGTGTATGCAACGGCTTTCAAGCCTCCGTATAGTGAGTATGCAACTGAAAAAATAGCTAAAAAAATCATTCCGTACAACCAATCTACACCCGCAACAGTCTCTATTGCTAAGCCACCAAGCCACAGCACGGCGGTCAAATTTACAAAAACATAAACCGCGAGCCAAAACAGTGCTAAGGTGGTTTTTACTCTATTATCAAAGCGTTGCTCTAAGTACTGCGGCATGGTAAATATTTTATTTTTTAAGAAAATAGGTAACATATATTTACCCACGATGATCAGCGTGATCGCCGCCATCCATTCATATGACGCAATTGCTAAACCAATGGCATAACCAGATCCTGACATACCAATTATTTGTTCCGCAGAAATATTAGCAGCAATTAACGACGCGCCAATGGCCCACCAAGGCAAGGCTTTGCTCGCCAAAAAATAATCTTCGGTATTCTTACTGGCACCTTTTTGTTCTTTTGATATCCACAGCGCTAACCCTAATAGTCCAACCACATAGGTGGTAAATATCACCATATCTAGTAATGCTAATTTCATACTCGCAAACCTTGTTGATTACTGTTAATTATTATTTTTCAGCTACCGCTATCTATTTAAAAAAGCACCATCCATAGCATCACATACATAAATATCGGCTTTAAAACCGGTTTTAGCCTGATACAGCTGGGTGACCGTGCTTTTAACTTGATCAATTAAATGAGCTGGAGTTAACGCGATAACGCACCCGCCAAAACCTCCGCCAGTCATTCGCACACCGCCGCTATCTCCTAAAACGTCGGCAACAATATCAACCAAATAATCAATTGCGGGTGTGGTTATTTGAAAATCGTACTGCATAGAAAGATGAGACTCTCTCATCAGCTGGCTCATGGCGCGCATATCCTTGCTTCTAAGTGCGTTAAAAGCACGTATTGTGCGGTCATTTTCGGTAATAATATGCTTAGCACGTTTGTAAATGAGTGGCTCTAAATTTGCTGCTTCGCACTCTAATTCAGCCAAGCTAACATCTCGTAAAGCTGGTTTAGCAAAGTGTTTAGCACTCAGTTCACATTGTATTCGTCGCGTATTATATTCGCTTTCAACTAAGCCTCTTTGCTGATTAGAATTAATAATAAGCAGGACTATATCGTTCGGGATTGTTGCGTATTCAAAGGTTAAACTGCGACAATCAAGCAGCATTGCATGATCTTGTTTACCCAACGACGCGATAAGTTGATCCATAATGCCACAACGACAACCCACAAAATTGTTTTCTGCTCGTTGCGCAATTAACGCCGCTTTCACGCCATCAAGTGGTAATTGATTGAGCACCACCAAGGTTTTCAGTATCGCAATTTCAAAGCTTGCTGATGAACTAAGGCCTGCCCCTTGTGGTACATTACCCGAAATCGCCAGATCAGCACCTTGAATATCGGGGTAAATTTTTAGCAGCTCTGCCACTGTGCCACGAATATAATTAACCCACATTTGCTGTTCGCTAAATGCAATTGCATCTAAACTAAAAGAGTTATGTTGGTAATGATAATCCACTGACAGTACATTTATTATGCGATCGCTACGCGCTTTAGCGGCGATGTTGGTGGCAAAGTTAATAGCCGCTGGTAACACAAAACCATCATTATAATCGGTATGCTCACCAATTAAATTAACTCGCCCAGGTGCATCAATAACATGCTCAGGGGATGACAAATAAAAACTTTCAAATGCTTCAAGCGCAGTATAAGACGACATCATCTGGCTTCCTTATAATGCGTATTAGCCGTTTCTCGAAGCTGTTGGGCTGCCTGCTCTGGTGTTAAATCGCGCTGTGGTTCAGCCATCATTTCATAGCCGACCATAAATTTTCGCACACTGGCAGAGCGTAATAAAGGCGGGAAAAAACTAGCATGAAGTAACCATTCGCTGTGTACTTGTCCGTCATAAGGCGCGCCATGCCAGCCCATCGAGTAAGCAAATGAGCAATTAAATAAATTATCGTATTTAATTGTGATTTCCTTAAGGATCACAGCCAATGAACTTTGTTGTGCTGGGGTTAAATCGATCATTCGGCTTACAGGAAAACGTGGCAGTAACAAGGTTTCAAAAGGCCAGCTTGCCCAATACGGCACCACAACAAGCCACTCTTCATGCTCGATCACAAGCCGCTCTTTCAGCTCAATTTCGCGCTTAACATAATCACATAATAAATTGCGCTTATATGTTTGATAATAATCAGACAACGCATGTTGCTTCTTATTGACCAAGGTTGGTAAATGCTGCTGCGCCCATATTTGCCCATGTGGATGAGGATTTGAACAGCCCATAACAGCGCCTTTATTTTCAAATACTTGTACCCACTTATAGTGACGACCAAGCTCTTTGCATTGGCTTTGCCAAGTTTTTACAATGGCTGTTATTTCAGCAATACTCAATTGCGGTATGCTTTTGCTGTGATCAGGCGAAAAACAAATAACCCGACTCTCGCCCTGCTCAGAGACGAGTTTAAAAAGCGGCTCATCTGACTCATATTCGGGGGTGTCGGCTTGTAGTGCTGCAAAGTCATTTTGAAAAACAAACGTAGCTTGGTAATTTTCGTTTAGTTCACCATTGATACGCTGATTACCTGGGCATAAAAAACAGTTCTCATCATAGTTTGCTACTTCATCTGCTTGTGTCGTTTCATACTGCCCTTGCCAAGGACGCTTTGCGCGATGAGGAGAAACTAGCACCCATTCATTTATTAACGGATTATAACGCCGATGCGGATGCTCAGTAGGCGAAAAACAACGATTCATATAAACCCCAAAGTCATTACCAAAATATACAAACCACATGTTTTTGGCCTGTTAAGACCAAAACATAATTGCTTTATTTTTTGCTAGGTGCAGTTAAAAGCGGCCGCGAATAGATAAAGTGTAACGAGAGTCGCTATAGTGATATGCGCTATACTGACTGCCAGGTGCATTTTGTTGCATAATATTGCGACTCACTTCGTTAGTCAGGTTGTTCGCCTCAAGCGATACAGAAATGTTCTGCGTGATATCATAAGCAATAGATGCATCTAAGAACCCAGCAGCCTCATTGTAGACAGGTAATTTCCAATCAATTCCAGCATTACTGCCGTTAAAGCCATTAGCCCCAATAGAGGTGAGGTACTTACTTCGCCAGTTGTACGCCAGCCGAATATGAAAATCATCAAGCTCATACATAGCAACCACGTTGTAAGCATTTTTTGAAATACCAAAATAAGGCATTTTGCCATAACTTGAGCCATCGGTATCAACAGGTTGAGTATCTAGCTCGGTATCTGTTGAGCTATCAATATAAGTATAATTTGCCGATACGCCAAAACCATTAAACGGCGTTGGCAGTGAAGTAAAAAAGTGATTAATACTAATTTCCGCACCCGACAATTTGGCGCTGCCAGAGTTTACGGGTCGAGTAACTTTATAATCATATTGCTCATACCCCTGTGCGCCGTACGATTCAGTCACTTCTTGCTTAGCTTGATAGCCGTCTATGTCTTTAGTAAATAGCGCTAAATAAGCAGTATTACTATCGCTATAGTACCACTCAAGAGACAAATCAAACTGGGTTGATTTCATCGGTTCTAGATAAGGATTTTGATCAGAATTTGAGGTTAATAAATAGTTTTCTGGTTGCGCAGTTAAAGTGGGATCCATTGTTAACGCTTCTTGAAACTCCTCTGTATAACCTGCACTTAACACTTGGTTTGCCGCCATTTGTGAATAATCAGGTCGCGCTATGGCTTGTGCGGCAGCAAAACGCAATAACACACTTTCCGCAAGTTCAACTTTCATATTAAAGCTAGGTAAAAAATGACTATAGCTATTTTCCGCTTGCGTAGGGCTATATGCACTTGCTCCAAAAAAATCAGGCTGAGGGAAGGTTAAATAACCTGCGGCACTATTTTCAGTTCTGACGTAACGCACGCCGAGATTACCATCAATGGGGTAGGGCAAATCTTCAAATGAAAAGTTCGCCATCAGATAAGCAGCGTAGGTCTTTTCTGATTGATTATTTTGATATTGTGGATCCGTTAAACTACGTTGACTCCAATAAGCCCAGCTACTGGCTTCATCATAAACAAATTTATCGTTCAATTTTGCATAGCTATTTGGGTAGTCCAGTGCATAACTAACCACTGGCGCATACACACTTGAAGGCGAGACCGTTTCACCACCAAAAAAGTTATCAAACGTATTTAGGTTAACATCTGCTGATGTGGGCACCGGATCGCCGTCCACTAAGTTTAACCATGAGGGCGCGAGTGGGCTCCAATTATAACCTGTATCAGCGTTATCAGATGAAGAGTCGGTATACCGCACACCGACTTTAATCGCCCGCACTATGTCATG
This sequence comes from Pseudoalteromonas prydzensis, assembly GCF_011050055.1. GTDB lineage: Bacteria > Pseudomonadota > Gammaproteobacteria > Enterobacterales > Alteromonadaceae > Pseudoalteromonas > Pseudoalteromonas prydzensis_A. The sequence continues at coordinate 2,380 of NZ_DRGM01000082.1, read as the reverse complement.
CTCAATATAAAACTTAGTATCAGCTTGTAAAGCTAACATATCGCCTTCACGATTATAGAGTTGATCTTGAGAGAAGTTCCAAGTGTAATTACCAACCTCGGTCAATGCAGCATCATCTGATGAAATGCGCGGCAGGCTTGCCGATAGGTCAATATCAATGTATGGCACGAGTATTTCGGTTGCGACGGTTGAATCAAATCCAGTAGACGATGACTTAACGTATTGCGCCGAAGCCTTAAACTCAACACTATCGTTATAAAATTTATATTCTAAAGAGTAGTCTTGTGTGCGTGAATCTTGCGTAGATACTCTTACGTCAGATCCCATCGCAATCCCTATGTCGGGTTGGTACAATCGGCCTTTTTCAATCACTCCTTGTGAGTCGTAACTGGCCCCAGGTTCCACTTGAATCGCTAACGCATCATTACCAACAAAAATGGCATCTTCATCCCACGTCATATCGTACTGGCTATTAAAATAAGTAAATGTAAATTCATGGTTTTCACGTGGCGCCCATTGCAAAGCTAAATAATGACCTTCACGTTCACGATCAAAACTCATACTGCGCCAGTCAGCCCCGCGTGGCACATAGACCTCTTGACCTTCATTGCCAATAATGTCAGTACGAGTAAAAAAAGGCCGTAAGTACATAGAATCATTTCTTGTTTTAAGCTCCGAATAGGCATAATCGGCCAAAAAGCCAATACGCCCTAAATCGGTATCCCATGAATTACTGTAAAGCGCCGAATAAGACGGCGTTGTTTCTTCTATTAAATCGCCATAATTGCCAGCAATATCAAAGGCAAACTTTTGACCATCTTGTTGAAAAGGCTTACGAGTTTCTAAATCAATAGTTCCGCCTAGTCCCCCTTCTATTTGATCTGCCGTTGGGCTTTTATAAATCATCACAGCCGACATCAACTCGGGGGGAATATCGCCAAAACTTAAGGTTCTGCCACCCGTAGCGCTAAATGTACTACGGCCATTAAGTTGGCTACTAACTTGGGTTAAACCACGTACCGCAACACCATTCCCCTCAACAGAGAAATGCTCAGGATCATCTTGCTGCATATAACGATCAATTGTTACGCCGACCACCCGCTGCAATGTTTCTGTAATACTATTATCGGGTAACGCGCTCATGTCATCAGCCGTAATACCATCCATAATTTTATCTGAATCTAATTTACGGGCTTGCGATGCAATAACCGATGAGCGCAGTCCTGTCACAGAAATTATTTCAATATCATCAACAGGATCTTTCGCTAACTCTTTTGCTGCAGGTTCCGGCAACGATTCTTGAGCCGCAACAATGCATGGTAAAACGCCTCCGAATGCGCCTAGTACTATGAGTGAAATGTAGGTTCTGCTAAACTTTTTTTGTAAGCGAGTGTGTGTGTGTTCAATATAGTTTTTCATCGTTACCTTCTGATATTTTAAATGTTATTATTTTTGCAACAACTGCCGTAACCTATTGATTTTTTAATATCTAAAAACAATAAATAATGTAAATTAATCCTGTTAGGCACTATAGTTTGAGCTGGTATGACTCCGCTTTTAGTGCTTCGAATTGCAATACCCCTTGTTCGAAACGCGCATTAACTGTTTTACCATCACGAGTTAACACCTTAGTCTTGCCGTTAAGCGCAGCAGCTCTGATCACCACAGCTTGTGAATACGCTGAGCTCAGTTCAAGATGAGTAAGCTGGTGGTTAGCCCATTTAAAACTCACTGTTATATTGCCGCGTGCTTTTAATCCCGTGATGCTGCCCATCGGCCAGTCACTTGGTAGTGCAGGTAAAACATGTATTTCTTGATTTTGGCTTTGTAGCAACATTTCGGTAATGCCAGCTGTCGCCCCCAAATTACCGTCGATTTGAAATGGAGGATGATTACCCCACAAGTTTTTTAATGTTGATCCATTGAGCTGTTCTTGCAGTAATTGGTGAGCATGATCGCCATCAAATAATCGTGCCCAGAAATTAATTTTCCATGCTTTACTCCAGCCCGTTCCTTGATCACCGCGTGCTAACAATGTTGTTTTAGCGGCTTTTGCAAGCGCAGGTGTAAATAACGGTGAAATAGTATTACCTGGGTGTAGGGCAAATAAATGTGAAACATGGCGATGCTGAGAAAGTTTATCGTCCCAATCTTGTTGCCACTCTTGTAGCTGGCCCCACGAACCGACTTTTAAACCTGTATCTAACTTCGCAAGTACCGCAGTGATATCACTCACCATTGTTTGATCGTTTAAAGACTTTGCAGCCGCGAGGGTGCTGGCAAGTAACTTGCTGACTATTTGTTGTGACATTGCCGCACCAACAGAGAAATCGCCGTGCTCAGGTGAATAACTAGGGCTAACCATATAAGTCCCTTTGCT
>NZ_DRGM01000081.1 GCF_011050055.1 Pseudoalteromonas prydzensis | reverse complement strand
CGTAGGTTAGCACAGGCCCAACACAACGGTCATAGGCAAGACTTAAGAGAACGCCTAAATACCGTTTTTGAAGCCACTTCAGAAGTGATACGTCCAAGCTTGTTTGGTGTGGCAATTATCACTGTTGTTTACATCCCCATTTTCACGCTAACTGGCGTTGAAGGGAAAATGTTCCACCCTATGGCGGCAACTGTCGTTATGGCGTTAATTTCCGCAATGATCCTTTCAGTTACACTGGTTCCTGCTGCTGTAGCTGTTTTTATGAAAGGTAAAATCAGCGAAAAAGAAAGTGTTGTTATTCGTTCAACCAAGTCTATTTATGAACCATTGCTAAAAATGGCGTTGAAATTTCGTTGGGTTATCGTTTCATTTTCGACGCTCTTAATGGGGTATAGCCTTTGGTTAGCAACAACGCTGGGTAGTGAATTTGTTCCACAGCTAAATGAAGGGGATATAACAGTCCAAGCGCTAAGAATACCTTCTACCGGCCTAGAGCAATCAGTAGAAATGCAAGAAGTACTTGAGCAACGTATTAAAGCGTTTCCTGAAGTTGATAAAGTATTCTCGCGCATCGGCACACCAGAAGTAGCAACTGATCCAATGCCACCGAGTATTGCTGATATCTTTGTTATTTTAAAACCACGTAAAGAATGGGCCGAACCTTCAAAGCCAAAGAGTGAATTAGTTGAAGAAATGGAAGAAGTACTGAAAAACATTCCGGGCAACAACTATGAATTCACTCAGCCTATTCAAATGCGTTTCAATGAATTGATTTCTGGCGTTAGAGCTGATGTGGGCATCAAAGTATTTGGCGATGACTTAGATCGATTATTACTTACCGCAAAAGATATTCTAAATATTGTGAAAACCGTGGACGGTGCTGCTGATGCCCGAATGGAACAGGTCACAGGTGTTCCATCTTTATCAGTAATTCCTAAACGAGAAGCGCTTGGTCGATACGGTTTGAGCGTTTCAGAACTGCAAGACTGGGTTGCTACTGCAATTGGTGGAGAATCTGCGGGGATCATTTATGAAGGTGACAGACGATTTGAGTTAGTTGTTCGCCTACCAGAGCAAACAAGAACAGATATCAATGGCTTGAAGCACCTGCCGCTTCCACTTGAGGGTGGTAACTATGTGCCACTTGAAGAAGTTGCAGAGCTTAAATCAGAGTCTTTACCTGCTCAAATTAGCCGTGAGAACGGAAAAAGAAGAGTTGTGGTTACCGTCAATGTTCGTGGCAGAGATTTAGGCGGCTTTGTAAAAGAAGTGAAAGCTAAAATTAATCAGGAAGGAGAAATCCCAGCAGGATACTGGCTTGATTATGGTGGAACGTTTGAACAACTAGAGTCAGCGAGTAAAAGATTAAGCTTAGTTGTACCGATCACATTAGTTGTAATCTTAGGTATTTTGGTTATCGCATTTGGTTCATTAAAAGATGCATTAATCATTTTCAGTGGCGTGCCTTTAGCATTAACTGGGGGCGTATTTTCACTTTATTTAAGAGACATGCCCTTATCAATTTCGGCAGGTGTCGGCTTCATAGCATTGTCAGGTGTCGCCGTATTAAATGGCTTGGTTATGTTGGCTTTTATTCGAGATCTTTGGCATGAAAAAGGCGACCTTTACGTAGCGATCATTGAAGGTGCCATCATTCGTTTAAGACCTATTTTAATGACGGCACTGGTTGCTAGTTTAGGTTTTATTCCAATGGCGCTAAACACTGGAATTGGTGCAGAAGTACAACGACCACTAGCAACAGTCGTTATCGGCGGTATTGTATCTTCTACCATTTTAACTTTGTTTGTATTACCTGTTTTATATCAATGGGCGCATGGCTCTGAGAGTAACAAACAGTAATCTGACGAAATTTAAAGCCCAAAAAGCAGCTTAATTAATAGGTTATGCCTAATTAAGCTGCTTTTTATATTGTATGCCCAACATTTTATTGATAAAGCTTACTGCGCTTCATCCCGACAATTTTCATTTAAAAACTCAAACTCTATCGTTGTATGCGATAAATGATAGGAAGATAATTTAGCTGCAACTTCTTGTTTAAGCCTAATTAATTCTTTAACGTCAAAGTTGTCACTCAGCTCAAGGTGCGCTGTTAAAACGTGACTTTCACCATCTAGTGACCAAAAGTGCATGTGGTGGATACCATTAACTTCAGGAAATTCCATTAGTGATAGTTTAATACGCTTTTGAGTCTCTTTATCGGGTGCAGCTTGAAGAAATAAAACGAGTGTTGATTTCAGGTTTTTGAAAACATTAAACAAGATGAACAGCGTGAACCCTATTGATAAAAGGGGATCTAATATCGGCAGTTCAGCGAACAACAGTACGATAGAGACTATAAGAACGGCAACCCATCCAAGTACATCTTCAAGAAGGTGCCATGTCAGCACTTTCTCATTTAATGTTTCACCCGCTTTTAATTTTAATACCGCATATCCGTTAACGGCAACGCCGAGTATCGCTAGCCCTAACATCCCCTCGACTACAGGCATTTCAGGATTGGACAGCCTTGGAATTGCTTCAAATAAAATCCAAATTGAGCCAATGATTAAAACAATACTGTTTATCAATGCGCCAAAGAGAGTAAGTCTACGATAACCATAACTAAACTTATCTGATGCTTCTTTATCTGAAAAACGACTTAAAATCCACGCAAAACCTATTGAAAGACTATCACCAAGATCGTGAACTGCATCTGCCATTATCGCAGTACTGTTAGTGAGCCAACCACCTATAAATTCGATAATAGTAAATGTCACATTCAGAAAAAATGCCCAACCAATACGATCATCTTTAGAATGCTGATGACTGTGACTATGGTTGTGCATTTTGTACCTCCAGTGCTTTTGTATTTCTAATTTTTGATACATTCATATTAATCAAATGGCGAATCACACCTTGATACATCCAACGTTTTACTCCCGACAAATTAGTACCCTTTTCAAGATAAAACTCATCAGGGGAATCATAAAGCCCAAAGTCGTCATGAATACCTTCTTTTTGAATATAGGTATCTTGGCCGCACCAATTTGTGTTTGGTGAAGAGAAACACTTTGTTGCAACACCATAGACACAAAAGTCATCTTTTGCTTGGCTAAATTTCTGCTGTAGTGAGCTTAAGTATTGCTCATCCAATATAAAGCCCTCTAAGTTTATCCAGCGTCCATCGAAATAAACTTCTACCCAACTATGAATGATGTATTTAGGTGCTAACCAAAATACATAGCTAGGTATAGCCCCTTTTTGTAATTGCTGATCAATGGTAAAACCATGGAAACGACACTGGATACCTAGTCCACGCAATAGCGCCATTAACAGATTACCCTTAGTATTACATTGCCCATAACCATCTGCTAGTACATCGCTTGCTGCTATATCATCACTCTTGTTATAGCCAAACATTATTTCATCTTTCACAAATTGGTATGCTGCTCCAATTTTGTTGAAATCGTCTAAGCTTTGCCATCCTCGCTGATCGATCAGGGATTGGATATCTTTGTGTTCAAAATTAACGATATTCGTATTGTTTAAATATTTCTCGGTCATTTTTTATATATCCTTTTCGTTGCATACTTATACTACAGACTCTATAGTAACTATAGAATCAAATGTCTGGGGGAAATTGATGAAAATAGGCGAATTGTCTAAAAAATCGGGCTGTTCTATACAAACAATTAGATATTATGAAAGAGAAGGATTACTGTTAAATCCAAACCGTTCAGAAGGTAATTTCAGGCTGTATGATAGTAAAGCACTTAAACAATTGGAGTTCGTAAAACATTGTCGCAGCCTAGATATATCACTCAATGATATTAAACGTCTTATCGAATTAAAAAATAAGCCAGAAGAAAGCTGCTCTAGCGTTAATGCATTAATTGATCAGCAACTTGCACTAGTGAATAAACGCATGAAAGAATTAAGGGCGCTTAAAGCTGAATTACAACAGATGGCTAGTGCTTGTGGTTCGAACAATACTATTGAAGCATGCGGGATCATTAAGTCACTAGATAGTTAACTCTGTTAGAGGCATACGGGCAGAATATAGAACATTAATCGACTATTGCATGTCCTAAATGTGGACAGATAAAAACGGAAGAAATGCTGACAAATTCATGTCAGCGGTATCACAAGTATGAGTCACACAAGGTTTTGCCAAACTATTGAATGGTGACTGGTGTGTTTACTTCTCATATGGAACAGCAAAATTCCGCCAATTCTAGAACGACAAAATTAGTTGCAGCCGTTAATGCACTAGAGTGTTTAAATTGAAGTTTATTATTGACTCTTCAACGTCTGCTTTACACTCTGAATTTTCGTTAATAACTCAAAAGCTAACTTCCGCTTTTGGCTAAGTGAAGTCATAAGGTATTCATTGATGCTAATGTCCGCAATGTCGGAGGAGCTGCCGTTAGCAAATAGCATCAAATTATCGTAATATAACTGATTGAGTCTCAGATATTATGATTAAAAAATCATACTTTCATAAAAAGAGAGATTGGCGGCATCCCTTTAAAACCTTTCAGTCTAAAATGAGATCAATCTCAATCATTATGCACAGTCACAAATACTCCACATAGGTTGATCATGGCAGTGGCAAACGGATTATCATTTTTGGTATTGAGAGAGCCGTCGATAATATTCAAACAAGCACCTTTCTTATGGATGCTTTCAATTGCCTCAAGAATAGATTTTAACGACCGTCCCAAACGGTCGAGGCGAGTAACAATAACTTCATCACCTTCCCTGATAAAGTCGATGAGTTCCTAAAGCTTTTCTTCATTTCGAATCGAAGCACCAGACTGTTTGCCTTGGAATATTTTTTCACAGCCCTGAGCGTCCAACTTGGACAGTTGAACATTTAAATCTTGTTCTTTAGTTGAAACTCTTGCAAAACCAACTTTCATATATACGAAACCTGTAACTTTCGCACACCTTAACAATTAAATGAACGAAAGTATATTAAATAAATTTCGTACATGAACGTAATAAAAAATAGAAATTCGTACACTACGGATAGAAAATGAATGACAATTCTAACTATAAAGTGACTTAATTATTTCACACGCTTCACTTGTACACGAGCTTGCCATTTGTTGAAGCTCAGCTTGTAGTGCTTTGAGTTCTCCCATTAGATTGTTAACTAAAGCCAATTTAGCCTGTGTCTATCATAAGTTCAAAACTTAAACTTTAGATATAAGCTGAAATTGAGTCAATCGTATTACAAATACTCTTATTGATACTGGCTCATTACTTGCACTTTTTCGAGAACATGACCACATGTAGAGAATAATAGGCTAACAGTGGGAAATATTTACACTATCAATGTAAGGATTACTTATGAAATACTCAAGATTTGCTGCAATGATCATCACCTCAACCATTGCTATGTTTGTCATGATGTATCTCAACACTTACGCAGTATCACATATATGGTTTAGTGAAACGCGTATCTATATGGCGTTGTATATGGGAGCAGGTATGGCAATGATCATGCTGGCCTTTATGCTTGGCATGTACAGTAACAAGAAGCTCAACATGGCTATTTTTCTATTGGCGACAATACTGTTTGCCATATGTCTTTATCTTGTTCGCTCTCAAAGCACAATTTCTGACACTGCTTACATGAAAGCGATGATTCCTCATCACTCCATTGCTATTCTTACTAGTGAGCATTCAACTTTGGAGGATGTACGCGTGCGTGAATTGGCAAATGGTATTATTAAAGCCCAACGAAAAGAAATAAAAGAAATGGAATGGCTGATTAAAGATATTTCTGAAAATGGAAAGGTCAGCTCACAAGCTCAGGCTGAGCAACGACCGCTCCCAAAGTTTGAAGGCACACTGAACAAAGGAGACTAAGATGACTAAGACAGCTACCCTGTACAGAATGGTCACTGACGAACATATCTGCCCCTATGGTTTAAGGTCGAAAGATTTGCTGGAGAGGCAAGGGTATGATGTAGAAGATCATAAGCTCACGTCAAGACAACAAGCTGATGACTTCAAAGCTAAGCATGATGTCAAAACTACGCCACAAACCTTTATTGAAGGAAAGCGTGTCGGAGGATACGATGACTTAAGAGAGTATTTTGGTAAAGATGAAGCAGGTCAAACTGGCACAACCTACACGCCCGTTGTAGCCATTTTCTCGATAGCTGCACTTCTTGCTGTCGCATCTCAACATTTTGCTTCCGGCTCATTTATCTCCATCAGAACACTGATGCTATTTATAGCTTTTTCAATGACGCTCTTAGCGGTGCAAAAACTGAAAGACCTATACAGTTTCACAAATTCGTTTATTACTTATGATTTACTAGCGATGAGATGGATAAGATATGGTTATATTTATCCCTTCATTGAAGCATATGCAGGTATTGGTATGGTTGCCCAACTACAGCCTCTCGCAGTGGCACCATTTTCATTGTTTATCGGCACAGTTGGAGCAATTTCAGTTTTCAAAGCCGTTTACATCGACAAACGCCAGTTAAAGTGTGCCTGTGTAGGCGGCGATAGCAGTGTGCCACTTGGATTTGTATCGCTATCTGAAAACTTATTTATGATCGCGGGAGCATTGATTATGCTGCTGATGTAAAGGTATAGCTCTATTCGGCGGCCCCTTAACTGTTAAGATTAGACCTAGGATGCCAGCCCACACCTTTCTAATTCATATGTAACATTTTTTCTGTCGTACTGGCATCAAGATAACCAGAACTGAGCAAACAATCTCAAAGGTTGTACAAAATAACACTAAAGTTTTTTCATTAAGTTTTATTGTTATGCTCTTGTGGTGGCTTTCGCCACCACTTTATTAGTTTTCAAGTTCCACCATATCTTTCGCTGCAATGTCACCAGACACTAGCTTTACAGTTGCGAAATGATCATTCACAATTTTAGTAATTTGTACCGTTCCTACCTTTTCGATAGTGTAGGGATCTTCACCTTCACTCAATACTATTCTTTCATGGAATCTAATAACACTGTATTTTTGCCCAACCTCTGCGCCATGCTTAGCACCAATACAGATTAGAGTTCGATTATCAGAACTTTCTACTACCTGACCTCTCATCATGTATTTATGATAAAAAGTGGTATTGGAACAACCCACTAAATATAAACCGAATGTAAGCAATAAAAGAGCTTTTATATAGGGTGTTTTCATCACTGTTACCTCATTTGACTAACTAATTATCTATACACTTTTTTATGAATTCATTTGTTTTTCCGGCCAGCCCCCGAAGGTGCTTGATGACAACTCCAAGGCTTATGAACAGAGTTATCTTTGATGTTCTGATCAACAAATTTATAGTAACTTTCTTTAGTATGTGTCCACCAATCATCATGAACATCTGCGCCATACTTACGGATTACCTCCTCAATCCCATCAAGGCTTACGTTTGCGGCATCATAGGCAAGGTGTATTTCACCTTCTTTGATGTTGTAACTAACTTCATCTATACCAAAAAGCTGATCTATTTCTTTTACTAACTCGTCACAGCTTTCTTCTGTGACATTGCTAAGCTTTAGGTTTCGAACAACTAAATTTTGCTCTTTAACGCCAACTCTATGATTTAAATCGCTCATAATTTTTCTCCTAATGTTTGTGTGAATGCTGTTGATTGCTATCTTTCATTTCTTCCATTTTACGGTTCATCTGCGGCATCATGTTCCCCATCATTTCTAAATGATGTTCAGCCATCTTGATTTGTTGATGCATTGGCATTTCTTCCATGTTTTTGTGCATGGATTGCATCATCTTCATCATTGAACGGTGATGTTCAACCATCATCTGCTGTTGCTTTTCAGGATCTTTTTCAGTTTTAATGGCATGGACTTCCTTTTTCATTTCCATCATCTTTTTGTGCATTTCTCCCATGTTCTCATGTGGTATTGCCATGCCTTGATGCATATCAGCTTTGTTCGCACCTTCATGCTTATGCTCATTGTTTTGGGCAAATGAGCTAGTGGTTATAAGTAGTGAACTAATAAATAAAATTGATTTAGTTAACGTTTTCATGATTTTTACCTTCTACACTTTTATTAAAATTTGGGATCCAACTTGGTGTCGATTCCATATACCTGTGGTACTCCGAACCAAACTCAGCAATCGCTTGTGCTTCTTCGCGTTTCGCTAGCTTGACGTAAACAACGACTAAGATCGGAAACATCGCAAGTGTTGGGATTGTCGGCCACTGCAATAAAAAGCCGAACATGATTAGAATGAAAGCTACATACTGTGGGTGGCGACACCTTGCATACCATCCAGTTGTAGCCAATTGATGATGTTTTTGCGCGTGATGCAATACATTCCATGCTGAAGACAACATAAAGAAACCTGCAACAATTAACACCATACTCACTATATGAAATGGGTCCCAATGGGCATCACCTTGAAATCCAAAGAAAGTATGTAATAAATGCCCATTTTCATGCGCAAAGAAATTTACTTCTGGATAGGTCTCCGTCAGCCACCCCGACAGAAAATAGATAGTTAAAGGAAAGCCATACATTTCAGTAAATAGGGCAACAATAAAGGCAGAGAACGCGCTTAGACTTCTCCAATCAGTTGATGTTTTTGGTTTGACAAAACTAAAGGCAAAAAAGATAAAAATTGCTGAGTTCAGTATCACCATTGACCATAAGTCATAATCATATGTTTCATTCATCACTGCTCTCCTTTTTATGTGATTCCTTACGTGCCTTTTCTAACCCTTGTATGTAGCCATCGCGATAGGCTGCATTTTTATCCGTGAGTTCTTGAAAGCTCTCTTCCTTTTTTTCATCAGGCGCATGTGAATGATCGTGACCATGTTTACCATGACTGCCATGCATAAATACGTGCATCAAGGGGCATAGCAATAAAATCAAGTAGGGAAGAAATTGCAGCATATGTTGACCATGCTCAAGCACTAAGAAGTAGGTCACTGCGGCAATAAGTGCCAGTGCAGCCCAGCCTGTAGGTGTTGACCAAAAATTAGGGTGTTGATTTTTCATATTGCCCTCCTAAACGACTTTTAAGACACCGCGATACATTTGCATCTGACAGTGAAACTCATGCTCTCCCGGTGATAAGTTCAATAGGGTAATTTGAGTAATTTCATTTAATTTAAGCTGTTCGCTTATATCCAATGAAGGAATAAGCATTGTTTCAGCGCAGGGGGATTGATCTTTGCGCATAAACTTCAGAGTGACAGGTTGGCTAGCAGACACCTGAATTGAGGATGGGGAATACACACCATCCCTCACTTCAATGAGTACTTCATTACCTTGAACGATTGTTTTATTGGGTTTATATAGCCAAAACCACCAAACAATCAGCGCGATTAACATTAAGCCTAATAAGTTAATAACCATCATTGTGATTCTCCTTAATGCTCTTTTGCTTTAAAAAAGCGAAGTCGATTTGCATTTGACACTACAGTCAATGACGAAAACGCCATTGCAGCACCTGCAATTACAGGGCTAAGCAGAATGCCAAAGAAGGGATATAGAACCCCCGCAGCAAAAGGAATCCCGGCTACGTTATAGACAAACGCGCCAAACAAGTTTTGTTTGATATTTCGTAAAGTAGCTTTGCTTACCGCTATGGCATCAGCAAGGCCATGAAGTGAACCACGCATTAGGGTAATGTCAGCACTTTCGATAGCTACATCAGTCCCTGTGCCTATGGCGAAGCCAACATCGGCTAACGCTAGCGCAGGAGCATCGTTGATGCCATCTCCTGTCATACCAACAATTTCGCCGCCTTCTTGTAGCTCTTTCACCTTGTTGGCTTTATCTTCTGGCAGCACTTCAGCAAGAAACTCACTAATACCCACTTTTTTAGCTACGGCGGCAGCGGTTTCCTTGTTATCACCCGTTAACATGATGACGCGTATACCATTAGCCTGAAGCCGTTTGATAGCAGAGATTGAGTCTGACTTGATAGGATCTGCAACAGCAATGATTGCTGCAAGTTCACCATCTACAGCAAAGTACATAGGTGTTTTGGCTTCTTTGGCTAAAGACTGTGCTTGTTCAACAAAGCCTGTGAGGTCTATGCCTTTTAACTTCATTAGTTTATCGTTTCCGAAAAGCAGGGCTTTGTTGTTGCAGCTTGCTTCTACACCAAAACCCGTAATGGCGTTAAAGGCTTCAATTTTTAGTAACTCAATATCCTGATCTAACGCACTTTCAACAATCGCTTGCGCTAAAGGATGCTCTGAGCCGCTTTCTAAACTTGCTGCAAGCTGTAGTACGTCTTTTTCGTCAGTAGCTTTTGCTAAAATAATATCGGTTACCTTAGGTGCCCCTTCAGTAATAGTGCCCGTTTTATCTAAAATCATGGCAGTGATTTTAGAGGCGGTTTGCAGTGCCTCACCGTTGCGAATAAGCACTCCGGCTTCTGCTGCTTTTCCTACTCCCACCATGACAGACATGGGTGTTGCCAAGCCTAAAGCACACGGGCAGGCAATAATAAGCACAGTAGTTGCTGAAACGATGGCAAAAGCAATGGCTGGCTCAGGTCCAAAGTTAAGCCATGCTAGCGCACTTAACACAGAGGTGATCATCACGACAGGTACGAAAAAAGCTGAAATAACATCGGCCAAACGGCCAATCGGCGGTTTCGAATTTTGTGCTCGTTTCACCATATTGATGATCTGTGCAAGCGCCGTGTCTTTACCAACGCGTGTGGCTCTAAATAAAATCATGCCTGATTTGTTCAAAGTACCTGCGACAACCTCATCTTCTTCAGCTTTTTCAGCAGGCATAGGTTCGCCTGTCAGCATGGACTCATCAATAGAGGTGTGTCCTTCCAATACCACGCCATCGACGGGAATTTTTTCACCCGGTTTTACCTTCACAATATCGTTAAATAAAACCTGCTCAATACCTATCTGAACTTCTTTGTTGTCACGAACCACGGTTGCTGTTTTGGCTTGCAAGCCGATAAGACGTTTAATGGCCTCAGAGGTTTTACCTCTGGCTTTGATTTCTAATGCTAAACCTAAATCAATTAAGCCAATGATCATGGCGGTAGCTTCAAAATAAACATGCCGTGCCATCAATGGAACAGCGTCAGGTGCAAACACGACAACCATCGAATACAACCAAGCCGTGCCTGTTCCTAAAGCAATTAGGGTGTCCATATTGGCTGAATGATTTTTGAAGCTCTTCCATGCTCCTACATAGAAATGCTTGCCTGAAAAATACATAACACCAAAAGTTAAAATGCCTACAACCAACCAAGAAATTCGTTCAAGGTTTGTTTCAACCGTCATTTCTCCAACTACAATGCTGTAGATCATCAAAGGAACGCCGAGTGAAAGGGCAATAAACGTATCGCGCATTAGCTTTTTGTAATATGCAAAATCCGCAGCCTCTTTCTCATCAAGCGCATCTGTTGCTGAGCTATCATCAATTGGCTTCGCGTTATACCCCACTGACTCAACAGCTTTGATCAACTCTTTTGTTTTAGCTGTCCCATAAACTGTTACTGTCCTATCAGCAAAATTCATTTCCGCACTGACGACTCCAAGAGTTGCCTTCAACGCCCCTTCAATTTTGCCTACACAGCTAGCACACCCAGCACCTTCAATGATAAGCTGTTGGTTATGTGATACTTTCTCCAACGTATTCTCCTTACTTTTACACGAAGAGGATTGAGCTTTTGCCTGACAGCAACAGCCTGATTCAGTTTTTATATTTGTGTTAGTAGCCACCCTTTTTCCTCCTATGCTTTTTTAATTTGCTCAAAGTTTTCGATGAGATGACAAACCATGTTTGCAGTCGGTGCTTTGTCTTCCATTTCTTCCCATCGAGAAAGCGCAGAAGACATTTTTCCTCGAAGTGCCAACATTGCTTGAAACTGCTTTTCTGTTTCTTCAAGCCGCTCTTTGATCAGGCTTCTGACTAATGGGCACGCACTTTTACCATCTTCAGATTCATTAATAATTTCCTTGATATCTGCAACGGAAAAACCAAGGTTTCTGGCACTTAAAATGAATTTAAGTCTCGATACTTCTTTATTCGAGTATGACTTGTAGCCGTTCACTGACTTAGCAGGTTTTAACAATCCTAATCTGGTGTAATAGCGCACCGTATCAGCAGTCGTTCCAAGGCTTTTTGCCAGCTCCGCAACTTTCATATTCACTCCTCAGTTTTTTAGCTAAGTTTGTACTCTCATCTTCAGCTTAGACCTGTGTCTAAGACACAGGTCAAGTACTAATTCTAGTGAATAAGCTAAAAACTAATTTTTTGGTAAAAGAGAAATCTCGGTCAAAATCGACAGCATTAAGTACTGTAAATAGCAATAGTTTGAGCATGTTCATCATGCCTCCAAAAAATATTGTGCTAATTGTTCAAAACGGTTGGTAATTTAAACCAATCAGTAAATCGTTTTATTTTTGATGGGACTGGCGAAAAAAAGGCGCACTGATCCCGTGATTAGCCAATAATTGGTGGACGATAAAGTAAGAGATGGATACCAGATTTTGGTAGGGGTATACGCTGTAGAATTAGCTCAGAATGAATATTGCAAATACCTTCGTCTTGCGCTTCCACAAGATAGGCATTTAAATGAAAGCTTGTACAAAAACCGCCTTCACAACAAACACAATCACCAGCTTTACATTTTTCACAGTCTTCATCACCATGACGGTTTTTAGAATCTTGCGAATTTTCAGTGTGATAGTGACTATTGTCATTCATTGATTGATGATGCATATTTTTGCTTGGTTGTATAATATGCGTGTCGGAAGATCCATTTTGATGTTCTTCACAATTCATTGGTTTAGCAATAGCAAAGCCATGCTGCGTAAGCAACAGAGTAATTACCACTATTTTAAACCACTTGAAAAGTCCAAACATTTTAATTCCTTATTTATCACCTACAATATTAGCCACTTTATAAAAATAATTTTATGATCTTGATCAACCTTTGAACTAAAACCTAAACTTTTTACTTTTTACTTTTTACTTTTTACTTTTTACTTTTTTAAACAGCTTTAACTTCACAAGTATAAAAGGGGTGTCTAATTTATACTCATGAGATTGAAGCCAAGCATGAGCACCATTAAAAGAAATAAAAACCCTACGCTCATAACTAGGTATTGAGTAATGGATCATTTTTCCAATTGTTCAGCTTTAAGCGCAGTACTTTGCAACAATCGGTTCTATCCCGGGCACATCCAATTCCCGTTCATCAAAAGTGATAAAATGGCCTATTGTACGTCTTTCAATGGCGATGTTTTTTGCCTTGACTCTTTAACCTTAACCATTCGCCAACTTT
>NZ_DRGM01000080.1 GCF_011050055.1 Pseudoalteromonas prydzensis | reverse complement strand
TTTACCGCATCAATTGGGAAGCCAATGTTAGTACCAATACCATAACTCTTCGATTTATAATCGATAAGGCTGAATTTACTTGCATCGTAGTTACTGTAAAAGATGCTACTGCCTTGCGATACACCATCAGGAGTAAAATAAGGGTCAGTATACGATAAGCTCACTCGCTCAGAACCACGCGACGTATTGATATTAAAACCAATTTGATTACCTGTGCCTAAGAAGTTAGATTCAGTAACACCAATATTAAATTGCAGACCTAAGTATGAACCATAAGCAAGACCGGCATTAAAGCTACCTGCTGATTGTTCTTTAACAGTAAAATCAACGTCCACTTGGTCATCGACACCCGGCACTGGCACCACATTAAAATCAACGCTTTCCATGTATGGCAGACGCTGAATTTGTAATTTTGAACGCTCTAGGTTTTGGTTTGATAACCATGCACCTTCAAGCTGAGTCATTTCACGACGCAATACTTCATCAGCGGTATTTTGGTTACCACCGACGATAATACGACGTACATACACGCGTTGCCCCGGATCCACCGATAAAGTTAACTGAACTTCTTTGTTTTCGTCGTCTATTTCAGGAATAGTACGTACCTCAGCGTTAGCATAACCAAAACGCGCTAAGTAGCTTTTGATAAACTCTTCAGAAGAGGTCACCACTGAACCATTGTAAAGCTCACCGGCACGCAGTGGAATAACACTTTTGATCAGCTCTTCACGGCCCAGTAAATCACCAATAAAGTCAAAGCCTTTAACTTTGTACTTTACGCCTTCAGAAATATTCGCAGTAACATAAACCGATTCACGCTCAGGGCTCACTGATACTTGTGTTGAATCGATATTAAAACGTAAATAACCACGATCTAAATAGAAGCTACGGATTTTTTCAAGATCGCCCTCAATGGTTTGTTTCTGGTAGCGATCGCTGCCCATAAACTGCCACCACGGTAAATCTTGTTGTGATTCTGCAAGCGCAAGTAGGTCTTCGTTGCTAAACAATTCGTTACCAACTAAGTTAATTTGGCGAATTGACGCCGCATCACCTTCATCAAACTCAAGCTTTAACTTAACGCGGTTACGCGGAAGTTTAGTAATGCTGACATCAATCTTAGCGTTATATTTACCAATACTGTGGAAAAACTCAATTAAGCCTTTCTCAATATTATCAACCACGGTTTTATCCAGTGGTTCGCCTTGGCGAATATCTTGCTGATCAAGCGACTGAGTTAGCTGCTCATCTTTGATGTCTTTATTACCTTCAAACTCAATAATACTGATTGTTGGGCGCTCTGTTACTCTGAAAATAACATTGTTGCCATCACGTAGTGCCTTGATATTGTCAAAGTGGCCTGAGTTATACAAAGACTTAATCGTTTTTGAAATTGTGTAGTCATCAACATTATCACCCACATTAATAGGGATATGCGTTAATGCCGCTCCCAACGCTACGCGCTGTAAGCCTTCAACTTTTAAATCGTCAACAATAAAGGAGTTTTGGCCTAGGGCTGCAAAGCTAGCGCCTAATAAACTTGTTACTGCCAAATGTTTTTTTATAGCCATTTTATTATCTTTATCCTTTACAACGGTATTACCGCTCAACACCTTAAAACTATACTTTAGCGGTGTTTTACAATCGTGTTTTTAATTCGAGACTGTCGCAATTATTTATAATCGCGATACATCATTGAACAAAGCGAAACATGTAAGAAAAATGAGTAACAAGGCACCCACTTTAAAACCAAATTCTTGTGTCTTTTCAGAGACCGGCTTGCTACGAAAAAGTTCAATTATGTAATACATTAAGTGCCCACCATCAAGTACTGGCAACGGCAATAAATTAAATACGCCTAAGTTTACACTGATCAATGCTAAGAAGCTTAAAAATGCTACAAAGCCATAGCTTACGCTAGTTCCCGCACCGACAGCGATACCAACCGGACCACTTAAATTCTTCACTGATACTTGACCAGTAATTAGATTGCCAATCATGTCAAAACTAAGGCTGATCAAGCGCCATGTTTCAGTTACGCCCAGCACCATACTATCGAGTGGGCCATAATGTCTAGTTTCAATGTAACCATCTGGCCACTTTTCAACCACCGGAGCTACACCTAAAAAGCCTTGTAACTGACCATCGTTATTAGATTGCCCTTGTGGTGTGACGTTTATACGTTCTATATTATCTTGTCTTTTTACACTAAATTGTAATGATTTGTTAGCGGATTGCTGAATAACATTAACTAATTGAGTCCAATCGGTCATTGTTTCGCCATTTACCGCGATAATTTCATCTCCCGCCTGTAAGTTAGCTGCGGCAGCGGCTGAATTAGCTGAAATAGTTGCAACCGTTAAAGTCGCTTGCGGGCGAAACGGCACAATGCCCAATGAAGCTAATGGCGGCACATCTTGCTCATCTAACTTCCAACCATCGATATCGAGTGTTTTCACCTGCTCTTGAAATTGCTCATCGCGCACCGTAACAGCAACGCTTTTTTCACCTAAACTGGCCATCAATGCAAACGTAGCATCTTGCCAAGTCGTAATATTATCGTCGCCAATTTTTACAATATGTTGACTCGGCATAATACCCGCTTGCTCAGCTCGGCTACCTTCTGTGATCGAGCCAACGACTGGTTTAACCGATTGCACACCCACCATGTACATGACTGCTAAAGCAAAAATAGCAAAAATGAAATTAGCCATGGGTCCTGCGGCGACAATCGCGATACGCGCTTGAACCGATTTAGCATTAAATGATAAATGACGTTGCTCGGCTGGCACTTCATCAACGCGCTCATCAAGCATTTTTACATAGCCACCCAGTGGAATTGCAGCAATGACGTATTCTGTGTCGTGTTTATCGTGCCATTTTATTAGCGGCTTACCAAAACCAATGGAGAACCGTAATACTTTGACACCCGCTTTACGAGCGACCCAAAAATGTCCGTACTCATGCACTGTTACTAAAATACCCAGCGCTAAAATAAAAGAACCTAAATTCCACAGAAAATCGAACATATTAGCGGTTCACCTTTGCAATAAGTTGCGTTGCTTGAAGTCGAGCTAAACGGTCACAGTCAAGAATTTCATCCAGCGTGTGTACGTTTACATCGATTGTGTTGTCTAGTGTTTGTGCATTAATGCGATAAATATCGGTAAAGCCGATTTGCCCCTGTAAAAATGCATTTACAGCAACTTCATTGGCCGCATTGACGGTGGTGGTTGCGCCCTGCCCAGCTTCGCACGCCGCTATTGCCAGTTGTAAATTAGGGTAACGAGCAAAGTCAGGTTTGGTAAAGGTAAAATCAGCAAGCTCAGAGAAATCAAGCGGTGTTACACCTGCATCAATCCGAGCAGGATAAGCCAAAGCGTGAGCAATCGGAGTACGCATATCGGGGTTGCCCATTTGCGCCAATACCGAACCATCTTGGTACTGTACCATTGAGTGAATGATACTTTGTGGATGGATCACCACTTCAATATCTTGCGCAGCACAATTAAACAGCCATTTGGCTTCTATAAACTCTAAGCCTTTATTCATCATGGTGGCTGAATCAACTGAAATTTTTTGCCCCATTGACCAGTTAGGATGCGCAACGGCTTGTGCCACAGTCACATCTTTTAGGGTATCGATAGCACGGGTTAAAAATGGCCCGCCAGAGCCGGTAAGTAAAATTTTACTTACTCCGTGCTCATGCAGTTGAGCATTATTTTTCGAGCCTTGCAGTGCGCTTGGCAAGCACTGAAATATGGCATTATGTTCGCTATCAATGGGTAATAATGTGGCTTTGTGTTGCTTAACTTTATCGATAAACAACTGCCCTGACATAACCAAGGATTCTTTATTTGCCAGTAATACTTTTTTCCCAGCTGCTACCGCACTCAGTGTCGGTATTAGCCCTGCGGCCCCGACAATCGCAGACATCACAGTGTCAACGTCTGGGTGTGCAGCCAATTCACTCATCGCGGCAACGCCACTGCGGATCACTGTTTTACAGTCGCTGCCCGCTAACAACAGAGTTAATTGTGTTGCAGCGTTATCATCTGCCATCACTGCAAAGCGTGGTTGATGAGCAATACATAATTGCGCCATTAATTCGCTATTGCTACCCGCTGCAAGCGCAAATACCGCAAATTGTTGTTGATTACGCGCTACCACATCTAAGGTGCTTAAACCTATTGAGCCGGTAGCACCTAAGATCACCAATTGCTGTTTACAACTCATAGACTAAGTGTCCACGCATAACACAAAACAAAAATGGGTGCCGCAGCGGTTAAGCTGTCTAGGCGGTCTAATATACCACCGTGCCCAGGTAAACATGAGCCACTATCTTTTAAGCCAGCCTCACGTTTAAACATACTCTCAAGTAAGTCACCAATGGCAGAAAATAAAGCAATAAACATGGTCATAATGGCGTAAATTGGCCACACAGACATATCAACATCGGTGAAATGACAAAATGCGAGTACAAAAATAACGGCCGCTACAACACCGCCAGCTAGGCCTTCAATGGTTTTATTTGGGCTTACTTTCGGCATTAATTTATGTTTGCCAAAGTTTTTACCGGTAAAGTACGCGCCAATGTCAGCACTCCAAACAATCCCTAAAACGACCAGTATCAGCATTGAACCAAAATGGGTTGATTGTTCATAGTTAGCACTGCGCAGTGTATTTAGCGCAAGCCACAAGGGGACTAAGGTTAGAATACCCGCAATGGCACGCATCACTACCCCTTCATTCCATGCTTTTGCCATCGCTGGATAACGCCACACTAAATAAGTGGCTACAAGCCACCAAGAAAATGACAGTGTAAATATATAATTCGCATCGCCGACTAGCTGACCATCGCTCCATAGTCCGTCAATTGGCCAGTGCCAATTAAGTAGCACCAGTAACAAACCAATAAATACCACAAACGAAAAACGTTTCACTTTATCGCACAGCCCCATAAATGCAGACCATTCCCATGCGCCTAATAAAACAATCGCGCCGGCAATATAACTAAACAGTGTAAGTGGTGTGTAAAAAACCAATATCAATGCCAAAGGTGCTAGCACTAAAGAGGTTAAAATTCGTTGTTTTAGCAAAGTGTTACCCTTTTAATTAGGTTTCGGCGAGTAATTGTTTTATTTGTTCGCCAGTACAACCAAATCGTCGCTCTCTGGCAACGTAACAAGCGATAGCGTCAGCAAAAGCGGCTTCGTTAAAGTCAGGCCAAAGCGTATCGGTAAAATAAAGTTCAGCGTAAGCAGCTTGCCATAATAAAAAGTTGCTTATGCGTAAATCCCCACCTGTGCGTATCAGCAAATCAGGTTCAGCTTGATCGTGCATGCTCATATGAGCAGCTAAGTCTTGCTCTGTAATATCGTCAGGGTTTAATGCCCCTGTAGCAACTTGCTTAGCTATCTGCTTAGCAGCATTGGTCATATCCCATCTGCCACCATAATTAGCTGCTACATTAAGTTGTAAGCCGGTGTTATTAGCCGTTAATTGATGCGCCGCATCAACCTTGCTACGCAACGCCTCTGAAAAACGAGATAAATCACCAATGATGGTTAATTTTACATTGTTCTTGTGGAGCTTTTTTACTTCCTTGCTTAGCACATACAAAAACAATTCCATCAAGGTACTGACTTCATCTTCTGGGCGATGCCAGTTTTCACTACTAAACGCAAACAGAGTCAACGACTCAATCTTCAATTTAGTACAAAACTGCACAGACTGACGAACCGCATCCACGCCTTTTTTATGACCGTACACACGAGGCCTATTTTTGGCTTGTGCCCAACGACCATTGCCATCCATGATTATAGCGACATGCTTGGGTAAACATTGCTGGGAAATTTTATCAGCGTTAAGAACCATAAATATCGAGTATTCCATAAAAAAACGCCGCCTAGTATAACCCAGACGGCGTTTCAAAACTAATAAATTTACGAGCTTAGATTTCCATCAACTCGGCTTCTTTTGCCGCTAGCTGAGTATCCATTTCTTTAATGTACTTATCGGTAAGCTTTTGAATTGCATCATCAGATTGACGCGCTTCATCTTCAGAAATATCTTTATCTTTCAATAAGTTTTTCACATCGCCATTGGCATCACGGCGAATATTACGGATCGCAACACGGCCGCTTTCAACTTCGCCACGAACGATTTTAATTAAGTTTTTACGGCGTTCTTCTGTTAGCGGAGGAAGTGGTACACGGATCACAGAACCTGCTGACATTGGGTTTAAACCTAAGTCAGATGCCATGATCGCTTTTTCTACCGCTTGTGCAAGCGACTTGTCAAATACACTAAGTGCTAATGTACGTGAATCTTCAATGGTTACATTAGCAACTTGGTTTAATGGTGTTGGGGCACCGTAGTATGGCACCATAATACCATCCAAAATTGCCGGATGAGCACGGCCAGTACGGATTTTAGATAATTGACTGCTAAGTGCCGTTACACTTTTCTGCATGCGTTCTGCAGCATCTTTTTGAATATCGTTTATCACGGTTCAATCCTAATCTAGTTAATAACTTCATCTGAGGCTTGTGAAGAAATAAGCGTACCTTCTTCTTCGCCCATAATTACACGCTTTAACGCGCCTGATTTATTCATGTTAAATACGC
>NZ_DRGM01000079.1 GCF_011050055.1 Pseudoalteromonas prydzensis | reverse complement strand
TCATCAAGCAATAAGGTGCCGCCATCGGCTTCTTTAAATAAACCCGATCGCTGTTGGCGCGCGCCGGTAAATGCACCGGCGGCATGGCCAAAAAACTCACTTTCCATTAGTTCAGCGGGGATCCCCGCACAGTTAATGGCAATAAATGGTTGTTCACTGCGCGAGCTTTGTTGATGTATTGCCCGTGCAACCAACTCTTTGCCGGTGCCACTTTCTCCTAAAATAAGTACTGCCCCTTGTGCCGACGCAACTTGAGTTATTTGTTGGTACAAACGGCGCATAGCACGGCTTTTACCAACTAAACCTGCGGGGCCATCTTGCTGTTGTTGCCTCAGTTGCTGCACTTCATTACGCAGCGCTTTATGGGCTAATAAACGCTGTACCGACAAAGCCAAATGCTCTAAGTCAAGCGGCTTGGTCAAAAAGTCATCGGCGCCTTGCTTTAGCGCATTTACCGCTTGGCGCACAGTACCAAAAGCGGTAATGAGTAATAGGGCTGGCGGCTCAGGTTGCTGTTTTAAGCGTTGTAATAATTGCATGCCATCAATGCCTGGCAGCCTGATATCGCTGATCACTAAATCAAAGCGCTGCTCGCTAATACAACCGAGTAAATCTTCTGCACAGCCACAGGCGGTGACTTGATAGCCTTGGCTGGCTAACTCTTCTTGTAATAGCTCCAGTAAATCTGGGTCGTCTTCAACTATGGCTAATCGGTAAGGCGACAAACTGCTCATGGGTATATATCCTGCTTGGTTAGCGGTAAGGTTAAGGTCACTTCGCAGCCACCTTCGGGGTTGTTTTTTAAGCTCACAGTGCCACGATGTTCCTGCATAATTTGCTGCACTATGGCAAGACCTAACCCCGTTCCTTGACCTTGTGGCTTGGTTGACACAAAAGGGGTCATCATTTGCTCTGTGGTGAGATTACTGGTTAACCCTTTACCATCATCTTGAACCTTAATAAGCAGCTGATCGTGTTGTTGTTGCGACTCAATCACCACCTGACTGGCAGCTGCTTGCGTGGCGTTTCTTAATACATTAACAAGCGCCAACTCTAGCCGTGCAATATCGACATATAACAGTATATCGGGGCAAGGAAGTTTGATTTCGGGTTGTTTTTCATCGTCTTGTAACTCATAACTAATGCTCTGCACGGCTTGCTGCAATAGCGGTAATAAAGCAATCCGCTGCCAGCTAGTCACCGGCGTATGAGCAAACGCTTGCAGCTGTTTTACCATGCGATTAAGGCGTAATACTTGACCACGAATTGCCTGTAGTTGGCGCTGGCTGTCGGCATCGGGATATTGGCGTAATAACCGCTGCGCACGGCCATCGATAACGCTTAATGGCGCGCCCAATTCATGGGCAACGCCGCTAACGACTTGACCAATAGCGGCCATGGTTTCTTGCTCTTTAAGCTGCTGTTCTATTTTTCGCTGTTGTGTCTGTTGCGCCAGTAGTTGCTGCTCGGCGGCATTGATTTCATCTAACATATGATTCAATCCCTTAGCGACTTCTCGCAGCTCAAGCGGGCCCTGCAAACGCGCGCGATAACGCCGATCGCCACTGGCAACCCGGCGCATACTACTGACTAATTCGTTGATCGGTTGGCCTATCACTCGTTTATGACCGCGCCACATAATCAATAAACTCAATATTGCCAGTGCAAACCAGCTTAACCAGGCTTTATTTGATAACTTAGCTAATGACTGTTCAAAGTCACTGGCCTTACGGCTAATTTGCAATAAGCCATGAATTTGACCACTGCGATTAACAATAGGCAGAAAATGCGAAAACAATGATTGCCCCGACACCGAGCGATAGCCGTCTTGTTGTTGGCCGGTGCTAACCACCTCAGATGCTAGCTGGCTATTAGTGAGATCGGGCTCAATCACGCCGGTTGCCGCAACTAAAGCACCATCAACGTCATAAATTGAGGCACCATAAACCCGCCCAATCGTGAATACCGACTCTAAATGCGCATTTATGGCGTTAGTATCTTGTTTTAATAACGCGTCGCTAATGGGTATACGTATGGCACGGCCGATCAACTCTAGATCTGTACGCATACTGGTGGTGACTAACTCGTTGGTATAAACCAAACCAAAACGTATTGCCAGCCCTGTTAGTAATAACATTGGCAAGACTACATAAAACAATAAACTGCGCTGTAAGCTCGCTAGGTGCCAATAGCGAAAACTGGATAATTTTGTCACAAGCCCTCCTCCGGTGTGTCATTAGTATACACACCACTGCTTGTGCAATAAAGCTAAACAGCCGAGATATAAATTAAATTCAATATAAATCAACATGTTATATTTATTTTAAATGTTGGCATGCTCTTCGCTATAAGTAAATCGAACTCAAAATAATTGGAGTAACATTTATGAAAAAAAATACTATCGCACTATGTATCGCCGCACTGTCTCTATCTGCCACTGCGGGTATGGTTAATGCCAATACGGGGGTAGCAGTACCACCACAACAACAGACATCAAGTATCAAAGATGCAAAGTTATTACAGTTTAGTATTGCTATGGATTCAATCGATAAAATAAGTACGCGGTATGAATCAGAGTTTCAAAGTGCTGAAGATACGGAACAAGCACAAACGATTCAGCAAAGAGCACAGGCTGAAATGGTTAAGGCTGTAGAAAAAGCAGGATTAACGGTTGCTGAGTATAGTGAAATTGCTCAACAAGCCCAACAAGATCCACAATTGCGCGAACGTATTATGACCATGTCACGCGCTGAATAATTAACTTTATAGCGCAGCTGCGCGTGTTAGTGTTATATGCACTAACGCGCGCTACGATTACCCCACTCTTATCACGCGTAATTTAATAACCTCACACTTTTTTACCTGCAATTAATCCCCCAAGTAGTCAATAAAACTCACAGATATTTATTTTACACCAGAAGAGATATGTTATATTGTAACAATAAATATTCTATAGAACGATGACTAAATGAAAAATACCTTGCTTTTTGTCATGCTATTAACACTAACGTTAAGCTTTACAACAGCAGCATACGGCCATGTACATGGTCAAGGTGAGCTTTTTGTTTCCCAACATAAGCAAACATGGTTACTGCAATTTGTTTTGCCCAGTGCCGATCTACTTGGTTTTGAACATACTCCTAAAAGTGACTCTGAACACCAAGCCATACAACAATTAGCTGCGCGATTTGCAGACCATACCCAGATCATTGCATTCAATGAAGCATGCCAGCTTGATAGTATTAAACACTCTTTGCAGACACCCAGTCAGCACACTGAGCAAGCTAATGCTCACCATGATATCGAATTAGAATATTACTTTACCTGCCCAAACACTGTTGATCAGGTCTCTGTGTTGTTATTTAAATGGGCCACTTCGTTGACCCATATCAAAGCTCAGTGGCTCAATCAGCAAGGTCAAGGTATGCAAAAATTAACAGCGGCACAACCAACAATAACATGGTCGTTTTAAATAATATGGCGTCATAGCTTAACTAAAAACGCCAACAGTGTCGCTCATTAGGCGGCAATTCACACTCAACATGAGGTACTCATGACTAAGTTACAATTATTTACCGACAAAATGGCTATAAGCCTGTCGTTCCTGTGTATTGCTCATTGCCTGTTATTACCTATGATACTCATTTTATTACCATCAATTGCGGGATTATTAGCATTCGACGATGAGTTATTTCATCGCTGGCTGATTTATGCCGTGCTGCCAATCAGTGTGATTGCATTGCTAATGGGTTACTTACACCATCGCCAAAAAAATGTTTTTATTACTGGTTCTGTTGGCCTAGTGGTGCTGATCAGTGTGCAATTTCTTACTGCATCGCAACTAGGTAAATACGGCGAAGTTATACTTACACTGCTGGGCTCATGCATTATCGCTTATGGCCACCTTCGTAATTATCAACTGCGTTGTAAGAAGCCCCACTGTACACCCACACAACAACCATGACTTTATCGCTCACTCAGGAAACTATGCTCACAATGTCGTTAGCTCAACCAACACCAGCACTAACAACATGGACGAGCAATAAGCGACTCACACTAACTTTCGACTTTAATTGCTAAGGAGTCACGATGCGTAGCCAATTAATCAAAAACGCATTATTGGTTAACGAAGGCCGCACAGTGGCCGCCGATGTGCGAATTAAAGGCGATCGCATCGACAGCATTGCTAGCAGCTTATCTGCAACTGCGCTTGATCAGGTGATCGATGCTACAGGTTGTTATTTAATGCCAGGTATGATCGACGACCAAGTTCATTTTAGAGAGCCTGGACTCAGCCATAAAGGCACTATTGCCAGTGAGTCACGCGCCGCTGTTGCGGGTGGTATTACTAGCTATATGGAAATGCCCAACGTCAATCCCGCAACAACCTCACAACAAGCACTTGAAGATAAATACGCACGCGCTAAAGCTCACTCGGCTGCTAACTACGCTTTTTATCTTGGTGCAACAGAAGACAATTTAGACACCATAAAGGCCCTTGACCGAAAAAAAATATGCGGGGTTAAAGTGTTTATGGGCGCCTCAACCGGTGATTTATTGGTTGAGAATCCAGCCGCATTAGACGCTATTTTCAGAGAAAGCCCAGTGCTTATTGCCACACATTGTGAGCATGGCCAGGTTATTCAACAAAACTTACGCAAGTTACATCATCAAGGTATCACACCCACAATACAGCACCATCCACAGATCCGTGATGAAAAAGCTTGTTATTCTTCATCGTCTTATGCTGTAGCGTTAGCAAAAAAGTACCACACGCAACTGCATGTATTGCATATTACAACAGCACGCGAGTTGAGTTTATTTACTGCTGGGCCAATTACCAATAAACACATTACAGCCGAAGCCTGCGTTCATCACTTATGGTTTAGCGATAACGATTACGCTCGTTTAGGAAACTTGATTAAATGTAACCCTGCAATCAAAAGCAATCACGATCGCCACGCCTTGTTAAACGCACTAAACAGCGATCATCTTGATATTATCGCAACCGATCATGCGCCCCATACTTGGCACGAAAAACAACAACCCTACAATCAAGCCCCTGCAGGTTTACCATTAGTTGAGCATGCCTTACTTATGCTAATGCAACAGGTTCACAATGGCACATTCAGTATTGAAAAAGTCGTTGAAAAAACCGGCCATAATCCCGCACTGCGTTATCACATTGTCGAACGAGGTTTTATCCGTGAAGGCTATTATGCCGATTTAGTGCTGCTCAACCCAAACGCAACAACCTCAGTAGCAAACCAGCATTCACGCTACCTTTGTGGCTGGACTCCGGTTGCGGATCAGCAATTTTCGGCGCGCATTGTCAGTACTTGGGTAAATGGTCAGCAAGTGTTTAACGGTTACCATATTTTAGAAGCCACTCGGGCAGCCATGCCTTTATTATTTAATCGATAGTTGGACAACTTATGAACTATTGCAACACCACCTTAGCCGATATTACTGCAACAGACCATGTAGCCTCTGCGATCCCTTTACGCTGGGTAGGAATGCAGGCCATTGCAACTCCATTGCATATTTTAACCGAGCCACCCCAGCAACTTAGTGCCAAAACAGATGTGTTTGTCAGCTTAGATCAAGGCAGCGCGAAAGGCATTCATATGTCGAGGCTGTACCTTAAAGTTAATCATGCACTGAGTTCACAGCCATTGAGCACCGCCATGTTAACCTCGCTATTAAAAGAGTTGGTTGCATCGCAACAAGGCTTAAGTCAAAGTGCAAAAATCAATTTAGCTTTTGAGTTGATGCTAAAAAAGCCGGCGCTACTCAGTAACGAATTTGGCTATCAATCGTACCCTATACAACTTAATTGCCAATATATTGCACAACAACTTAGCACACAACTTAGCTTAACAATTCCGTATTCAAGTACTTGCCCTTGCTCTGCGGCATTATCGCGACAAGCACTGAGTGACGCAGTGGAGTTGCAATTTAGTGAGCCGCAAATTAATAAAACCCAACTCACTGCTTGGCTCAAATCAGCACAAGGCAGTATCGCCACAGCCCATAGCCAGCGTTCCTTTGTTGATCTTAAACTCACCTTTTTGAACCAACAATTGCCTGATATAACAGTATTAATTAAACACTTTGAAAACGTTATTGGCACCCCAGTACAAACCGCCGTAAAACGACAAGACGAGCAAGCCTTTGCGAAACTCAACGCCAGCAACCTAATGTTTTGTGAAGATGCCGCACGACGTATAAAACAAGCATTAACAGCAATGAGCGAGTTATCGGATTACTGGTTCAAAATAGAACATCAAGAAAGCTTGCATGCACACAATGCGGTGGTGATCGACTATAAAGACAATCACAACAGCGCATATTAATCGTAGGCTTTTGCTAGTCGCTACAGCAATACAGCGTTGTGATACGGCAAGCTGTCGAACGCGTGTTGTAGATTATTACTTTAAGTGCTCATAAAATTTAATAAGGCGGCTACTATTAAGCCTGAACGGAGGGACTTTTTAATCATCATAACGACTAAATTCACGAGCTCCACAACGAATTACGTTATACTGGCGCAAATTTTTTCAAATAAACTGTTATGGCTCTTAAATCAACGATTATTAAAGCGCAGTTATCGCTAAGCGATATGGACCGCCACGTATACCAAGACTTTAATTTAACCTTGGCACAACACCCATCAGAAACCGAGCAACGCTTGATGATCCGCTTGCTTGCTTATGCACTTAATGCCTGTGATGGTTTAGAGTTCACCAAAGGTTTGTCCGCTGATGATGAGCCAGAGCTGTGGCATAAAAACTACAGCGATGAGATCGAGCTGTGGGTTGAGCTTGGTTTACCAGATGAAAAACGTGTTAAAAAAGCCTGTAATAAATCTAAACAAGTGGTGCTATACACTTATGGTGAAAACAACCAAGCAATTTGGTGGCAAAAACATCAACCTAAGTTGCATGAGTTTAAAAACCTAAGCATTTTTAGTTTAGATTTTGCTGCAACTCAAGCGCTGGCAGCACTGGTTGATCGCAATATATCGCTGACTATTACCATTCAAGATGGTGATGTATGGGTGAGCTCTGATTCAGTTAACATTGAAATAAAACCAGTACAATTAATGTAATTGTAGGTTCAATAAATTAAGAGGGTGTATGACTGTTAAACGCGTTGTAGTGTTACATGGATTGTATATGTCTGGCTTTGTAATGCGCCCTTTATGCTCGCAGCTTGAAAAGTCTGGGTTGGATATTCTCAACCTTTCTTATAATACATTGTCGCCCGATCGCGCCGCTATTTTTAAACAGATTGATGATTTTATTGATGATAAAAACACTGCTCTTGTGTGTCATTCAATGGGCGGACTGGTGGCGCGCGCATACCTTGCGGCAAATTCAGAGCAAAGCCAAAACGTAACAAAAGTTATTACTTTAGGCACGCCGCATAAAGGCAGCCACATAGCCCGCAGAATGCAACAAAAGGGCTTTGATGTGTTTTTAAAAAACAGTGTGGAATTTCTCCTGACCGAAAATGGCGATTGGCCATTTAATGCCAAACTTTATAGTATTGCTGGCGATTTACCGATCGGACTGATGCCGTTAATTGCCAAAGGTAGTCAATCAGATGGCACGGTATTAATTGATGAAACCAAACTCAATGGCATGGCAGAGCATAAAGTGTTTCATTTAAGTCACACTAGTATGATCTACTCACGCCAAGTGATGAATTATATTGTTGAGTTGTTGGTTTAATCTTCTGCACTAGCAGCCACTTTATAAGCAACAAATGCGATGATTGCTAAGATCAGTGGTGTTGGTGCTGCGATATAACCAAAGGTATCAAAGTTAGCAAAGCTTGCTCCTGCTAAATGACCAACTAAGCCAACTACAAATGCAATCAACGCTATACCAATTACAACTAATTCCATTTTACTTTCTTTTTGTGTTTTAGCCTGCATGAGTGTTCTCCATCTAATTTATCTATGTTGATTATGCGCCGACTAAAAACGTTAATGTTGACCTAAATCAAATAACCACTCGCCATGCAATAGCTTGCTATAAAAGCTTGTTTTAGATCATCTTATGGTATTTTTATTGCACGATTTGCGGATATTTTGATTTTGAGAGTGGTTTTTTAAAGATTAGAACCCATATCTATTGTACGAACAAATTAATTACTCAGCAGTTTAACTAATAGGTAGAATCTATCGAGGTTATCGATTTTAACCATTTTACAGATCACTAAAAATGGCTGATACTTGCTATCAGTGTTTAGAAAACATCTTATCAGTTTATTAAGGAGAAGTTATGTCACAGGTAAACGCAATTGGTCTTAACAGCGCGAAAAGTGAAGATATCATCAAGTCACTCAATACCCTGCTAAGTAGTTATCAAATTCAATATATGAATGCCCGCGGTTTTCATTGGAACATTAAAGGTCGCAACTTTTTTGAACTGCACATCAAGTTTGAAGAAATTTATAACCTATTACTTTTAAAAGTAGATGAAGTCGCCGAGCGTATTTTAACCCTTGATGGCGCTCCACTGCATGCATTCTCTGATTACTTAGAGATCAGCAAAATTAAAGAAGCAAAAAATATCAGTGATGGTGTCGCAGCAGTCGAAAACTTACTCGCAGGTTACAGCATCTTAATTAAAATGCAGCGTGATATTTTAGAGCAAGCAAGTGATGCACAAGATGAAGGGACTGCTTCATTGATGAGTGATTATATAACTGAGCAAGAGAAGCTAGTGTGGATGCTTAAAGCCTATTTAAATTAATTTTTAGATAACCACAAGTAGGCCAGCTTTTAAAGAGCTGGCCTACTTGATAAACATACTCTGTGATGTTTTAAGTTATTTTACCGCTTGAAAAAATTCAGTTCTGTTTCGGCCTTGCTCTTTTGCTTGATAAACCGCCTTATCTGCTTGGGCGTAAAGCGCGGCAAAAGACATTTTTTCATCAGCAATACTCACACCAATACTTATTGTTATTGGCGTGTTTTCAACTTTAATTGTTGCAACTAACGCATGCAGCTTTTGGCAAAATAGTAACGTATTCTCTTGATTTGTATCTGGTAACATAATTAAAAATTCCTCACCACCAATACGCGCAACAAGATCTGTTTTTCTGCACTCGCTGTTAAGCTTAGCACCCAACTCTTTTAGTATGTCATCACCTTTCATATGACCATAGGTATCATTTATGATTTTAAAAAAGTCTATATCGAGCATTAACAAGCTCACAATCTGATGCGATCTTGCAGCTTGCTCAAGCATTAGCGTGCTTCTGACTTTCATTTCTCTTCGGTTGAGTAATTGCGTTAACTCATCGGTAGCAGCCAGCTGTTTTAACTGTTCGGCTTGTGCTTCCAATACTGAACGTGTTTTTAGTAACTCCTCATAAAGTAAATCTCTCTTCGAGGCATTAAAAAAACTCCAATAAATACAATGATCAGACCCAATATGCGCATTCACTGTAACAGGTAAACGCTCGCCTTTGCCGTCCATTATAAGCAGTTGCATTTCTTCACATTTTTTTTCATGTAATAGGGTGGGAATTAAATAACTTTGAAAAAATATTTTTGATGACTTAGTAAACACCGTATCTACATGTTTACCCAGCAACACCTCTGGCTGCCATTGGAGTTCGTTGGTAAAGTAACTATTAACGTAAATAATGATTCTGTTAGCGTCAGTCACACAGGCACCACAGGCAAAGTCATCTGGAGTGTAATTAATTTTGTATTGCGTAATTGTATTGTTCACTGAGGTTACTGCAAATATTCAATAATTATTTGCGCAATTTCATTCGGGTGTGTCATGTGCAAACAATGTCCATCAGCTGCAATTACACTAAGCTTGCTGTGTGGTATTCGCTCATGCATATATTCACCCACAGTCACGGCGGCTAATGCATCATTTTGACTTTGAAAAATTAATGTCGGCTGATTAATATCTGTTAATAAGTGTCGGTGATCAGATAAAAACGTTGCTTCTGCAAATGTTTTGGCAATCACAGGATCCGTTGAACAAAAACTGCCTGACAACTCCCGCATAAATTCATGGGTGTTGCTATTTCCAAGCACTAATGGTGCAAGGTAATTAGCCCAGCCAATATAATTTTTATCCATAATACTAAGGAGTTCGAGTAGATCTTGTGTTTCGAATCCCCCAGAATAATCTGGTGGATCATTTAAAAAGCATGGCGACGGGCATATCATAACCAAGTTTGAAAAATATTCAGGCTTTTTATTAGCAGCTATAGCACCAATCATGCTACTAACCGAGTGGCCAACAAATACCACCTTTGATAGCTGTAAGGCGTCGCATATATCTATAACATCTTGCGCATACCCGTCTAAATTACTGTAACGTTGTTTGCTGTATTGTGAAATGTCGGACGCGCCCGAGCCAACGTAATCAAATAAAACAATGCTAAAGTTATCGGCTAATGACGCAATTAAAAAGCGCCACATGTTTTGGTCACAACCAAAACCATGAGCCAAAAGCAGCGTTTTCTGCCCTTTCCCAATTATTTTTACGTTATTCCTTCGTTTTATCTCATCAGCTAAACACATAACACGGTTCCTTTGTTATTTAATACTTCACACAGCGCACTATAAAAGTAAACCCAGCGGGATTAAAAGTCTATTAGGCTAATAAAAAATGCCATCTCAAGGGCTTTTTCTTCCAAGCTTTTAAAACGCCCTGATGCGCCGCCGTGACCGGCATCCATATCGGTTTTAAACACTAAAATATTATCATCCGTTTTATACTCACGCATTTTCGCTACCCACTTCATCGGCTCCCAATATTGCACTTGTGAATCATGGAGTCCGGTAGTGACTAAAATATGTGGGTACGCCTGAGCGGCAATATTGTCATACGGTGAATACTTAGCAATCACATCATAATAGGCAGGGTCATTGGGATTACCCCATTCATCGTATTCATTGGTAGTAAGCGGAATTGATTCATCAAGCATAGTTGTTAACACATCTAAAAATGGCACATGGCAGCCCACCCCTAAATAAAGCGCAGGTGCTTGGTTAACAACCGCTCCCATAAGTAAGCCACCGGCACTACCGCCTGAAGCAAACACTTTATCTTGTGCACCATAACCTTGTGCAACCAATGCTTTGGTCACATCAATGAAATCGTTAAAGCTATTTTGCTTATGCTGCTTTTTGCCTTGCTCGTACCACTCACGGCCCAACATTTCACTGCCACGGACATGGGCGATAGCATAGACAAAACCACGATCGAGTAAGCTTAGTGAAGTACTCGAAAAGCTCGGATCAATGGTTATACCGTATGCACCATAACCATATTGAAATAACGGATTAGTGCCATCTTTTTTAAATAACTCTTTACGATAAACCAGTGACACAGGGACTTTAATACCATCACGCGCTGTTATCATTAATCGTTCTGAGGCATAGTTTTGTGGCTCAAAACTGCCTAACACTTGCTGTTGTTTTAATAAGGTTTTATCACCATTATTTAAGTCCACTTCAAACAATGAACCTGGCGTGGTGAGGCTTGAGTAATAAATACGTGCTAGGTGCGTGTCATGCTCAGGATTCATTGCAATGGCAGCATAATAACAAGGATCGTCAAACTCTAAGGTCATACGCTGCTGTTGCTTATTAATCACCACAAAGCGGGTTTGGCCTTGTTCGCGCTCGGTAAGCACCAAGAAATCATCAAACAGCTCTACGCCTTCTAATAAAACGCTATCACGGTGAGGGGTATGCTCAAGCCACTGTGTTTTGTCTGCAATAGTAGCCTCCGTTGCGGTCATTAAACGGAAATTTTTAGCTTGCCAATTAGTTACGATATAAAACGTAGCGCCGAGTTTATCAACATCAAACTCGTGGCCTTCCTCGCGTGGCATTAATTGTGTGAATTCGCCGGATGGCTGATTTGCATCTAATACCCAAGTGTCATTAGTTTCAGTGGTAGCCAAATCAATAATAATTAGGCTTTCATCACGGCTTTTACCTAACCCCATAAAAAAGCTACGATCTTGCTCTTCATAAACTAGGACATCGTGCGTTTGGCTAGTACCTAATACATGACGATAAACTTGATAACCCAATAACGTTTTCGGGTCTTTCTTTACGTAAAAAACCGTTTTATTGTCATTTGCCCAAACGATTTGCCCTTCGGTGTTTTCTAACACATCGTCAAGTAAACCCTCGTTATCAATAACTTTAAACTTTACGGTATAGATGCGACGACCATCGGTGTCTTCTGAGTAAGCCAATAATTGCTCATTTGGGCTAATTGCCACCTCGCCCAGTTCATAAAATTCAAAGCCTGCTGCCAGTATATTTACATCTAACAATAGTTGTTTATCTGTCGCATCCATCTGACGACTGCGGTAATGGCGAGAATACTCATCATCACCACGTACTTCAGAGTGATACCAATATTGGCCATCTTTAACGGGAAAAGTATTGTCATCTTTGACTATCCGGCCTTTTAGCTCGTCAAATAATGCTGTTTGCAGTGGTTTAATTGGCGCTAACTGCTGTTCGCAATAATCATTTTCAGCGGCTAAATGTGCCAACATAGCGTGCTCTGTACGTTCGTCATCACGCATCCAATAGTAATCATCAATACGTGTTTTTTGGTGTGTTGTTAAAGTGTGCGGCTGTTTACGCGCAACAGGGGCATTTAAAAGTGCAGACAACGATAAGTTTGATAGAGCCACAGAAAAACCAATAAAAAATTTCGATGGCTGGAGTTTAACATAATTTTCAAAAGTGTATAAAAAAGCCCACTCAAAGAGTGGGCCGAAAAATGCTAAATAGCATTAAGGGGAAACTTGCTGCCAGGCTAAATCCCAACTTTGCCCCACACCGGGCTCATAAAGTGGATTGTTTTCTTCTTTCACATTGCAAAACTGGCTAAAAGGCCACGGTTTGCATTTATAGATTAAGCCGGTTTTTGGCTGTAATACTTTTACTCCTGCATTATAAACACTACACTTTTCTGGGTAGATATAATCATATGCAGGCTTAACAACTTGCAAATCATCACATTTAGCAATGCATTGAAACGTTAATTCAGCTCGGTTAATCCCACAGCCTTCAAGCGCATAAATCTGATTTGAACGATAAGCGACTATTAAACCTTGTTCTGTCATTCTACCGGCTTCAACTAACGGTATATGGGTATTAATATACTCCGCCACATAGCGCGGCCAATTATGTGGCTCACCTTGTTCTTCGGTGATAATTTCATATTTAAATGATAAATCGACTAGCTCTCCTTGCGTGTCATAAAAAGTCACTGTCACCATATCACCCACAAATAATTGGGTATGATGATTTAGACAACCTATTGGCATCCAATTTCCACAGGCCAATGACGTATGCATAAACAAAGCAACACCTTAAGAACATCTAATAGCTACTATCCAGTATTTATTGGATAAAAGAAATACTTTTTAACTACATTGTAGGGCTGATGACACACAGCGAGGTTAAAAAATGACCCTGTGCGACGGCCCCGCTATCCTAGTTTTAATGCTAAAACCTTAGACCGGAAACTTTGCGTCCTAACCTTTCGATTAGTTTGCCAAAACAGCGTGAGTATAATGTGACACAGTACAAAGATCAAACTAAAGAATGTAACCGCCAATAAAAACCAATACTTAGGTCTATAAAAAACAAAAAAAGCCAATACATAAAGTATTGGCTTTTAAAACTGCATAACCTTAAAACTAACTACCTAGCTGCTGTACACGCCGGGGTTTAATAGCCGAGTGGCTTTAGTAAAGAAAGCTTTAAATACCTTACCCACATCGCTCATAATAATGTACAAACACGGCACAAGTAGCAATGTGATCAGCGTAGCAAACATCACCGCAAAACCAAGTGCAACAGCCATTGGAATAACGAACTTTGCTTGTAAGCTGGTTTCAAACATTATCGGCAGTACACCCGCAAAGGTGGTGATCGAGGTCAGCAGTATTGGCCTAAAGCGTGCGCAACCCGCTTCTATTACCGCATCTTTAATCGCGATACCTTCTCGACGAGCTTGATTAACAAAATCGGTCATAACCAAGGAGTCATTAATAACCACCCCCGCTGCGGCAATAATACCGAAGCCAGACATTAAGGTCAGATCTAAGCCAAACCAATAATGCCCCCAAATTGCGCCCGTTAAACTAAATGGAATAACCGACATCACAATCAAAGGTTGTGCATAACTTTTCAGTGGTACAGCTAATAAGATATACACTAGGATCATGCCACCGACAAAGAACATTTTTTGCTGGTTGGCTTGTGCTTGTTGCTCTTCAATAGCGCCACCAAGCTCTGACTTAACACTCGGGAATTCGTCTTTAAGTTGTGGCAGCAGTTTATCTTTAACTTGCTTAATGACTTCGTTTGGCTCAATGAGTTCTTCGTCAATATTGCCATACACGTAAACAGTACGATAACCACCTTCACGACGAATATAGCTGATACCCGGTTTTTCAGTTAGTTCGACCACATCACCTAGTAATACTTCTTTCCCCTGTGGGGTGGTAACAACCGCATGCTTGAGCGATGAAAATGCTTCACGCGTTAATTTCGGGTAACGCACCATCACTCGCACTTCTTCACCGCGACGAATTACGCGCTGCGCTTCACCACCGTAAAAGCTGGCGCCAACTTGATTGGCAATTGAGGCTAAATCCAAACCTAAGTCATAAGCGACTGGCTTTAAGCTCATTTGCACTTCTTTACTGGCAGGGTCGATAGTTGAGCTAATATCAAATAAGCCTTCTTGCTGCTGCAATAATTGAATAAAACGGCGTCCGGCATCATTTAAAGTGTCGATGTCTGAGCCATATAGCAAGTAACCAAACTCACCATCGCCA
This sequence comes from Pseudoalteromonas prydzensis, assembly GCF_011050055.1. Classification (GTDB taxonomy): domain Bacteria; phylum Pseudomonadota; class Gammaproteobacteria; order Enterobacterales; family Alteromonadaceae; genus Pseudoalteromonas; species Pseudoalteromonas prydzensis_A. Next base: position 86,557 of record NZ_DRGM01000079.1, on the reverse strand, counting down.
CCACCTTGAGCATTTACGTCATCATAAATCGTTAACGACTTAACACCGGCAATAACCGGCATCTGCTCACGCCAGCGCCGCGAAAGCTCAAAGGCGTTATAAGGGCGTAAATCTTCTTCAACTAAAGGCGCAAGCAATTGTGCTTCTGTGCGGCCTTGGTTAAACACCAGCACATCTCTAATCAGCTTTTGGCCATATTCCCGCTCAGTATCTTTATCTACTGCAACCACCATGGCTTCGATTTCGCGAATTGCTTCAATGGTTTGCATATCTGATACATTGTCGTTCATCTCTAAATTAATTTGCGGGTAATCATGTGGTATTTTAGGCATAAAGCCGGTACGCACTTGATTTGATGCAATTAAGGCAAACGTGATAATTAGTAACGCAACAAACGAGAAAAATACCGCCCAACGCCACTCAACACAACGCACGATAAAGCGTCTGTATGGGCCGTTAACAAAACCAAAAAAGCGTTTATTAAAACGAGCACGCCAACTATCAGGTTTAATTGGCGGGAAATTAGTATGTGCGATATGTGCAGGAAGAATAAGTTTTGATTCGATTAAGCTGAATATTAAACACAGCATAACGACTACTGCAATACCGTAAAAGAACGCACTCTCAGGACCCGAAGATAAGGTAAATGGCGCGAATACCGCAACAGTGGTTAATACACCAAAGGTGGCTGGAGTGGCGACTTTTTTAGCGCCGTTAACGACGTTAACCACACCACCGCCTTTTTTCTCTATCTCGGTGTAAGCGCTTTCTCCGATGACAATGGCGTCATCCACCACAATCCCTAGCACCATGATAAAGGCAAATAATGACAAAATATTAATGGTGACACCAAATAATGGCATCATCATCATGGCACCTAAAAAACACAACGGTAAACCAACCATTACCCATAAAGCTAACTTAAAGCGAAGGAATAACGACAGCATAATGGCGACTAAAATAGCCCCTTGGATTAAGTTATTTACCATCATCTCTAAACGCGCATTAAGATAGTAAGTCATGTCCATTAATGGCTCTAAACGTACACCCGGTGGTAGCTCTTTATTTTTTTGATCAATAAATGCTTTTACTGAATCCGCAACAGGAATAATACTTTGCTCTTCCGTCGCTTTTACCGATAAGTAAACGGCATTTTCACCATTAAATTTAAAGTAGCGCTCGCCCTCAGTGAACTGGTCTTTAATCGTCGCAATGTCTTGCAACAACACTTTAGCGCCATTATCACCAATTTTTACCGGTATTTGCCGAAATTCCTCACCAGAATACAGTTGATTTTCAACCCGAACCGAAATAACCCCGGCATCGGTTGTTAATTGCCCGGCTGAAAAGTTAGCTGAGTATCGACGCACAGCATCCGCAACGTCACTCAAGGTTAGGTTGTAGCGGCGTAATGTGTCTGGTTCAATCTCAATGGCAATTTCATCCAGCGGTACATCGTTGACCACCAATGATACATTTGAAAGCTGTAACAACTCATTTTCAATACGATTGGCAATTGGTTTGAGTTCATTGAGAGGTAAATCAGCAACTAAGGTCATGCCAATTACATCTTGGCGAAACTCAATTTGACTTATGGTGACCGGCTCCATCCCCGCAGGGAAAGTCGCAATACCATCCACCCGTAGTTTGATTTTATCCAACACATCGGTGAGCTCAGCATCGGTATTAATCTCTAACTGGGCGCTGCCGCCGTTACGAAATGCGCGGTACACCCCTTTTTTGATTTCAGTTATATCTTTTAAAGATTCTTCAATCTTAATTAAGATACTTTCTTCCATCTCTTGCGGTGATGCTCCAGGGTAGTTGGCATTGATCGTAATATAGTTAATTTCAATGTTTGGGAACATCTGCCGTTGCATCGTTGCAAAGCTAATGATCCCCATTACTATAATGAAAACCATCATTAAATTAGCCGCGACAGAGTTATTGGCAAAATAAGCAATTAAGCCGGTTTGTTTTTCACTGTTTGGCAGTTCAGTGTTAGTCATAACGCAGTCTACCTTTTATAGTTTTTCAGTAGCGGCACTATCAAGTGCCTCAACTTTTTTTATATCCTGAACACCGGCTATTTTTACTGCCATACCCTTTTGAGGATACTCAGGTAAAGTAAGCACTAGCTGATCATCAGCTTCTAAACCATCGCTAATATAAAAGTATTCGCCTTCTTCGCGAATTACTTTTACTTTACGAGGTTCCAGCTGCTGCTCGTCATTTACAATCCACACAGTTTGATTATTTACTAATTCTTGCGGTAAACGATAAATATTTTGCAACGTGGTGCCGGCAAAGCTTACTTGTACATAGCTGCCGTATTTAATCGCATGTTGTTTATTCACTAAACCATACGGATCTTCAATACGCACTACTAAGCTACTCATACGCGTGGCGTTATCAACCACTCCTAAATCACGGTCGATCACCGCTTCACGAGTGAAACCATGCAAGCCGGTTTTTATCACCGTGGCAGTAATACCCTTCACGCGCTCGGGTAAAAATACACTGTCAAAGCCTGCAATAGGGATGATCACTTCTGCGGTTTCTATATTATTAAGTTCCGCAACTTGAGTACCCATATTAATATATTGGCCAACACCAATTTCACGGCTCACAACTAGTGCATCATAAGGAGCGGTGACTTCGCAATTATCTAAATCACGTTGCGCTCGCTTTAACCGTGCTTGTGCTGATTTAACCGATGCTTGTGCACTGAGCACTTGTGGCTCACGTAAAAATAACGCCGTGCGCTCCTTACCTGGAAAACGTTTTACTTCATCTGCTGCAACTTGCGCTTGTGCTTGCTCTTCGATAAGTTGGGCTTGCGCTTGTGCAAGCTCAGCTTCGGCTTGTAATAAAGCAGCCTCGTAGTTATCTTTTTCAATACTGAATAATGTTTCGCCGCGGGCAACAACACCACCAGCCACAAAGTTCGGATGCCAACTCACCACTTCACCCGACACTTGCGCTGATAAATAGGTGCTCTCTAATGGCCGAACCTCACCATAACTATTAATCACAACTTGATGATCATTAGCAGCTACAGGCTCCACTTTTACAACGGGTCGCGTATCAACAACTTCTTTTTTTTCTGGTTCTTGCGCAATTGCATTTATCCCAGCAAAACCTGCAATTCCTACGCTAAGCGCAACAAAAGGAAGTGCCCACTTCAAAATACTTGTTCGCATAATCAATCCCCCTAATTTTCTACTAGGGCCATAATAACAGAGCTGGATGAAACATTAACGTGACATTTGTAAGCAACTGTTACAAGAACATCGATATCGCTAAAAAAGTTTTAACAAACCATTGATTGTCACTTATTTAATGCCTTTACTATATTTTTATAAAAATCAATGCAATAAAAAAAGCGCTCGAAGGTATAGTCAGAACATACAAACGACTGTCACACTTTAACGCGTTAAAGTGTGACTTTTTTGTTCACAAAACCGCACGTCTAGGTGTTCAATATCGAACAGCAATCACTTTTCAAGCTGAACTTGCTGATACAACGCATAAAAGATCCCGATACATACGCCGTGCTAAATTGGTTTTTTGTTGCTGGCTTGCATCACTTTTACTTAGCAAACTACCCACGGGGCGTGGTTAACCTAACGCTAATGTTAATTGGCTTATTATGGATTGAAAGCGTGGGTTTACTGCTTATTTTATTGGTGTTTTTAATAGAACTACCGCAGCTATTCAAAAGCCAGCAAATTGTCCACGCTTATAACAATCGGGTAATGAAAACGCTTTTACAAGAGCTGCAAGAATCCAATAAACTAAGTTCTTCATAAAAGTCGACATCACGCTTACGATAAAAACAATGTCCCTTGCATATAACGTACAGCATGGCCCGTTACAGTAACTGTGTGCTCAGCAACTTCACAATGCAGATGTCCGCCACGGCTAGAAGCTTGATAAGCACTCAGCGAAGTTTTTCCTAACTCTTGCGCCCAATATGGCGCAAGGCCGGTGTGAATTGAACCCGTTACATAGTCTTCATCACCACCGTTCGCGGGCCAAAAATAACGTGAGATAAAATCGTATTGTGCGCTTGGCGCTGTTGCAACTACATCTAGTGGCAACAATGCTTTAAGTAATGCGGAGTTTGTTTTAAGATTTAAAACATCTTGCTCATTATTATAAATAGCAAAGTATGCTTGCTGATTTTTCAACACCTTAACTGGTTGTATAGATAAGCCATCAAGTAGCTCAGAGGGTACTTCTTGGCAAGCCTCAGGAACTTGCTTTGGAAAAGTCATGGCAAAGCTACCGTCGCTATTTTTATTGATGATTAACTCACCGACCGCAGCAGCATGAAAGCGAACCTGCAATAAATTGTGCTGTTCACACAATACAAAAGCCGCAGCTAAAGTCGCATGCCCACAAAAGTCTATTTCCATTAACGGTGAAAACCAACGAATAGCATAGCTACCATCAGCTTGACGACAGGTAAACGCGGTTTCTGAGATGTTATTTTCTGCGCCAATTTTTAGCATCAGCTGATCATCAAGCCAAGTGTCTAAATCAATAACTGCCGCGTAATTACCTTTAAACAGTTCAGTTGTAAAAGCATCTATTTGATGGATTGTTAATTGCATTGAAGCTATCTTTGCTTATTGATGAAATAGTATGCAATAAATTGCCATAAATACGACGCTGCGCATAGCAAATTTATTTCATACTTACTAAGTAAAAGATTAAACAGTTACAGGTCGCATTTTATAATACTGAATACAACCTAACTGAGCAGCATTGGTCAATAAGATCATCACAAAGGTCAAAACATGAGAAGTACTTGGTGTTGTCATCGCAAGTTCAGCCAGCAAACCGCATACGCCGGCTACAAATTGCAAACTAAAATAGCGTGCACTCAAATTGCTAATGTCGCCGCTTTTTAAGGTTTTGTAAGTTTGCGGCATAACTCGTATTGAGCTCATCACTAATCCTACAAAAGTTAAGCCATTCAATACTGTTGGCGTGTCTAAGTGGGGCGTGAGTAATAATAAAAATGGCAACAACGAAAAACCAAGCATGCCGGCTAACAGTAAACGCTCTTGCTGTTTGGCGTTATAACGTGCGAAGTAATATAAAATTAAGCCGCTCAGCATACCCGTCACCACAAAAGGCAATACCATGTAAAGACGTTCAAAGTACAAGTTATAAGCAATAAAGTATGTACTTTGTGCAACACCAAACGTCATCATCAACAAAGAGACCCCCGACACACTGCGGTTTTTACGGATCTTTTTTAGCAATGGAAAAAAGCTAAATGCTAAAATAAATGATGAAATAATCGGCAGATAATGCGCCAAAGTAGACCTCGCTCGTTAGTAATTGATTAATAAGTTAGCAACTTATTAATCAAACAAAAAAATAGTGTAAATCACTGTTTTTATATGTTTTATGTAAGGCGCGGCATTGTAAAGGTCCTATAAAAACAAGCAACCATTAGTACAAAATAAACTCATGGCAACGGCGGCAAGTTAAGCTTACAGTTGCCGCTTGTAATACGTCATTGGGCTTCGTTTAAAATAACTTGCTGGTATTGATTTTTACTGATGACTTAGTCGTCGCAATCGTAAAAAACGTAAGCAAAGACAAACAGTCATAGCATTAAATACTTGATTAAATTTTTACCTCAGCGTACCTTAATTGAAACACTGAGGTGACTATGAAACTGTACTTTTCTTTATTATTAATATGTTTATTAACGGCTTGTAAAAGCACTGAGCAGCCTACTACGGTTACGCCCATGCTAACGAGCTTACTCAATCACACGCTCTTTGAGTTACAACAAGTCCCTACAGAACAAGTTATTTTTCAACTTTCTAACCATGAAGCCAAGACCTTTCTAGCTTATGTCGATAATCAACGCTTAGCAGGTTTAACCGACGATATTATTCTATATAACTACATTGAACGCGGCTTTAGTAATTTTAGCTATCACGGCGATACCCTCACTGCGCAGCAAACACTTGAATTAGCACATGGTAATTGCATAAGTCTGGCAATATTAACGCAAGCTTATGCGAACTTAATTGATCTGGAAACAGGCTTTCAAGAAATGACTAGCCAACCTGTTTACGCCAAAGAAGGTAATCTGGTATTTATTGCTAATCATTTTCGCACTAAGTTATATCGCCCTTTTATTGAAGAAGAAGGGCAAATTACTTTTATTCGACCAGGCGTACTCATTGACTATTTTCCTTCCCGAGGCAGTTTTTATGTTGGCAGTGCTAGTTATGATGATCTCATTGCCAAATATTATAGTAACTTAGCAGCTGACGCTTTGCTCGAAAGTGATTATAACCAAGTCTATAGCTTGTTAATGAAGGCCAATCAGTACACCCCAAATGATGCTGAGCTTTTTAATCTAGCAGCAATATTGCATCGCCGCGTCAACGATCAAGCAACCAGCCAACGGATTTATCAAACAGCGCTTGATCAGCAGTTACAAAGTTTAAACTTATTAAGCAATTACAAAGTACTCGCTGAAGATACTGGCAACGAAATGCTAGTTGAACAAATTAATTCATTGTTAGGTGCTCAGGAAAAAGATCCTTATGAATTAATTGCTCTTGGTGAAAGCGAAGCACTCAGTGGGCGCTTGATGAGCGCTAAAAAACATATCGATGCAGCCATAGACAAAGCCCCTTATTTAGCGGACCCCTATGTAGCACTTGCTAAAATTCGTTATCAGCAAGGTAATTTAAATGATGCTCAGAAACTACTAAAACAAGCGATACAGCTCGCAAGAGATCAGCAACAACGCAGTGTTTATGCTGCAAAACTGGCCTCAATTGAAAGTAAAGAATAACCGCCTTGAGTGAAAAAACTCAAGGCGTTAGAGCTTATAGTGAATAATAAAACCCGAGCCACCCTCTGAGTTCATCATCAAAGCTATCACCTTCAACTCTGACCAAACCAAAATCAAGTTTTACATCATTTAAACCCGCGGGGCCTAAACCAAAGCTAAATGGCCCTTGCCACTTAATGCCATAACTCTGCCCGTAAACCTGTTGGTCAATTTGGTGCTGTTGGTAATAAAGCCATGGCATTCCTTCTTCCCAGCTAATACCGCCGCCATAACCTTGATAACGCTTGCCGATGGCGCTGTAAAACGGTAACTCAGGAGCAAATATATAATCATTGCGAACATTCTTTGATAATAACGAAGAGCTAAAGCCACCTAGTACCAGATCAATATCATCCCGATATTGCTGACTATAATTAGCATACATAGGTATCGCCAACGCTTTAGCAAATAACTGCGCAGCCACATCGTACCCTTGCCAGCTTTGTGTATCGCTATCGCCACTATACCAGCGTGCATTGACAGCTTGACCTATGGCATAGTCTTGCTGGTCATATTGCCACGATTGCTTTAAGCCGACTCTAAGCCACTGTGAGCTATGCTCTTGATTACTATTTGCATTATCAATGTCTGAGTAGTTATAGGCCAGTTCTGGCTGAATTCTAAATTCCCCAAAGCGCAGTGGTAAACTCGCAGCAAGGTAACCCCCCTGTACTGACTGTTCATTTAATAGGGCCTGCTGATATTGCTTACTCGCATCTAAATCATAAGAAAATAACTGGCTATCAAACTTAACAGCCAATGCACTGTAGCGCGCTTGGGCATACATACCTTTTAAAGCGGTGTCGTGTAAATCAATGCTGTAGCCTACTTGCCAATCAAACTGTTTGAGTAAATCACTGCCTTTGATGCTCGCACTCAGTAAAGCAGCTGAAGCAGAGTGATACTGCTCACCTAACGCAAACGTGGCCTTTTGTTGCCATATATCATAACGCGTTTGCTCCCCTATAGGTTGTTGATATACTTTCGCTTGCGGTAAAGTGTGCTGATTGACTAGCAATAGTGGCGCAATGCTCGTAGTGGCAAACTCTGTCACTTCTTCCTTATTATTCATTTGCAACTTCATAATATCAGGGCCATCACTGCTGATTGAAAAATACAGTAATTCGCCTGCTTTGAATGGCAAAGGATTCGCTACCGCTTGCTGGCCTTGGGTTAGCTTATACAAACGCTGCGCGGTTAAATCATAACAATAGATGTCGGTTGCCCCCGCAAGGCCGGCAACAAAATAAAGCTGCTTACCATCCGCACTCCAACTTGGCTGTGATAAATATTGATAGCCTTTTGGCATAGGCACTGCAATGGATTTTTGCTCTTGCAAGTCTTGTATATACAACTGCCAATTGTGATTAAATTCGGTTTTAAGAAACGCAAGTTGCTGCTGATCAGGGCTAATTACTGGATAGTCATAAACCGTCGCTAAACTTTTCTCGAATAAAGGTTGAGTTTGACCGGTTTGTAAATCAACCCGTACTAACTCAGAGTAACCCCCTTTCACTTGTTCGGCATAAAGGGTTTGCCCGTGTTCTGCAATACTAAAGCGCCGCAGGCCAGCTAAATCTGTTAGTTTGCTAACTTCACCGGTTTGCGTATGCCAGCTAAATATATCTGATATGCGCTTATTCTCAATATTATCTACATTGCTATAGGCTGAAAAATACAGCACTTCATCATTTAGCCATTGTGGGTTTTGAATACCCGCACGGTTGATTTGATGCAATACTTGCTTTTGCTTGCGCTTAAATACTTGTGGTGGCTTATCCGCAATATCTTTAGGATCATCTGTAAGCACCTCTTGCTGTGCTTTTTGAAACTCTTCAGCGGCCTTGAGGTTATCTTCAGTGCTATACAACGACAACTGGGTTTTACCGTCTTTATCGCGTTCCACCACCGCAAGTTGTTCGTTATTTGCTGATAAAGTCGGATTGCTCGCATATAGATTTAACGCTAACCAAAGCTCACTAGTGAGTGACTGTTCACTCTGCTCTTTACTCATAGCTTGATAGGTATACTCAGCAATAAAGCGCCTGTAGAGCTTGCTTGCAGAATCCCCAAACACACCTGTAAAAGCGTCATCAAAGTCGCGTTGCTTAACCCCTTGCATACGTGTCCATACCGCATCAAGGGTGTGCTCTGAATAGTTTTTCTCTAACCACGCTAAAAATCGAGCGCCCATTAAATACGCCATCGAGCCGGCCAAATAGCCACCATCGGTGCTGTTTAACTTCTCATAACTCGGTAATGCACCTTGCTGAGCAAACTCAGTTAAAATTGCTTCACTGTAATTATCAAATAACCGACCGCGGCCCGTCATTTTCGATTCGAGTAACGTCGCGTAGCCTTCAGCCGCCCAACGCGGCATCTCACTGTGTGCTATATCGTATAAATCCCACATACCTCGAAGTTCTTGACGCCACTTACTGCGGGTTGGCTGGGCTAAATGCACTAAATGAATATATTCATGCAGTACCAGTAGTTGCTGCCAACCACTGTTATTAGAAATCACGGTATCCGATTGTGGTGGTGTAGTAAAAAGCGCCATTAGTGGCTTATTAGAAACCGGCAAGGCAAACCCATTGGCAGCATTGAGTGGATCAAACACCACCACATCAACTGTTTCATCCAGTGCGCGATTTTGTTGCTCGAGTACTTTAGTGCGCACAATTTCTAATTCACTCGCCGCAGAGCGTGCCCAACCGGCATTTTCTTGACTGTAATGCACATTAAAGTGTTCTGTATGAATAGTTTGCCATTGCACGGCAGCTTGTGTCTGTGTGGCTAAGAATAACGCAGTAGCGAGTAATGTTTTTTTCATCATATTCCCTGATCTCTTATTTTAAATCCATTATTGCCATAATTTAGCTGAAAAAGAGAGTGTAAAAATGTAAGAAAACGTGAGTACTCAAGCTGGCATCACTAAATAGAATGCCAGCCCTAGATTACACAAGCAAAGTAATGAATTACATCCAACTGCGTTGCTCAAATTCAGCCTGATACAAAGTAAAGTCGATAACCTCATCGGCTTGCGCTGTTTTCAGATAGGGTAGGTAAACCGTGCCCGAAGCAAGTTGTATAGACAAGCTCTTTAAACCGCCTTTACGCATAAAGTAAGTGCTAATACTGCGAGTACTTTGGGCTTTATATAATTCAAATACACGATATTGCACACTCACCATGCCGCTGCGGAAAACACCATAAAAACGGCCTTCGTGCTGATAAAAGTGATAACCATAACGACTATACGATAAATACACTAAACCACTTAAAAGCAGTAAACTCAGCAGCGCATACACTGGTGTTAACATATCACCAGCTTGGCTTAGTACGGCAAAAGCCAAGCTTGGTAGCAAGGCATAAAAAACCCAATTTTTAATGAATAATGCTCTTTCAACCCCATGAAAATTAAGGGCCTTAAGCTCAAGCCAAGGATACACCCATTGGCACACCTGATTAACCTGCTCGCTATCCAGTACTGGCATGACTAAACTTTGCTTGCTTTTCGCAGCTGCAAAGCCGCCACTTGAGGCCTGAAAACACTGCACGGTGTAGCGTTTTAATAAACGTGCAATTAAATTTTGCTTAATCGTTATCGATTGCACTTTATCCAGACTCACTGATAACTGATGCCGCTCTAACAGCCCTGCAATACGTTTAAATTTTCCAGCTTGAAAGTAAAGCTGATAATTATAAAAACGAATTAACGACATCAATACCGATAGCAAAACCGCAATCAATACAATTAGCACAAGTATTGAAAAAACAGCGAGTGCAGCCGCATCAACCAATATACCTACTTGTTGCTGATAGAAGGACTCTAAACGATTGATCACTGCTGTTTCTAGAAATTCAAACACCACGTTCATAAAAGGCGCAAGCGCTGCCAATGCTAAAATAGCCATGTTCGACATCAAGCCAAACTTTGCCACCTCTTTATTACTCAACGTTAAACACTGTTGCGGCTCAGTACTTTCTAAATCATCTGCCTGCTGTTTTGTATGCGCTTGTTGTTGCTGAGTTGCTTTATAGGCTAATACCTGCTCGCGCAACTGCTCTGCATACTGGGTTGTTACGCCAGGTAATACAGCTTCTTGGCTGGTACTGCCAGCAGCGTCAAAAATACAATTAACTAAGCCTAACGGTTTAAAATAAAATGGTTCAGCAATATTAACGTTTTGCACTCTTAAAAAGTTAAGCGTTAAACGCTCTTTTTTAAACACCCCTTTATTGAGTAAAATGTCATGCTCATCGGTGATACAAAAGCGAAAGTTCAGGTAATAAGCGAACGAATAAATTAATAACGCGACAACCGCAACTGCTATGGCTATTTGCCCCCAAAACCACTTATCTTCAACCTGAGTTACAAACACAATCATAATAGGTAACAGGTTAAATACACCGTCTTTCACAAAACGAAAAGCAAAATGCACAATAAAATAAACCAACGCCCACGGCGAGACGCGTTGCCAGTTTAGCTTATCCATTTAACGACTCATCTGGCGCTAATGGATGATCATCGGTTTGAGTACTTGCATTATTAACGGCTTGTCCTCGTTCAATGTATTTTTGCACAAACTGACGAATATTTTTACAATCATCATGGCTTAGGCCACTAATATTGAGATCGGCACTCATGCCACCGGCACTGTACAAACGCAAACTAGCTAAGCCCATTTTTCGCTCTAACGGACCACGATGTATTTCGGTATGTTGTACTCGCGAAAACGGTAAAATAGTGACTTGTTGCCAAATAACTCCTTTACGATAAGCAATGTCATGCTCTCGTATAGCAATCCCTTTAAGTCGAATACTGACAACGTTATAAGCTAGCGATATAACCAAAATGATTGGTAAAGCAATCAATAGCGGTGTTTGTGCAAAGGCTGCAAAAGCTTGATTAAAAAAGCAAATCACCGCCAACACGACCATTAATGGGATGTAAAATAATAACCAGTTTAGCTGAGCGTGCAGTAACGCCTTTGCGGCAAGTGGTTTAAAAATGATCTGTTGATGTTGAGGTAAGGCGTCTAGTTGCTGGTTTTCGAACACTGTGTTTCCTTAACAGCCAACCTATTACTACGTTGGCTTAGATTTATAATGCTACAATACCCGGTGTATTAAACCCAACGAATGGTAGTCGCTAAGGTATGACTTTCGCCTGGTGCTACAACTGCACTGTCATCCATTACATTCGCCGCTTCCAAGCACAACATTGTATGGTATTCATCATCGGCAAAATTAGATAACCGCTTTGACTTATCAATCCATGGGTTCCAAAGTACGCACGAACTTGAGTTTTCACGACCAACCTCAATAATGCCATCAGGGGTAATTATACGTTGCGTGTCTGCGGCTTGGGTATAAACCATATCCGTTTCGCGAGCAAAACCAACCAGTTCATTTTGATCAAACGGACCTTCACCAAACTCAATGTATTTTGATCCTTGCAGGCCATCAACTTGAGTTTCTGCAATCGCAGGAGTTGGAAAATAGGTATGCAGTGCTTGCGTAAACGTAATGGTTTGATTACTTAAATTTGTTGTTGTTAAACGCACTTCAAGTTTAGTTGTAAGTACAAACTCCACTTTAAGCTTTGATTTATGCGGCCAATAGCTTTCATCCACTTGGGCCATCGGCAAGGTTAAGCTGACTTTTATCTGCTCATCTTGCTCTGTCACTTCATCAGCACGCCACAAGCTAGTGCGCGCTACACCATGAATTGGCCAATCCGGATTTGAATTAACCCCAAACCACGGCCAACAAATTGGCATGCCGCCACGCACGCTTTTACCTTCTTGGTAATCTTCCTCGCTTGATACCCAAATTAAAGGTTTTTTGCCGGCTGGCGTAAATTCGGTGAGTTGTGCGCCCTGCAGAAAAATTTTAGCGCGACAAAACTCGCTTGCAACATTAATATACTCTAAGCCTGTGTCTGTTTGTTCAATGCTTACAGATGGAGATAACTTCATAATACGTCCCATAAAAATGAAAAGCCTAGCCCACCTTACCCAATACTCAGCCTGTTAGTAAATATTATTTAGTGAGTTTTTATGGCAAATTTATAATTTTTCACTCTGTCGCTACTTATAAACAAAATAACTGGCAACAACTTTTAATTAAATAATGATAATTTAAGAAAAATTCATTTCAACTCAAACAAAATAAAAAACAATCAAATAACACCGTAAAGCCAATAATACAGCATTAATCACATCCATCTATTTGAACTCTATTTATTAGATGTGTAATATTTATTACTTGCGATCACGCCTTGACTGTACACCTGCAGCTAATGAGATAAAAAATGAAAAAATATGACGAGTTATTGGTTTCTCTACGTAAAGTGATCCGCGCGATCGATCTGCATTCCAAGCAATTAAATAAAACTTCAGGCCTCACCGGCCCACAGCTATTAATTATGACCGAAGTAGCCCAAACAGACGGTATTACCGCTAGCCGCATTGCGCAAAATGTAAACTTAAGCCCTGCTACGGTTACCAATATTTTAGACCGCTTAGAAAATCGCAATTTAGTGGTTCGTGTGCGCAGCCAATTGGATAAGCGCCGAGTAAGCCTATATTTAACGCAAAGTGGTCAATCTATATTGTTAGCAGCGCCACAACCTTTGCAAGAGCACTTTATCGAGCAGTTCTCAGCCTTAGAAGAGTGGGAACAAAGCCAACTACTTTCATCAATGCAGCGCATTGCAACGATGATGGACGCACAAAGTATTGACGCAGCCCCTTTGTTAGAAGTTGGCGTACTTACTCGTGCTGCCGAAGGGAAAATTGCAGAATAACCGGTCCATAAATATTATATTAAACAAATCATTACCCTATAGCACATAACTAGTTAACTTGGGTTAAAGGTACAATTAGTCTATCCTATAGATACTCATACTTAGAATAGCGATTTATCATGCTTAAACTATCAAAGTTAGCTTTCGCGACTATGCTAGGCGCAACATCAAGCGTCTCATACGCTTCAGACATTGAAGCTATGCAAGCTCAACTTAATCAACTGCAGCAACAAATGCAGCAACTACAATTACAACTTCAAGAAGCACAACAAAAATCCCAGCAACAAGCGCAAAAACAACAGCAGCTTGACACACAAATAGCCAAACAACAGCAAGTAGAACAAAAAGATACTGCAGCGGATAGTCAGGTTACAAAAAAACCGCAAGGTATTCGTGTTGGTGGTGCAGTACGTACCAACTTTAGTCACACTTCATATGATGATGGCAACAAAAACCGAGGTGGCGATTTTGACTTTGACATTTTCCGGGTGAACTTTTCAGGTGATGTTGGCGATGTTACGCTGAATGCCGAAATTCGCTTTTTTGATTATATGACTGCGGTAAAATACGCTTATGCCGCCTATGATTTTGCTGATGACTGGCAAGTACAAGCGGGTATCACAAAAGTTCCTTTTGGTAACTGGCCGTATAATTCACACAACTACTTTTTTGGTACAACCTACTATATCGGCCTTGAAGACGATCATGATTTAGGCGTGCTATTTAAACGCAAAATTGCCGACAATTGGCAACTCGATCTTGGTTTTTTCAAAAATGATGAATTAGGGGGTGTTGACGGTTATGTCGATGATCGCAGTGATCGCTATTCATACGACGTTGTTGGCTTTAGAAATGCCGATGAAGGTATCTATGCTGACCCAGCATCTAAAGGTGAAGATGGAACTTCACTTGGCAATCCAATTGGCGAATACAACACCTTCTCAGGCCGTTATGGTTACCACTTTGAGCACGACAGTGGCACCACTGAACTAGGTGTCTCTGCATTAGCTGGTGGGTTACACGATGGCGTTGACCGTGCAGGTGATTACCATGCGTGGGCAGTGCACCTTAATAGCACAATAGGTGCTTGGAATTTACAACTGCAACATGGTGAGTATCAATATGATATTGATAACGTCAACCGTATGGCAGTCGGCGCATATGGATTTTACGACAGTATTGCTGCCGAAGCGACGATGACTAATGCCAATATCGCTTACAGTGTGCCCGTTGAATGGGGTCCAGTAACAAACCTACAGTTTTACAATGACTACGGGATTATTTACGATAAATCCGATAACAGCGCTGATACTTGGATGAATGTCACAGGAGTGTCCGTCGCAGCGGGTGGCTTATTTACCTATTTCGATTATGTATTTGCTAAAAATCAGCCCTTTGTTGGCGGCTCAGTCGCTGGTGATAGTGATGAAACAGAGCGCCGCTTTAACATCAACGTTGGTTATTATTTTTAATCACCCTCATCACCCAGCCACTATGGTTGGGTGATTTACTTTTGCTACATCACTTTTTTCAAAAATACCACACGAGTCATTAGACCCTGAACCTATACGGCCAATTATTAGCAACCTCAAAAACAGCCAACACCAGTAGAGTCATGATTTTCAACGGTGATTAAACTCCTCCCCCTTCATCAGCTCAAAAGTTGGCGCCGCAATGTTAGGAAAGCAAGTGCAAGCTAGACTATACTTTAGCGGTGGGTTTGCTGCGCGCTATTTAGCAGGTGCTGGGCGTGGCAGTGCATGGCGTCATTTAGTACAATTGATTGACAGTATTGAACTTACACCAGCTCAAGAGTAAGCATTGATCTATGGTGCTCGCCAAGCATTTAGCCGTTTTCAACTTTATCAGGCACAAGTATACCCATGAATTTAAAGGTAATTTTTGCTACCTATAAAAATATTGGCTATCAACTACTCGGCTTAACTCTCGTTGGGCTGGGAATTATTGGTATTGTGTTACCGGTAATGCCCACCACTATTTTTTTCATTTTGGCATTAGCGTGCTTTACTCGCTCATCGCCAAAACTCGCGGCTTGGTTACTTAATCACCCTCGTTATGGCGCAACCTTACGCCATTGGCAAAAATACAAAGTAGTACCTGTAAGAGCTAAATGGTTTGCGGGTGTTGGTATGTCACTTGGCTTTATTGTATTGCTGCTCTCTTCACCAGCTTGGTGGGTTTTAGTGCTAGTTGCCAGCATAGAAATAGCGGTGATGATTTATTTACTCTCTCGCCCCTCAAAACCCATATAAATGTAAAGTTCGTAAATAAAGTTGTTATAGTTAATGCAAATGATTACCATGTAACAATTATTGCAAACAACTATATTATTTATGCCGTTAATAAATAAACGAACTTTATATAGCACCAGCCGTGCGTTACATATTTACCTATCAACAGCATTGCTGTTTTTACTGATCCTATTTTGTGTTAGCGGCATTGTTCTTAACCATGTTGATTGGCTTGAAGGCGATAAAAGTGATGGCCAACTAACCGCACAACTGCCAGCAGAACTAATAGCACAAGCTAAAAAAAACCTAGCCACGCTACCCTCTTTATATCCGCAAATAGAAGCTTACCTAGCAACTGAACACGGCTTAAACAAAGTCAAAAGTATTGAATGGGAAAAACAGGACGCATTGGTGATGCTCGACTACCCACTGCCAGCAGGCTTTGCGTTTGCTGAACTTGATTTCATCAGCGGTGAATTAAACCTCGAATATCAAACTGGCGGTTTTTTAAGCTTAATTGGCGATTTACATAAGGGTCGTCATAGCGGCGAAGCATGGAGTTGGGTGATTGATATATCAGCCATGTTAATGATTTTGTTTGCTATCACCGGAATGATTATTTTATTTCAAAATAGAAAAAAACGCCTAGTAGGAATATGGCTAACAGTGCTTGGGGTCGCGACACCGGCAGTCATCTATTTATGCTGGGTTCCGCAACTAAAAGGAGTGTCTTAATGCTAAAACTTAATACCTTAATTGGCGCTGTTGTTTTATTTACAGCGGCTTTATTTCAACCTAACGCAGATGCCGCAGAGCTTGAAATTGAACTTACCCTACCAGATCTAGACGTGCAACCTTATCACCGCCCTTATGTAGCAGTGTGGCTAGAAACCCCAGAGCGCAAACACGTCACCACAGTGGCATTATGGGTTGAAAAAGCAGAGTGGTTTAAAGACTTACGCCAGTGGTGGCGTAAAGCCGGCAAAAGTGACGCTAACTTTGACGGTGTTACCGGTGCAACAAAGCGCCCAGGTACTTACACCATTAACTGGAATGGCACTGACTTAGCAGGCAAAGCCGTTACTGCGGGCAAATATTTACTTAATTTAGAAGTGGTACGTGAAGAAGGTGGTCGAGATTACACCCGTGTAGAACTCGATTTAAGCAAAGATGGCAAAATCACCATTGATGGCACAAACGAGTTTTCACAAAGCTTTGTCACTATCGTAAGCAAATAACAAGCAGACGCAGCAAGTTAAATAAAACAAACGCTTAACTATTATTCAAATAAGGAAAGATTATGAAAATCAATTTACTTAAAAGCGCGCTGATTGGCGCAGTTACTTTTACCGCTCTTGCGTCTAGCTATGCCAATGCGCACGCGCGCTGGTTAGTGCCTTCGCACACCTCTCTTTCTGGTGACAAAGCCCATTATGTGATGATCGATGCCAGTATTTCTAATGAAATTTTTGCGCCAGACAAAGCATACCGCCCAGAGCAAAAAGGCGCGGAATATGATGATAATCTGATTATGGCTATTGGCCCTGATGGCAAGCCAGTCAGCGACAAAATTCGTGCTTATTACCTACAACGTAAAAATTCAGCGGCAGTCAAACTAGCTGGAGAAGGTACTTATCATATTACGATGAGCCAAGAGCCACGCCTAATGACTTTTTATAAAGATGCCAAAGGCGAACGTGGCCGTGTATTTGGCCCTAAAGACAGTAAAGATATCCCAGCTGGCGCAACCGATATTAAAACCACAAAATCGATTGCCACTGTAGACACCTTTGTAAGTCGTAACGGTACTTCAAAACCAGCGCTACTTGGTCAAGGCTTAGAGATCAGCGGTCCAACTCACCCTAATGATTTATTTGTTGGTGAAGAAGCGCGTTTTCAATTATTAAAAGATGGCAAACCTGCTGCAAACATCGAGCTTGCCATTTTAAAAGGTGATACACGTTATCGTAACGAGCGTGGCGAAGTTAAAGTAACCACAGATAAAGACGGTTTTTTCACTAACACATGGCAACATCCAGGTTTATACCTGATTGAAGCAAGTGTGAGCGAAGATGCAACTGAAA
The DNA here is from genome assembly GCF_011050055.1 of Pseudoalteromonas prydzensis. GTDB lineage: Bacteria > Pseudomonadota > Gammaproteobacteria > Enterobacterales > Alteromonadaceae > Pseudoalteromonas > Pseudoalteromonas prydzensis_A. The sequence goes on along the minus strand of NZ_DRGM01000079.1, from coordinate 68,530 downwards.
AAGGTATCGATAGCGTACGTTATTCGTTATTTACCACCTTAGATGTGGCACCTGAGTAATTAACTTATAACCGAGTGGTTAGCGCCTGCTAACCACTTTTCAGTTTCACTACTAATTAGCACTATACACTATTTTATAGTCAGCCAATTTTACCTTCATAATAAAAACAACTATAAAACAAACACTTAATTTTTGGCTTCGTTTTTGCTATTACTAGCTTATATGGAATGTCTAACTAAAAACGAGTACTCAAATAATGACTAACAAACCTCTTTCTTTATTAACTAAAGCACTGCCTATCGCCACCGGTTTACTATTGTTAAGTGGCTGCATAGTGCATATTTCAACTGCAAGTGCCAACATACAACAACAGCAGCAACGCTCTTTATCTGCCGCACAGTTACAGCAACTCGATATTGAAAGTGAAGCCGGCTCGGTTCAAGTCATTGGCTCACACACTGCGACTGAAATCACTGTAGATGCCACTATTTACACGGCTAAAAGTGATGACCCTTATACGCTAACTCTTGAACAAAAAGGCGGCAAAGCCGTGCTCATAGCTAAAAGTTACAGCCCGTCAGGAATGGTGGTATACCAAGGCAGCTCACCGAGTATCGATTTAATTGTCACCGTGCCAAGCTCATTTAGCCTTGAGATTGACGATGACTCTGGCGATATAAATATCGCTGGTGTACTAGGTAATATCAATATCGATGACGACTCAGGGAGCATTCGTATAGATCAAGGTCATCATGTCACTATTGATGATGATTCAGGTGACATTGATATACAAAACATCACCGGCAATCTCAAAATCAGCGATGATTCTGGCAGCATTACGGTAGATAACGTTGCTGGCAATATAATTATTGAAGATGATTCGGGTGACATAACCCTTACCAATATCACCGGCAGTGTCGATATAGACGATAACTCAGGCAGTATCTCTGCTAAACAGCTAGGTAGTTACTTAACGATTGAAGATGGCTCTGGTGATATTTTCGCAGAGCACATCAATGGCTTGGTTACCATTGAGGATGGCTCAGGCAGTATCCGCGTTAATCATGCTAAGGGCTTAACCATTATTGACGCTGGCTCAGGTGATTTGAGCATCGATAATATCAATGGCCCAGTAAAGCTAGACTAACCAGAGTAACTGCTGCAGTTTAATGTAAAAACGGTCAATTAATTGGCCGTTTTTGGTTTTGGTTGGGTGTAATCAATCGTGTGGTCACAACTGCCGTCCTTTTCACAGTCATTAATACCATCGCCATCTGCATCCCAGCTTGGGTGCATGCGCTTTTTCACCACTTTAGGCTGTTCACCAATTTGTACCTGTAGGGTGAAATCGGCGCTCTCACTTTGCTCTGATGGCTGTGTACTTGAGTAAACACGTATAATGTAATCACCTGAGGCTGCTATTACTTGGCTCATTTTATTGCCATGGGTAGAGCTGGTGTACACAGGCTTAGAGCCAGCTTTAGCAATAACGTTAAAATAATCACCTAAATCCGCAGAGCTTAATTCAACAGATAGTCGCTCTGTGGCAGCTAACGAAATTTCATAATCAATAAACCCTTTGCCCGCAAAACTATCAACCAACAACCATGATTGTTGTTTGGCATTATCATGAGTGACTAACTGCTGTACATCAGTACAGGCGCTTAAAAAAAATAATAAACCAATACCAAGCCACTTCTTCATTTTATTCTCCTACATTTAAATTCGCTTAAAAGGAATGATAAACGCTAAATTAACGACTTTTAACTCAATAGAAATGAACATAAACTTAATTCATCGCAGCAACACTGCATAGTTAATCAACAACAGGAATTTATAGTATGAATATTTTAACGCTTATTTCAAAAAATCCAGCACTCACTAATGTTAGCAGCTTATTAGCCCGTGTGGGTTTGGCAACTTTATTTATCTTAACGAGTTTTAGCAAAATACAATATTTTGATGCCACGGCGCAGTATATGGCATCCGCAGGCTTACCTGAATTTTTGCTACCACTGGTTATCGCGTTTGAGCTAATTGGTGGTTTATTAATTGTACTGGGTTTATTAACGCAATTAACAGCCATTGCATTTGCTGCTTTTAGTGTTGTTAGTGCCTTGTTATTCCACTTGCAACTTGATGATCAAATGCAGTTTTTAATGTTTTATAAAAATATCGCTATGGCCGGCGGCTTTTTAGCGCTAGCAAGTCACGGCGCAGGAAAGTTCAGCATTGATCATCTATTGTTAAATCGTAAGTAATCAACTGCCACAGTTTAACAGCACAGTGCAATAATACGCTGTGCTCTGATTTTTGCTCAACATAAGGGATAAAATAATGGCTAAGGTTCTCAACCCTACCACCCATGATATTGGTGGCTTAGATGTAAAGCGCGTACTGCCACATTTTGATAAGAAAATGGTTGGCCCATTTATATTTTTTGATCATATGGGGCCAAATGACTTCCCGATTGGCCAAGGGATCAATGTTAGACCCCATCCGCACATAGGCTTATCAACACTCACCTATTTGTTTCGTGGCAGTATTTTACATCGCGACTCGTTAGGTAATAATTTAGAAATCCATCCAGGTGATGTGAACTGGATGACCGCAGGTAAAGGCATTGTCCACTCAGAACGAGAAAGCTTTGAAGTGAGAGCGAATCCACATCATATCGATGGCTTACAATGTTGGGTCGCGCTACCAGAGAATATGACCGAAATTGAGCCTTCATTTAGTCATCTGAAAAAACAGCAACTACCGCATATTATTCATGAAGGTATTATGATGCGGTTAGTTGTTGGCGAAGCGTACGGCCTAAGTTCGCCAGTAAAAACCTATTCACCAATGTTTTATATTGATGTGGTAGGCAGTGCCAATAGCCAAATAAAGTCACCCAACCCACAACAAGAAACCGCATTATATATAATTTACGGCAGCGTTACTGTGGGCCAACAAGATTACCAAGCCGGTGACTTTATTTTATTTGACAGCCAAGATACTGATATTCACTTTGCTACAGACGCACGTTTTATTTTGCTCGGTGGCGACAAATTCACTAAAGTCCCTTACTTGCATTGGAACTTTGTTGCTTACAGCAAAGAACGTTTAGAGCAGGCAAAACAAGACTGGCAAACACAACGTTTCCCAAAAATCCCTGGTGACGATAAAGAATTTATTCCGCTATAGTAAACAGTATTTTAAGGCATAATAAGTTAGCCAGTATTAGCAAAGGACCAGCATGTTAGAGATCGCATTAATTTATTTAGCCGCAGCCATTGTTGCCGTGCCTATTGCCAAACGCCTTGGCTTAGGCTCTGTACTTGGCTATTTGTTAGCAGGAATACTAATCGGCCCATTTATACTGGGTTTAGTAGGCGATCAAACCTCAGTAATGCACTTTGCTGAGTTTGGTGTAGTGATGATGCTGTTTTTAGTGGGGTTAGAACTACAACCCGCTAGGCTTTGGAAGTTACGCCATTCAATTTTGGGACTCGGTGGTCTGCAAGTGACCCTCACCGCCACGGTGATCTTTGCTATTTGTTATTGGCTGCTCGCCATGCACTGGCAAAGCGCCCTAGCAATTGGTTTAATGCTGGCACTTTCATCAACCGCCATTGTATTGCAAAGCCTTGAAGAGAAAGGCTGGCTAAAGAATGAAGCCGGACAAAACGCATTTTCGGTGTTGTTATTCCAAGATATTGCGGTTATTCCCATTTTAGCGTTACTGCCACTGCTTGCGTTTGAGCCACCATTAAACGCCACCAGCATGAGTCACTCACTCACAGCCGATTGGCCAGTGTGGGGCCAAGTTACCGCATCCGTTACGGTGATCGCAGCCATCATACTCGCTGGTAAATATATTTCTGCGCCGTTATTTAGATACATTGCTGAAACGCGCATGCGTGAGATATTCACTGTGTTTGCGTTATTTTTAGTGGTTGCGATTGCACTGATCATGCAAAGTGTCGGCTTATCTCCGGCGCTGGGGACTTTTTTAGCCGGTGTAGTCTTGGCTGAAAGTGAATTTCGCCACGAACTGGAAGCCGATATAGAGCCATTTAAAGGCTTGTTACTTGGCTTATTTTTTGTGGCAGTGGGCGCCTCGATTGATTTTGCCTTGTTATTTAACCAATTTGCTATAGTGGCATTGCTCGTTGTTACACTGATATTAGTAAAAGCAGCCGTGCTCTATGCCTTAGCACGGATTTTTAAAATTCATCATACCCAGCAACTGTTGTTCACTTTAGCCCTAGCACAAGGTGGTGAGTTTGCTTTTGTCTTACTCACCATGACCAACAGCTTACAGATACTAACCCCTGAACAAAGCAGTTTAACCACTTTGGTGGTGGCTATTTCCATGTTGATCGCGCCATTACTATTAATGCTTTACGACATCCTACAAAAACGTAGCAACACAACAACCAAACCAGATTTTGATCAGCCTGAGCAGATCAGCCCAGCAAAACATGTGATCATCGCCGGCTACGGTCGCTTTGGGCAAATTATAGGACGCTTATTGAGTACCCAAGGTTATGATATCAGCGTGCTCGATCACAGTCCGAGTCAAATTGATTTACTGCGCCGCTTTGGTAACACAGTGCATTATGGTGATGCCGCGCGCAAAGAGTTACTCGAAGCGGCGGGAGCTGATACTGCACAATTACTGGTCATTGCTATTGATAATGCCGACAAAACTCTCGAAATAGTGAAACTGGCTCACAAACACTTTCCGCAGTTAAAAATTGTGGCGCGCGCAATCGACCGCCGTCATGCCTATCAGTTATTGCAATTAGAAGTCAATGCCTTTAACCGTGAAACTGTCGATTCGGCCATCAATCTAGCCGTTGAAACCCTGGAATTACTCGGTAATTCAACCCAAGATGCACAACGTGCAGGGCACTTATTTAGAGAGCATGACCGAGCCTCAGTGCTACAACTGGCGAAACTGTGGGGCGACGATCACAGTTATGGCGTGGCTGTGCGTCAACGTACAGAAGATTTAAAACAAGTACTCACCCAAGATAAACAGGCACGCGAATCATTAAATACATGCGATCAAGGCGATTGCGAGGACCACAATAAAGATGCTTAGAATTACTTTAGAACAATGGCGTATGTTTAGGGCTGTTGTAGAGCATGGTGGCTTTAATCAAGCTGCGCAAAAAATTCATAAAAGCCAATCAAGTATTCATAATTCGGTGGGAAAAATTGAAGCCGCGTTAGGGATTAAACTATTTACCATTGCAGGGCGTAAAACGGTGATCACCGAAGCTGGCGAAATGATGCTGCGCCGAGCCAATTACCTCTTAGATGAAGCGGCAAAAATAGAAGCGGTAGGACAAACTTTGGGGGAAGGCATCGAAAGTCAATTACGCATAGCTGTAGATGAAGCTTTTCCGCAATCACTGCTATACAGCGTATTAAATAGCACATCATCACAGTATCCGCTGCTACGTATCGAACTGCTAGAGTCTATTTTAGCTGGGGCTAACGAGCTACTCGACAACACCCATGTCGATATTGCAATTTCTCCGTTTGCTGGCAAAAGTGGCTTTAGTGAAGAGCTTTGTAATATTGAGTTTATTGCCGTTGCACACCCAAACCATGCGCTTCATTCACTTAGCCGCCCGATTACATTAGAAGATTTAAAGTCACATAGACAAATCGTAGTACGCGACTCCGCAGCACATAACAAACAAGATGGCGGCTGGCTCGGTGCCGATCAACGTTGGACAGTAAGCCATATGCGTACTTCTATCGATATGATAAGTCGTGGTCTTGGCTTTGCGTGGCTGCCCAGTAGCGCAATTACAATGCAACTAGCTCAAGGGACGTTAAAACCTTTAATTCTCAGCCATGGCAGTCAGCGCAACACGCAAATGCACTTATTATTTAAAGACGGTGATCGCCTTGGCCCCGCAGCTCGCACATTCATTGGCGAGCTACGCTATCAAGTAATGCAGGCTGAACTAGATTACTAATTAATTAAGGGCTTTCATTCGATTAACGAGAACGAAAAGTCCTTTTAAAAGCGATTTTAATCGTTCTCATAACACTTATACTGCTGCTATTAAAATTCGTGTTTAATCAGGAGTAAAGTTATGCACTATATACGCAAAGCCAACGAGCGCGGCCAAGTTGATCTTGGTTGGTTACAAAGCCAGCATAGTTTTTCATTTGGTCATTACCATGATCTAAAACACATGGGGGTGTCTGTACTTAGAGTGATCAACGAAGATAAAGTACGCGCAGGCCAAGGTTTTGGCACTCATGGACACCGTGATATGGAGATTATCTCTTATGTTATTTCTGGCGCATTAAAACACCAAGACAGCACCGGCAATGAATACATTGTTCCTGCTGGTGACGTACAACGGATGAGTGCCGGCAGTGGCATTATGCACAGCGAATATAATGCTTCAAATTCAGCAACGGCGCATTTTTTACAAATTTGGATCCAACCCAAATTGCGTGGTATAACCCCTAGCTATGAGCAAAAAAGTATTCCGCAAACAACTCAGCTTACGCCACTCGTTACGCCAAATGGCGAACACGGCAGCGTGAGCATCAACCAAGATGCCAGTATCTATCGTTTAAACCTTGATGCAGGGCAACCATATAACTTGCAAACCAGTAACCGTAAAGGGTACTTTCATGTAATCTCAGGCTCTGTTGACGCAAATACAGATACCTTTAGCTCAGGTGATGCATTCGCCTTGAGCAGCGATGAGCAAGTAACACTCACAGCTAAAGACCAGCTAGAAGCGTTATGGTTTGATTTACCAGCATAAGTAAGGAAACAAATGACAGTAACAACCTTAGTGATCATTGCTTTTGTTGTATTACTCACTGGCGTATCTAAATCGGGTTTTGCCGGAGCGCTTGGGGTGTTTGCCGTACCATTGTTGCTGTTAGTAATGCCCCCTGTTGCTGCAATCGGCTTAATGCTCCCGATACTGATCGTTGCCGACATTTTTAGTTTAAAAAGCTACTGGCGACAATGGCATACCCAACAACTAAAACGCTTATTGCCGGGCTTGCTAACTGGTGTGTTAATCGCCCACGCTTTAATTGGCTGGCTCGATGCAGCTGTAATAAAAACAGCCATAGCTATGTTATGTATTGTGTTTGCGATCCGCAGCTTAGCGTTCAGTCAATTTACTGCAAATGCTGTAAATAACCGTATTGGCGCTGCAGTTATGGGCTTTTTAGCGGGCACCACTAGCACCTTAATACATGCAGGTGGGCCACCACTAATCATGTATTTCAGCAGCATAAAATTACCAGCTAAACAGTTTGTAGCTACTGTTGCGATTATTTTTGCGATGATGAATGCCATCAAGCTTATTGGCTTTATTAGTCTGGGTTTAATCGAAATAAAGTGGGCGTTAATTGCGCTTGCCAGCTTGCCGATTGCTTTTTGTGGTAATCGTTTAGGGATCTGGTTGCAGGGCAAACTCAATACTGCGCAGTTTCTGAAAATAATGAATGTACTACTCTTGTTGCTGGGTATTTGGTTGTTAGTGATGTGATCTGGCTAGTTAAACATTTCGTAGTTAGGTAAACTGATTCAACATACGCTATTTAAGGTTCTATTTTGTTAAATAACCAACCACTTCGTAAACCCTTCTCTGTACTGGTTGTTATTTATAAAGCAAATAAAGACTGTTTATTAATTCAACGTACCGATGACGCCAATTTTTGGCAATCAGTGACCGGTGGTATTGATGAAGGCGAAACACCTTTAACAACAGCGTATCGAGAGCTTTTAGAAGAAACAGACATCGATGCCCGCGCTTTGGGTTTAACAATACGCGATCACCAAAAAACCAATCAATATACAATTAGAGAGTCATGGCGACATCGCTATCAAGCCAACGCGTTAATTAATACCGAATATGTTTTTAGTATTTGCGTACCCGATGATATCGCCATCAAATTAGATCCCAATGAGCACACTAACTTTATTTGGCTCACGCAACAACAAGCGGCAGATAAAGCTTGGTCGCCAAGTAATCGCGATGCAATACTGGCGTTATAACACCGTGGTCATTGCCTGATCTCTTGTTTAGCGGCATGCTCAATTAACAATTCTATTGACTAACACCTGTTGAAGGTTGAGCAAAGTCTGGCTAATTATTCTGTAAATTTGCAAACTTATCAGCCATAGTAAAGCATCTAATTTTATCTAAAAAAGTATGACTTATGGATAGCGAATTTTTTGCCAAGCAATTTGAGTCTGTTTGGTTATTGATCCAATCGATGCTTAGTCAACAAGCAACCTATCTGCAATTATTAGTGATCATCACCAGCTACGCTGCCGCCTACTGGATTTATTCAAAAACAGTTAAAAAACGCGTTGATAAGCACACTAAGGTGGCGTCCGATCACCCAATAAATATTATGCTGTTTCGACTCAGCAATATCGTTTACCCGCTAGTGGCGATCATTTTATTACAGATATTTACCGCCATTGGCATCACTGCTGATTTGCAAGTGTGGTTAATGAATACTGCACTCAACATTGCCATCTTACTGTTTGCTTACTCAATTATTAAAGAATTTGTTAGCAGCCCATTTATGTCGGCACTGTTTAAGTTAGTTGGCCTGCCCGTTTTGCTGTTGCACTTACTGGGCTTTTTACCAGCATTTATTAAAACCCTTGAAGCGGTCTCCATTAATTTAGGCAATATCCAAGTCAGCTTATATGGACTCACGCGGGTATTGTTTTTTGGTGCTATTTTATTTTGGTTAGGGCGAGCCTCCAGCAATGTTGGTAAGGTTATAATTCGTAACCAGCAAACGCTAGATATCAGCACCCGCGAAGTGTTTACTAAACTCTTTGAAGTAGGTTTGTTTTGTGTCATCGCGTTATTACTGCTTAATATTATGGGTGTTAACCTCACCGCCCTAGCTGTATTTGGTGGTGCGCTAGGCGTTGGCCTAGGTTTAGGGTTGCAATCAATTGCCTCTAACTTTATTTCTGGCATCATTATTTTACTCGATAAGTCACTCACCATTGGCGACTTTGTTGAGTTAGAAAACGGTAAAAGTGGCTTTGTTAGAGAGTTCAAAATGCGCCACGCAATTTTAGAAACTTATGACGGCAAAGACATACTGGTTCCCAACGAAACCTTTATTTCTTCACTGTTGACCAACTGGACGCATAAAGATCCAAAACAGCGCTATCGTGTTGATTTTAGTGTGGCATACGCCACCGATGTCAGAGCCATGGTCGCAATAATTAAAGAAGCTGTTGCCCAGCACCCGCAAGTTATTAGCGGCCCTGAAATACCATTTGAAGAGCGCCCTGACTGTGAAATAGATAGCTTTGGTGATAATGGCATCAATATGTTTGTGGAATTTTGGATGCAAGGAATTGATGATGGTAAAAATCGGGTTGGTGGCGATTTGCTATTAATTATCCTAGAAACCCTCAAAGCCCATGATATTGCAATACCATTCCCGCAACGCGAAGTTAGAGTACTTAACGAAGGTTTTGTCAGTAAGATTTAAACTAAGCGGTGTGCATACACCGCTTATTCTATTGCTTTTTAGCGCATAAATAGGCTGCGCCATACCGCTGTTTGTTACTATAAATACTTTAACCACGGTTTTTTGGCGACACGTTTATAATCACTAAATGCCTTAGTTGGCCAATATAAAACAACCGCTAACACAACCGTAATTAACCAAATCCATGTAATATCATTTACGCCAAAATACGCACCATGATTAGCACCAAAAATAGCCCTGCAAATTGTGTATAAAATCAATAATATATAGAGATGAAAAAGATAAAAGAACATCGGCACTGAGCCATACACTCTGAAGGCATTGGTCAAGCGATTTAATGGCCGTTCAAACAGCCATAAGCCAAAAAACATCAGCGCAAAAGTGATCAATAAAAAGCTCAGTGAAGGCGGATATTTAGTGACGTTAAATATCGACATAGCCGTTTGCGCCGTGCTTGCAAATTGCTGCCATGGCAGTGTTTCGCCATAGACATTTAAGCCGCGTAAAATTGCAAACAAAGCGATGCAGCCCAATCCTAAGCCAATTAACCATTGTTTTCTATCATCACTGTCGCGACTCGAAGCATATAAAGGGCCTGCGCAATAACCTAATAAAATAACCCCAATCCATGGTAATACTGGGTAACTGATTTTTACATTAACTAAACCACCTTCAGAGATAAAGCCGCGATCGTGCAGTATGGTCCATAAGGTATAGCCCCACTCACCAGGATTAAAGCTAATGGGTGTAAGTAAGTTATGGCCAAACACAATCAGCAAACCAAGCGCTAATAATAGTCGTTGCGGTAAGTTAATTAGTAATGCCAGAGCCAGCATACACAGGCCAATAGCCCACATTACTTGCAGAAAAATAGTAGGGATAAACCAAATCCACAAAAAGCAAATTATGGTTACTTCAAGGGCAATTAAAAATAATCCCCGCTTCACTAAAAAGCTGCGTGCAGAGCGTACTTTACCTGAGCTTGGGTGACTATAAAGCCACGCCGAAAGTCCGGTTAAAAATATAAATGTGGGCGCACAAAAGTGCGCCGCAAAACGACTCCAAAACAACCCTGGAGAGGTAACGTCAACATCCATTGGATCAGATACCGCCATGTGCAAGAAAAAACGCTCTCTCACATGATCAAGTAACATTAGCAAAATAACCACACCGCGCATGATGTCGATACTGTGAATACGGGTTTTAAGTTGCTCAGAAGTCATAACTTATACCTAACTTAAATTGTGTTGGTGCGCCCGGGTATGCCCACAATGCGTTGTAGCTACTGGCGATGTAGCTTTCGTCAAAAACATTATCAACATTAAGTGAAACATTTGTCCGTTCAGTCGCCTGCCATTGCGCAAATAAGCCCACCAGCTGATAACTTGGTAAGTTAAAAGATAAGCTTATTGGGTCGCCCAGTCGCTCTGAAATATATTGATAATGACCACCAAATTTAATGTCTTGCTCAAGTACACGGGTATTGTGATTTAAAGCAAGCGAAAAATTGTTTTTTGGTACGTTAACTAACGGGCTACCTTTAGGAATAGGCTCTAACCACTCAACATTAATCATGTCTTTGGCTGTTTCAGCCTTTACGTAAGCATACGAAAGTGTGTACTGAGTGTTTTCACCTAAACTACCAGTCAGATCAACCTCAATACCTTTACTGGTTACTTTACCAATAGGTTTTGAATAACCCTTATCATCAGCCACCAACATGTTGCCTTTGCTAGCATCAAATAAAGCGATGGTACCGCTAACGTTGTCAAAGCCAAACTTCACACCCACTTCAAACGAGTCACTTTCTTCAAAACCAAACGATTTACCCTTAGCATCAGTACCACTTAAAGGTATAAACCCTTCGGAATAGCTGGTATAAAGGTTAATCGCATCATTTAGCTCATATACCATCCCAAAGCGTGGGCTAAGTCGATTCATCGTGCTATCTGAGGCAACGCCTGACTTAGTCTCGAAAATATTCTGCTCAATTTCATCAAACCGCAATCCCAGCATTAATTTAAAACGCTCGGTAAGGTCTAACTGATCTTGCACATAAATACCATATGCGCTTTGCTGTTCGTTGTTTTCATACAGTTGTGCAACATCGGGGCCTTGCCCTGCACTGTAGTTTGGCTGATAAATATTTAATGTATACGTGTCTTTACCGCCGCGATAACGATAAAGCCCAGTGCGTAGCTCATAGTCATACCCATCAACACCAAGCAAAACATGATTGGTTATATCTGCTATATCAAAATGACCACTTAATTCTGCGCGTACTGACAAATCATTAGAGTAATAATCTCTATAACGGTGTTGACGCGTAAGCATTGGGTTATCTAAAGACAAAGTCTGTCTTGGAGGAGATAGTTCAGCATCAGACGAAAAACCTGTTAACGTCGCGGTTCGATAGTTCCCCCCCAATAAGAGTGACCAATCGCGATTAAAATCGTAATTATAATTAAGTTGGTGTCCGCGAGAGTGCACTTTAGTTGGCGCATCATTAGGGTTACCTAAAAAGCGGCTTCTAGGTACGGTGTCAAAATTATCGTTAAGTACAACAATGCCGCGATCATACATCTGCTGCTGATCAACATACTCAAACTCATAGGTTAATGATGACTTGTCGTTAAGCTGATAATAAAGCGATGGCGTAATAACAAATTTATCGTGGTGTACATAATCGCGAAAGCTATCACTATCTTGCCATGCACCGTTAATTCGAAAAGCGAGATCATCAGTTAATCCGTTAGTGTAATCACCTTGCACACGTTTATGATCTTCGCTACCAAATTCGGCTTTTAATTGGCCTTGCTGGTAAAACTGTGGCTTTTTAGTAATGATATTTATCGTACCACCTGGCTCAGAGCGGCCATATAAAGCCGAGCCGGGACCTTTTAGCACCTCAATATACTCAATATTTGATACATCCCGAGGACCTGCAAACCCGCGCCCACCACTAAATCCATTAATTAAATAACCCGACGGCATATTTTCATTGCCCGACAAACCGCGAATAGAATAGCTATCCCACAGTGCGCCACCATTATTTTTACGAGAAATACTAGCAGAAAAATCAAGCGCATCTCTAAACTTGGTAATGCCATTATCGACCATCATTTCTTTACTTAATGTGGTAATTGACTGTGGCAACTCTTTAACTGGAATATCGCCTCGGAAGGCTTGTTTATGTTCAATGCTAATGGTTTCTATATCTGACTCTGTGGCATAAGAACCAAAAGAGAGCGCCGCAAAGGCAAGAGTTAATGCTGAGTACTTCATGATCCACGTATTAAAGTTGCTTATTGATTTGTTACAACATAACATAAATTTATCTGACGTTATAGTATTACAATTGAATTTTGTATAATTTTAATAACAGCAACCAGCCTGCTTGATAATTACTTAACTTAAGCGATAACGTTACTGTCTGCTTCGAGGAGGGCCACAGAAAACCTCCTATTTACTTGATGGGTCTGGTAATTGGCAAAGATTGCAACAAATTCCTAATCACGAATATCCTATTGACCTATTAAATAATAAAGCCTCCGACTGTGCCGTTAACCACTTTAAAATAACAGTGCGTGCTGACTTTTACCTAAAAAAGCCACCACTCGCAGTACAATAATGGCCCCACATATAATGCAATCTCAACAAGCGTGCGAGTAATTTTTATTGAGCAAACAGCTGTGATTGCCTACAATGACGCACAATATATTCAATGCAGATCACAATTATGACTGATACCAATAAACCAGAATTACCCGATCAACTTTCGATCAACCCACGCAGCAAATTTTATGTAGAAGAAGTATTCGAGCATGAAATAGGTATTACACTTAACGGCAAAGAGCGTTTTGATGTTGAAGAGTACAATATTAGCGAAGGCTGGATTAAAGTAGCCGCACCTAAAGCGCTAGACCGTCGCGGCCAGCCATTGCTTATGAAAGTAAAAGGCACAGTAGAAGCGTTTTATAAGTAAGCTAAACACAGTACGTATAAAGTTAACTGTGAAATAATTATTTAGATGCCCTATATTTCTTAGTAAATCACTTTGTAAATACGGGCATTTATTTACCCACTAACATCAAATTTAATACCCACTTGCTTAATAAAGTATTATTTCCGTTTGCTATTAGTCTTTTTTATCCTTTTTGACTATAGCTTTAAGCGCAGAAATATTTGCACTTTCCCCCTCAGCCTCTTTTAAGCGGCGGCGTCTCTCTGCAAAGTTATCAAACTCCAATTTTGCCTTATCATCTGCAGCTTTTTTAGAGATTTTCCCTGCACCGCTTAAAACTTCCCGATCATTAAAGCTCAAAAACTGATCGAGCTTATCTGTCCAGTCTTGTAAGAATACTTGCTTGCGTCGTAGGGCTTGGTCTTCGGCAAAATCAAGCCACATATTAACGATCCGATTCAGCTCTTTAATTTCGTCTTCCCGCAGATAATTTTTAGCAACGGTCACGTCTGTTTTACGCACTTCGTCACCTTTATAACTGGTTAAGCCCATATCTGGCTTACTAGCATCTACACGGTTGGAAATAAGCTCTGCAGCCGTCATCTGGGTACAGGAATAGTGCAACTTGTTCTGTATAGTTTGAAAGAAGCGATTAGTCTCTTGATTGGATGGCTTATTATAGTCGGCAGCCATTGTGAAAATTTCTTTAACCCTCAAATATACACGTCTTTCACTAGCTCGAATATCGCGAATGCGTTCAAGCATTTCATCAAAGTAGTCTGGAACGACAGACTGGCCCACTGGCGGATTTTTCAAACGATCATCATCCATAGCAAAACCTTTGATAAGATATTCTTTTAATATCCCAGTCGCCCATTGCCTAAACTGTGTACCGCGCTGTGAACGAACCCTGTAGCCCACCGCTAAAATAGCATCAAGATTGTAGTGGTCGATTTCGCGAGATACCTGGCGAGTACCTTCTAATCGAACTATCCGGAATTTCCGGATGGTTGCGCTTTGTACAAGCTCACCTTCCTTGTAGATATTGATTAGGTGCTCATTAATTGTACGAACATCTTTATCGTAAAGTTCTGCCATCACAGCTTGAGATAGCCACAAGGTATCGGACTCAAAGCCGCACTCAACACGCGTCTGACCGTCTGCGCTAGTAAAAAGAACAAACTCTCCTTGTGGAGCTTGAGGGATATGCTCTGTCATTCACTTCACCTTCTGCATAATTGATATAACTCGGTTACTCATGCCATTACCTTTTCGAACTCTTTTTCAAATTCACCTTTAATTTGTACACGAACAAATAAAAACAGTAAACGCTATAGCTTGTAGGTATCTTTTACCAAATCGCACTCAAATTTTCGTACAGTTCTAAGCTACCTTGAATCTCACCCCAATGCGAAACCTCTGGTAAACGCTCTACTTGAGTTAGTTTAAAGTTGAAGTGCTCCTCATAAGGTTTTTTAATTATGTTAAGTAAGAGAACTGGCGTTTCAGAAAACTCAAACACCCAGTACTTTTCGATAGCATCACTATCTTTTCCTGTTATTTCCTTATCAATGTCGCGCCTCGGTAAAAGCTTCACACTCGCAACTGTATACAAGTATTTGCCTAATTGCTCTCTATCTTGATTGCTGTCGCGCACTGTGAGTACAAGATAACGTATTTCACGCATAATGTTTCTGTGTACATTTTGACGATTAGTCGCGATAAGCCTTGTGTGGTAACCCTTTAAACTACCTGTTTTGGCTTTTTCCAAATACGTTTGATCACGATCCAATTCATTTACTGGTGCCACAAATGTCAAACCGAAGTGTCTAGACACATTTACGCCATAAGGAGCAATACGGGCAGAATCTTCAACAAAATGATAATCATATGACGAAGATTTTTTGTATTCCAAAGCCTTCCGCGTTTTACCAAGCTTCTGAGCTAAATATTCTTTTATCCAATAGTTATTAGAATCTTGATTATTCTCACTTGGCAATAGTGGAAATGCGCCAATACCAATTTCATTAATAGCTTCGGCATAAGGATTTTGTTCAGATTTTTGTTCTGGAAAAAAGCCTGGATATAAAGCAAATGCGCCAAGAACAGGGCGACTTTTTAACGGTGACTCGTATTCAAGGTGTTGTTGGTGTATAATCGCATCACGGTATCTATGCATTTGGTTTATAGCATCTTCAGGTACAGCATCTTTATCACCCATCTGCGTAGTATCTATACGATACTTAGCATCAAATAAAATAAAGAAAGATTCACCATTTTCTAATGCGACACGAAGCGCAATATCCGGACGGTGGTTTGCAAGCCAAGTTCGATTAGCTGAACCTTTAGGCGTAAATGAAGCTTCATGAGCAAGTTCTATCTGCATACCATCACTTTCGTGTTGATATACAAAAGCAGCAGCCATCTCGTCCTTTGGAAATTGTTTCTCAAACTGCACCTGTTTAAGATGACTTAGCGCTTTTCTTTGTGGTTTAAAACCCAAAGACTCTATAATCGACTTCACCTCCAAGAAACACCAAATCTCATAAATTTCAGCAACAGACTTCATCGATAAACGACTTTCTCCAAAGCTTCCATTTAAGTAATATTTCAATTGCTGCCAGACTTTATAAACCTTTGAATACCCAGCCGCTTCTTGCAGCACTTTAGATTCGCTATATTGCCCTTTATAATCACCAACCTCATGCCATAACGCGTGTTTTGTATACTGCCCAACTTGGTCACGCCATGCTTCTAAAACTTTAATAAATGAGCTAGATACTTTTGAATCTTTATCTGCTTTAATTCCAAATAGCATTTCAGATAAGTTCGCTTTGGTTTTCGCAAGCACCATTTTAATAAAGCGGTTTTCTGGGGTATTAATATTCAAGCACTGTTTTTTAATAGTAATCCGAGAGGAGCGTTTTGATGCTATTAACTCTTTTACTTTTTGCTCCTGCTTAGCCCCTAACTTTTTATTTACTCGCTCTAATTTCTGCTGAAAAGTATAAGACTGCAACCGGTTATGCGCAGCGTTTAATACTCTTTTTACGCCTTGATTAAACTCGTCAACTAAACGCTCAAATTGCGCTAACCAGAAGAGTTCAAATTTCTCGGGTTGTCTAGATGAATTGCCTTGAGTATGCGTTGTTTTACCACTAATAGCATATCGCCACAGCGGATAAACACGATCAATTTCTTGGTTCATAATGCTCAAATCTTGAGCTTGTATCATTTTCGTTGCAAAAACTGTAAAAGCGACTGGCACAGATTGCCAAGCCCCATTAATACTGTACTGGATTTCAAAACTACATAACCCAACATCATTGCCAAAATTAATCACAGCATTCAATGATTTTCGTTTGGGGTGAGCAGAAAAAACGCGATCAAGCAAAGCATACTTGTGATTAACAGAAAAAGAGTCCTTATCAACATGATCATTAAACTCAATTTCAAACCAATACTGACGGTTTTCGAAAAAGAACGGTTGAATATGTGGTGGCCCCACAATATCAATACTAGGTAACATTGACTGAGAACCAACCAATACAAGCATTTCTTCATATTTTGGCAGCTCAACAGAGCGCGATAAATAAGTCCATTCTAGTTTGTCCCTAGGAGAATCTAAGCTATCTGTAGATACATAAATATCAAAGTCTTTATGTTCATAGCTCAGCAATTCAGTATTTTTAGCCATGTTCCATTTCCGCCAAAGTTTAAAAGTTCCGTTTATTTAAGGCCAAAAAGATGTAAAGCCACGAATAAGTTGCTTATTCATCCAATCTAGTTTTTTCTTAGAACGACAATCCACAGTAATGGTGCCAGCTTCTGGATCTAGTTTTTCACGATACAAATCTGGTCGCCCATTTTCCCAAGCCCCAGTCAACTGCTCTTTTAAAACTTTTAGTAACTCTTCTAAAATATTATTCTTGTTATGCCCAACTAATTTATCTTCATCGCCTTCAATACGCGGCAGCACCTTACACATCATAAAATCATCCCACACTGCTTTTAGGGTAAGGTCATCTTGTGGTTGACTGCTGACAACAGCAAGCAGTAATTCATTTAGCGCACGAAACGCCAATTCAAACGGCGTGTTCTTTAGCACCGCGTTAACGGCCGATAAAAACGAAATGGTTTTAGTGCCATCAGCATCACAAGTATTGACTAAGTCCGTTTTGCTGGCGTTTGACCAAATGGGATAGCTAAGGCGCTTATTGCAACTTTTCTGGGTTCCAAAATCGGCAAACTCATTAAAGTTATTAGGGTAAAATTCTCCAAAATCAAAGCTCAGCGCACGGTCAATCACCTTACGCGAAAAGCCGTGAGTGGTTTCATCCATATTCACCGTGCCCGCTACTAGCAGGTTAAACGGAATACCTAAACCATATTGGCAAATAAGCACCCAAAGCTCGTCGTATTTTGCACTCCCAAAACCTAACGCCTTGCGTAGTTTTTCTTTATTAGCCACAGCTTTAATGGTGGCGGGTTTTAATAACGCATCACTACTGTAGGTAAAGCAGTCATCCGTCCAAGCCCATTCACGAGTTTCAAGTACCGACAAATAATCTGCAAAATACTGCTCAACGGGTGCCAAGTTCATTTCATCTAAGCACAGCCAGTAAGGTAGTACCTGTTCCAGAGCATCACGCTCACCTGTTACAACCAAGCGCTCGCCTAGCTCTTCACTATCTTGAACTTCAAGGTTTAAACCGCTATCAGTAATTGCACGCCATGCTTTAGCTATAAAATCCAATACATCGGTAGTGATATATTCAGCGTTGCCATCTTTTGTGAGCCGCGAAATATACCCCAATAAGTCACTAGGTTCATGCCAATCTGGGCGTACCGAGGTTAAACAATATATATCGTCCCTGTTCACAGTTAAGCCGAAAGTCTCAGCAAACTTTTTGGAAGCTTCTGATTGCTTGCGCACAAAACGAGTTTTACCTGTGCCAGAGATACCAGCAAGAAGGAGGAATGGTTTGTATTGCATAGCAATAGAGCCTGAATTAGAGCTTCTCAGTATAGTTTCATTAGCTTGTGGTTTTACTTCAAAAAGCGATGCCAACTCAACTTCGTTTTCAGATAACAAAGAGCTCAAATTTTTTAAATATTCTACAAAATCATTGCTATCTGAGTAAGCTATTAAATCAGCCAAACCTGCTGGGTATTCCCACTTCACATACTCAACAAGCTTATCAAAGAGAGCTCTTGGTTCACGATCTTTCTCATCAAACTTATTAAACCTATTCAACCAAATTAAAAATGAAAACCCGACCCGAGGAAAATCATATCTTTCTTTTAATTTATTCAAATAATCATCGGCCAATGAGAATTCATAATCGTCAATTACGATTAAACCCTTATTGGCTTTTTTGGGGTAATTTTGAACACTTTGGGTGGAGTGAGTTGCCACACCAGCACTTAATAAATTACTGCCAACGCCAAAGTCAGATTTCTGCTTTATGTCATTAATAAAGTTGGTTGTGTAGCTTCCATCCTGATCTAACTTAACAATATCACCAACATAGGTAATAAAGTCATCCAAGTAAGGATCTGTTTTATGTTTAAGTTTTACTGAAGTTGTCGCTTCTTTATTAAGCAGGCGAGATAATGCTAAGCAATGTCTAATAGCGCTAACATCTTGGGTAACTCCTTGTTTAATTTCCTCACCATTTGCCAACAGCTTAAAATCATTTGCAGCCAAGAGAAGCAAATCTCGTGATAAATATAAATCCATAAAAAGATCCTTCTGTAATTAAAATACTTGCTCAAAAACACACTTAGCTATGTGATAAGCCAACCTCGGTGGAACAGCATTTCCTATCATCTTGTATTTACTTGGAATGCTATCACCTATAAATTTATAATCATCAGGAAATGATTGAAATCTAGCAATCTCTCTAACAGAATACCTTCTGTTTTCAAGCGGGTGTAATATTCCAGAGTTTTCAGGTGTAGCAGCCGCTGTAATTGTCCCCATTATTTCATCAAGATTGAACTTTCGATAGAAATTAGGAGAACGATACCTTTTTATTTCTTTCCGAATACGCTTCAATCGTTCTGGTAAAACATCATCAGGAATATTTTTCCATGAACCTCCAGCTGGGATATACGATGAGAGAAGCTGTGCCTGTGGTGACAAGGCCCAAACCTCAAATTTTTCATCATCCAATATGCTATTGTTGATAACTGTACTGACCGTTAAATCTGATGAACTTATGGGAGAAGGGAAAACAAAATCACCTTTAACGTCATCTCTAACTCCTATTATTATGACCCTGTGGCGATTTTGAGGAACTTCAAAATCAGACGCTTTGAGCAATTTCCAATAAGTACGATAACCATGCTCAAATAACTCATTTTCAATACGTTGGGGCATTGGCATACCTTTATCATCTTTTGATGAAATAAAACCTCGAACGTTTTCAAAAAGCACAACCTTCGGCTTTTTTTTATCGACAATATTCATAACACTTTCAAAAAGACCACCACGATGATCATCCATGCTTTTTCGATTTCCAGCACTAGAAAACGGCTGACAAGGTATACCTGCAAGTATCACATCAATATCATTGGGAATTTCAGAATCTATATCAACTTCCGTAATGTCTTTTATTAATATCTCACCTAAATTATGCCGATAGGTTGCTTCAACTGTTTTCTCAATGTCATTTGAAAAAACAATATCAAAGCCCGCTTGATGAAAGCCAAGATCTAAGCCCCCACAGCCAGAAAATAAAGAGATTGTTCTAGGTTTTATTGGTGATGTGTTATTTATCATTATTGACTACTACTATAAATTCTTGATGGATGACTTTAGGGCGAAGCATGGATTTTGTGCTTTGCATTTCAACTAAGTTGTACTTGCCCAATGTTTTTAGTGTTCTCGACACATTACTGACTGCTCGCCCAGTAAGCGCTGCCAGCTCAGTAACAGATTGAGGCTGCTGCTCAGCAATGACTTTTAACAATTGCTTGTTTTCTTTCGACAGCACACTAGCCACCGATTTAAGTGAGTCGAACCAAATATCAACTGGGTAATCAGGATCGGGCGTTTGACCTTTAATACCTATCACACAGCGCGATTGTTTAACGTTTTTCATTATTTACTCAAATTGTTTACTCACTAGGTTTCCTACGAGCGTATAAAGCAGCGCTTAGTCAATCAAAAAACTGTATGCTTATACATGTCTTACGCATATTATCAACTACTGATAATAGAGCAAGGATATTTTCTTTTTGAGATAGGTAAGATATTGATGAATATAAATTATTTTTTTACTCTTACGGCAGTGCTACAAGTGATTAGGATTAATTGGCTACTCCATGTTTGTAAAATATATAAATAAACAAAAGTAGATTTAAAGTATGGCTTTATTTAAAGTGCCAAGATATAACTAATATGTGCATAGCATGAACAATTAATTTTTTGTACTCGCATTAAAAATGTATTGAACTTTTTTCATGTTAAACCTGATGAAGTTTCATTATGAATTATCAAAAAGTATGTTTGAATAGCTTTAACCATTTAGACGTATAGAAGCCCAAAATGAGCAAATTAACAATTTTAGATGGCGGCATGGGCCGTAAACTTAAACGCAAGGGCGCTCCGTTTCCACAAGTGCACAAGCCCTAATAGAAGCACCGCAATACGTAACTCAAGCACATTAAGCCTTTATAAATGTGGGAGCAGAAATTATTACGGTAAATAGCTACGCCTGTGCCCCCCCTTTCATTTAGGTGAAGCATTATACCAAGCACAAGGCGCTGCACTTACACAGCAAACTGCTGTTATTGCAAAAGAGGCTGCTCAAAACACTAAACAAAACGTGCTAGTTGCGGGTTCATACCACCCGTATTTGGATAGTACCGTCCTGATTTTTTTGAAAGTGAACGCGCATTTACTATTTTAGACACCCTATACAAAGCACAAGATGAATATGTAGATGTTTGGATTGGTGAAACCATTTCAAGTATTGAAGAAGCACACGTTATGGCAAGCATTCTAAAAATTCATCTAAGCCTTGCTACTATGCATTTACGCTTAGCGATGAAGTAACCGAGCAAGCGACACTGCGCTCTGGTGAATTAGTATCCGATGCTATCTTAGCATTGCTCGAACATAATATAGTGAGCGTATTCTTCAACAGCTCTATCCCTGAGCTTATTGAACAAGCGCTACGCGACACTAATACTGTAACAAACTCGTTGATTTAGGGGCACTTGCGAATGGCTTTGCCCCTATTACCAGTGACTATAAAGCCAATGAAGGCTCGCAAGGGTACCGCGACCTATCACCTGCTGAATATGTAGAATTTGCTAAACAATGGCACGGCCTTGGCGCAACGATTATTGGTGGCTGCTGCGGTATTGGCCCCGAATTTATAAAAGCACTAGTAAAGTGGAAAAGCGATATTGAAGCGCTTTAATTTTAATGGCTGCATTTCAGGATTAATAAACAATAAAGCCGACAAATGTCGGCTTTATCATCTCAACTTTTACTTACTTTTACGCCAGCCGCTCCATACATCTTCAACATCAGCTTTATTTTTTTGCTTTTTCTTGCCTGTGCCTTCAGGTTTGGCCATGGGTTTATCGTTTTTAAGTGCCTGTGTAGCATCTAGATTTGCTTGGTTTACGGCAAAACCTGACACCTCTTCGCGCTCTAAGCGTAGCTTGTTTTTCTTCTCAATAATTCTAAAGTGATGAAAGTCTTCATAATCTATCAGTGATAACGCCAAGCCCACTTCACCGGCACGGCCACTTCGGCCAATACGGTGCATGTAATCAGCAGAGCTGCGTGGTAAGTTAAAGTTAATCACTACCGGTAGTTTGGCAATATCTAAACCACGGGCAGCAATATCGGTGGCAATCAGTACTTCTATTTCACCGGCTTTAAACTTTTCGATGACCCGAGTACGTTCACTTTGGCCTTTATCGCCATGGAATACTTGCGCATTCACGCCGCGTTTTTCAAGCTTACTGGCTAAGTGCTCACAGTCTTTTTTAGCATTGACAAAAATCAGCGCTTGGCGCCATTGCAGCTGTTTAATTAAATGCGCTAAAACCGTGGTTTTTTCACCTTTATTTACGGTAAACACACGCTGTACTAAAGTGCTTTCGTCTTTGTTTTGAACTTGTATTTCAACCGGATTAGTTAACAGCTCTTGGGTTAATTGCTTAACTTGCTCTGGGAAAGTCGCAGAAAACAACATGGTTTGCTTTTTAGCGGGCATAAGCGCTAATAAGTTAGCCAACTCTTCGGTAAAGCCTAAGCTTAATAAGCGATCGGCTTCATCAAGCACTAAGGTGCTGACTCTATCGAGCTTAATCGCATTACTTGAAATCAAATCAAGTAACCGCCCAGGGGTTGCCACGATAATATCGGCGCCGCCACGTAATGCCTGCATTTGCGTATTAACCGACACCCCACCAAACACCGCAACGGTTTTTATTGCGCCATTAAAATTTGCAGAATACGACTTAACACTATCAGCCACCTGCGTTGCCAGCTCTCGCGTTGGCACTAAAATAAGCCCAGTAACATAGTTACCTTTGCTTGTAGTACTTTTAGCCCCTTGCTCTAAAAAGAGTTTTTGTAATATAGGCAATGCAAACGTTGCTGTTTTACCTGAGCCGGTATTCGCCCCTGCAATTAAATCATTACCCGCTAATACACTCGGAATTGCTTTTGCCTGAATCGGCGTAGGCTGGGTGTATTCCAAATCAGTTAAACGAGCTAATAGCTCTGGAATAAGGCCAAGTTCGTTGAAAGTACTAGGATTTGCGGCTGAGGTCATAAAAAGTGCGGGCTCATTACTAAAAATAGCCTGCAATTTTAGCGTATTTATTGCCCGTTAAGTAGAGATTAGTGATTTTAATGTGTTTTAGGTAATGGCACGCGTGGTGGTGTGCGCTACGAATACCGCGAAAATTAATCTATTGATGCGCAGGTTTAACTAGGCCTGCGTTTTTATCAATGGGGTATCTTGACTTTTTAAGAACTCAACGGCCTTTGCTTGATATTCTTTAATAAAAGATTCTGAGGTTAATTTTTCTACCGTTGATAAAGCAGACTGCGCATATCCAACAACTTTACTAAAAGAGCGAGGGTGCTCTTTTCGCATTTGTTGTGCTTCATCGACTCGAGACTCAAAATACGCATTAATATTAATTTTATCGTCAGCAGAAAAAGTCTTTTCTGCAAAATCAATATTATCTAATGGACCCTTTACACCCATAACATCATCCCAAAATGTTCCTCTGAGGCTTTCTGTGTTACCACTTGCTCTTTGTGTATCCGACTCAAGCTTTCTTACTGCATCGACTATCCCTTTGAATTCATTGATCGACATATTACTAAAATCAAAGCCTTCAGGATTAAGCAGCGCACTATAGGGTGAGCTTTTTTGTGCTTCGCCAGTAAATGCAGCAATCGCTTCTGGTTCTGCCTCTACCTCTTTTTTAGCATCTATCACTTGCTGCTGAGGAGCTATCGGCGCTTTGGGTTGATTTGTAGTAGTAAGACTTACCGCTTGATGGATATTAAAATTGATTGTCATAAAAGTTCCTTTTTTAGTTGTTCTGCATTCAAGTATTTCTGTATCGGCTGACTTCCTTATTAGTTTAGGACTTATTTTAGGTACTTCAAATAAAGCATTTTGCTGGACTTGCACCGCCATATATACATTGTAGCCATGACGAAAAGCCTATATTTTTAGCGTATTTATTGCCCGTTAAGTAGAGATTAGTGATTTTAAATATGGCTTTAGGTGAAAATATTCGGCCCACTAGTTAGAACAAAGCGATGTTGTTCATTGATTTAGCTAAATAAAAACCATAGCACGACGGTTAAAGTAACTCTATCTTACTTCAGCTTAGAGAAAACTGATAGAAACAGGCAATACGCGGCACATACTTTTGAGCTAATAGGTATTTACTAATTTATCTAAAAATAAATAGAGCTTTTGGTTCATTACATCATAGTCATGAGCAAGTAATACTTCTGCCTCATCCACAAAGCGATATTTTGCAGCTTCACTAAGATCATCATGCTCAATTAGCAAGGCTACAACCTCTTTAGTTAGCTCCATATGGCATTGAAAACCAAATACTCGCTCATTATAAGCAACGATTTGTCTTGGGCAGCCCTCGCTATATGCGATGATCTTTGCATCAGATGTCAGCCCTGGCATATCATTGTGCCAATGACCTACCTCTAACACTTTATCGAAGTGCTCAAACAAGGGATGCACTAAACCTGCTGGTGTTAAAGTAATTGGAAATTTACCAATCTCACGCTCAGGACTATGTTCATAATGAGCACCTAATGCTTCGCCAATCAACTGCGCTCCTAAACAAACGCCAAGTACAATTTTCCCAGCAACAATCGCTTTTAAGATCAAGGCTTGTTCACCTTTTGCATCAAAATAAGGGCATTGATCAATTGTTGTATTAGGACTTTGGGGGCCACCCATTACTATTAAAATATCAATATCTTTAATCGTATCTAACAGAGGGCTACCTTCATACACCTTAGAATAGCTAATATTATAACCATGCATTCTAGCCCAAGTTTCGTATGCACCTGGCGCTTCAAAATGCTCATGGAGAATAAAGTGAATATGCATTTTTTTGCCTTTTTATATAACAGAAGCTCACGATGATATACCAAATCAGCGCTATGCGTTTTATACTAACTGACACAAAACATCGATAAACCGCCACCATGCAAGCTAACGAGCTAATCCAAAGCTATACTCATAAACAGCTAATAACAAAAACAATTCATATGCCTGCTGGTTACGTTGATGATTTTCACTCACATCCATGGCATCAAATAGTGTTCCCATTTAAAGGTTTACTACAATCAAGCATTGGTGGTAAAAGCATAATCGTGCCTCACAATGCAATGCTATACATACCCGCAAACACGTCTCATAAGTCTGTAGCGGTTACAAATACTGAATTTTTCGCCGTTTATCTTAATCCTGATGTATGGGTGGAGTATGCAAGTGAAGCTAAATCCTGCCTTGTAACGCCATTCATTAAACAGCTCATATTGCTCTTGTTTGAAAATGAAATGAGCCAACAATCAGAATCCAATATTACTCATTTATTACTCGTGCTCAGAGATCAAATTGTCATGGCTAATAGTTATGACATCCCATTATTACTGCCAACCGATAAACGACTGCTAGCAATTTTCAAACAACTTAAGCAACAACCTGATTTGTCATTCACTTTAAAAGAATGGGCTAAAAAAGTAGGGGCATCAGAACGCACTTTATCGAGAGTTTGCGCAAAAGAATTTAGTCAATCTTTCTCATTGTGGCGGCAAAATATAAGACTCGTTTTATCTTTACAACTTTTGGATTCAAAGAGGTCGATTCAAGATATTGCATTAGAGTTAGGCTATACCTCTGATTCAGCTTACATTTACGCATTTAAAAAATTATTTAATCAGACCCCGAGTAAATATCGTCGCGATAGTTTGGCGCATAACTTAACGCTAAGAATTTAGAACAAATTAATTGATAATGTTAAGGATGACAGCATTTTTTCCCTAATAAATATTGATAAAAACAATGTCGCTACCAGCTTATATTAATCTATGTGTTTATCAAAAAGCGCCACTAAAAAGTGGCGCTTACTATTAACTACAGCTGGTAGTTAACCCCTACATAATAAGTTGAGCCAAATTCAGTGGTGTTATACAAACGATCGTCCGAGTCACTATATTGCTCTTCACGTTGGTTGGTTAAGTTAACTGCTTCAAAAGTGACTTTTAACTTCTCACTTATATTATAAAAAGCTGAAAAATCCACATAAGTCGTACCATGAAAGCCAGCTTCATCTTGGTCCGAATCCGATGGCGAAGCTATCTCTGTTAAATACTCACTACGATACGATGATGATACCCGCATACCCCATTGCTCGGTTTCGTAATATAACGTGGCATTCGCTGAATGCTCAGATAAACCAGGGAACGCTTTAGTGGCAAAGTACTCATCGCCATCATAGTAATCCATGTCGCCGTCAGCATAAGTGTAGTTGGCAATTACCCCCATGTTGTTAAATGGCGCAGGTAAAAAGGTAAAGTCTAATTGGCCGCCTAACTCTAAACCTTGAATACTGGTTTTTTCACCATTTACGCTGGTGTAATAAGTAAACTCAGTGGCTGCGGTTTGTCCTGGTGCTAACAATGCTTCTGAAAAACCTGTTTGCCCGTAGGGCATTTTAGTGCTGCTGCCAATTACAAAATTATCAATATCTTTGTAGAATAAGCCTGCGGTGATAAAACCAGTATCATCGATATACCATTCAATCGCAGTGTCGTAGTTTATTGACTCATAAGGTGAAAGCCCTGGATTACCGGAACTTAGCTCTAGCTTATCGGTGTTAACAGACCCTGAAATAGCAAGTGAAGCTAAAGATGGACGTGTGAGATTTTTACTAATACTTCCTCTTACCTGAACACCCTCGGCGACATACCAAACTACGTTCAATGAAGGTAACAACTCAGCATAATCTTGTTCAACCTGAGTTTCTACGTTGTCGCTGCCAGTTGATATATAACCAGTTGAAGTGATATCTGTTTTTACATATCGCACGCCAACGTTACCGCCGAACAGCTCATTTTGCCATTGATACTCCAGCCATGCTGCACGGGTTTCTTCGGTTAAATCATAGATACTATTGATCTGTAAATCTTGCTCCGTTAGAGCGGGGTTTACAGCAAAATAGTCTTGTGCTTTGCCAACATTTGCAGCAGCCCAGTTTGCTTTGTCATGACCGCTATAAACACTAAAAAAGCTCGCATCTAGGCTATTATCAATTGCTCCGGACTCCAACTCTCCTTTTAGTGCGTCTTTAACTTGGTACTCTTTACCGTCAGAGCTAAACTTTTTATTTAATACGCCATACTTTAATTCACCAGTGTCGCCTACAAACGTATTGAACGAGAGTTTAATCGTGTCATAATTAGAGTTCTGTTCGCTTTCATCCAGATCAAACTCGTGCATTTTCCAATTATCGATTGCGGCTGTATCAAAGTCATAAGTATGCTTAGCGTAAAACCGATCTTGCACATAATCAGAGGTCACTCTGCCAAAACCTTCATAAAACACTTTATCACTGACAGGAATGGTAAATTCATTCTCAGAATGACCGAGTAGCAACTTAAGCGCTGTAGATTCACTTAATTGCCAATTAGTTAAAAATGACACTTGGCTAAAAGTTGTATCCATTTGTTGTACACGGCTTTCTGTTGCTAACGTTGCGTTACTAATATCAGTGTAAACAGCTTCACCGTTCTCGTTATAACGCAGCTCATTCACCACTGCGCCGCCAACAGTTTGTCCACCAGCCGTAGTTGAACCACCCAAACCACTTAACCCTGCGCCACGCGTTGCTATATGGTGCTCATTTTTATCGTTGTTCAGTTCTGCATATAAAATATCTAAATCAAAAGATAAGTTATTGCTAGCTTTATATTGCAAGGCAGAGGTAACGCCTAAACGCTCTTGTTCGTTTTCCCATGCTGAATAACGATTACCGCGTGCAAAGCGCAGTTCTTTATTGGCCACTTTATCTTGCGTTGCTTGATCTAAAGCACTCAAGTCAGAGCCTGCGCCATCAAGTGGGCGCCAACGATACGTATTTGTGCCTTGCTCCATTGTATCGCGCTTAGAGTAAGCTAATGAGAATAATGCGCCAAAGTTATCCCAGGTATTAGAGATCAACCCCGCTAAACGCGGGCTGGTGCCATGCGCCATCGAGTTAGAGCCTACTTGAGCAGAGATCGCCCCTTTTAGTCCGTCGTAATCAAAAGGTTTACTTGGGCGCAGCGCAACTGTACCGCCAATGCCACCTTCTTCCATGCTTGCCGAGAATGACTTTTTCACATCTATTTGGCTAAATAGTTCAGAGGCAAAAACGTTAAAATCAAATCCACGAGAACGGTTAGCCTGCCCTCGGCTATCCATGCTACTGCCACTGGTTGCCAATACATCTAAACCGTTTAACTCTACTCGAGTGAAATCTGGACCTAAGCCACGTAACGATATTTGTCGTCCTTCTCCCCCTTCTCGGGTGATAGTAACGCCGGGTACACGCTGCAATGATTCGGCTAAGTTTAGATCCGGAAAGTCAGCAATATCTTCAGCAACTATACTGTCTTGTACCATTAAAGAGTCACGCTTTACGTCACGGTTTTTTAATAAGCTTTGGCGAAAGCCTTTAACAACTATATTTTCCATCTCTTGCGCTTGATCGTCTTGCTCTGCTGCAAAAATTGACGAACTAGTACTGGCGATACCCGCTAAAATAGCCAAGGTTAAATAGCGTTTTGTTAATTGCGGTTTCATGGTTTTCTCCGATTAAAATTAAAAGTTAAAGTGGGCAATCAGTGACAGAGCTAAAACAGCGTACAAACGGATTTATAGGCTGTTTATCATCTTGCTTGTCCACTAATTTAAAACTGACAAAGGGGGCATTTAGGGGCGCTTGCTTTGCACCTAAATAAAAATCGCTTGAAATGATCTGTGCACCAGAGCTGATGGCGCTAATAGCGCGGTTGCTTGGTGACTTTGTTGCATTAAACTCATCGGCACGGGTTCTGACGATAAAGCCTTGTGTAACAGCCTGCGTTATTAATTCGTGTTGCTGTTGGGGGTTGTTAAACAATAGAAAAGCGGCATCTGGATGAGTAATCGGCCACGCTGCAAACATGTTGGGCTTTGGTACTTGAGCAAACCGCTGTAGCTGGCGTTCATTTGCATCAAAAATAAATACAAACTTACCTCTTACGCTCTCCAATTCTGGCCAGCCCTGACTTTTTATCGATTCTGCTAAGCTTTGATTGGGCTGTTTGATGTCTGCTGGGGTGAGTAATTTATCTTGCCCTAGCACTTTACTAATAACGTTACTCAAGGCTTGATAGTGATCCACTGAAAAAAGCTCAGGCTGAACGCCTGCAATTTCTTCCCAACGAGTTTCTTTCGCATTAAATAAAATATAAATAGGTAGATGACGAGGGTGTTGATTTGACCAGCTTTTTAATTGCGTTAAACACTCAGTAAATAAAACACAATGACTGCTCACATCAATATCAGGAATATGCAGTACTTTAAAACTAGGCTTTGCAAGCTGCTGCTTTTGCACGTCGCTGTATAGTTGATTTTTAGTCCATGCTTGACCTAGTGGGTTTGAATATCGGCCACCTTGACTGTCTGCGAGTACGTCAATTTCAAGCTGTCTTAGCCCTAAGTCCAGCTGTTTACTTAACGTAGGGTGCGCATAACTAATTTGATCTGCAAACCCGGCTTGTAATTCATCAAGCTTATTGACCATCTGCTCATCAAGCCCTGTTTTATAACTATTATGACTACCAATTACCTGTAACTGATTAAGTTTTACAGCTGCTTTTACTGGCAAGCTGACGGCAGATAAAAAAACCATAACGCTAATAACTTGCAACCCTTTACTAAACATATCGACCCTGTATTTTTACTTAAAAGCGAGTTGTTAATGCCTGTAAAGAGAAGTTAAAAGTTAAAAAGGCGCCAAAAAAAAATTAATTTTTTTAATTGTTCATAATGCGATAAAAGTTAATTTGGTTGTCATATTTGTCTGTCAGCATAGGGTAGATTTTTAAATTAAAAATAAGAATATAGCCGTGAGTAAACGCGAATTTTCAATTACAACTGAGTTGTTAAAAGATGAACAAAAATTGAAAGCCGCAATCCGTAAATGGGTCAAAGTGCCTGAAGATGAGGCTGATGTGTTCCAAGAAACATTTGCCACGGTGATCGAGCAAGATAAACATAAAAAAATCGATAATCCTCTGGCTTATGCAGTAACTGTCGCACGTCATTTTGCATGGAAGCTATCAGCTAAAAAAAGCGAACCTTACGATGAAACGCTTGATACCCGAGAGTCTGAATGTATTGAGCAGCGCTATTCACAGCACCAACAAATATCAACAATCCAGGCGGTACTAAAAAATATGCCGCCTATGCGCCAACAAGTTTTTATCCGCCGTCGTTTATACAACCAAAGCAGAGAGCACATAGCCAAAGAGTTGGATTTAAGCGAAGATGCTGTAAAAAAACATATAAACCGCGCACTCGCGCAACTTGCTATGCATGCTGAATAACCTGCTTGGTAATGAAAGCTTCATAATAAAAATTGTCTCCTTGGTATGTTTAGTTTGCTCTTTAATAGGACATTCAAACTAAACTCAAGGAAACGTAAAATGAAAAAATCATGCTTTATCTATACTTTAGCTTTTGTAAGTACATCCTTTTTTTGTCAGGCAGTACACGCTGCTCCGCCACCAAAAATTGCAGAATTTACAACCAGTGAGGCTAAAAAGTGGGCCCCTCGTTTTGATTATGATACTGATGGCTGCTACCCATCTGTTGGGATTGGTCGTAATGGTCAAGCTAATGGCGGATTAAAGCCCACAGGCAGCATTGGAGGGGGTTGCCGGGATAACTCTGATTTAGCTAACTCAAACACCAACCATCGTAGTACCTGCGTTAATAATGGTAGTATTCAATATTGTGCTCATATGTATGCGTTGTACTTTGAGAAAGATCAGGCGATAGATAACGCATGGTTTGATGATGTTTTCAGCCATAGACATGACTGGGAATACGTAATTGTATGGCTTACCAATAACAATTTAACTCATATTAGTTACTCGAAGCATCGCGGTGCTGTTACAGCTGCCAAAAGCGATTACGCTTACGATGATGCTCAGCAACAACATGTTCGCATTGTGTATCATAAAGATGGCGCATCAACTCACGTATTTAGACCAGGTGGTGCGCAAGAGCTGGCAGAAAACGCAACTGGGGCATGGCATACACCAACACTAGCTTCGTGGCAGTTAATGCAAGGTGATGTAGCAACAACCAATGCTGATTTACAATATTTATTTAATACCACCAGCTTTGATAAAGCTAACACCCCTTTTAACGATGGTAACTTTATCAACAAACTTAACTCATCGCTGCCTACTGGTTACCCAGGTTTCTAATTGCGTTAAAGCTAAAAATGGCGTCGTTACAGCATCAATATAAAGCGCAGATAATACTGCCTTCCTGCTTGAGTGGTGTTGTATATAGCATGATGTTGGCCTGCATACTCTAGGTAATATTCATTACTAAAATTATTCACGCCAACATTTAATTCAAGTACATCGTTTAAAGCAAAATAAGCAGACCAATTAATACGCCTAAACGGTAAAAACCCCGTTTCGAACTGATCAACCCATACTTGCTGGTAATTTACTTCACTAATATAACCACTACGATAATTCAGCTGTAGTCTACTGCCCCATGTTTGTTGCTGGTAATCTAGTGACAAATTAGCCACATGCTTAGATTGCCCTTCTAATGGTCCAGTAAACTTAAACATATCGGCAAAACGATAGTCTCGTTCACTATCAGCATAACTGTAAGCTGCATTAAGTGTTATATCTGGATATAAGTGGTGGGTTAAATCAATATCGATACCCTTCACCCAAGCCGTTGCTTGGTTCACCCGCTGATATAAATCCTTATCATAAGCAAGCTGCTGATAATTGATTAATCCTGATAATTTTTTAGCATACACACTACTGACAAGTTGAGTGTGTGAATCGACATTACCAATCAACTGCATTGTAAATTGCTGACTTTCATAAGCTGATAGCGCTGTGTTACTCACTTCATAACCGGCAATACCCGATAATGGTTGCTTTGTTGGGTTAAAATATTTGGTGGCAACAGGGGTAAGATTTTTACTTATATTTAAGCGGGTTTGCCAGTTAGCTGAAAGTGCATATCTAAAATTAGCTGAAAAGAGCGGCCGTGAATAACGATTACTTGTGCCTTCAAGATTTTTGGCTTGGCGGACTTGTTCATCAAAATGCTCGATACGCACACCTAAATCTACACTGTAATCATCCTGCTGATACCCATACTGCAACCAAGCGGCGCTGTTAATTCGCTCTAGGCTATAACTTTGCGAATCTAAAATATTGCCACTATCGAGGCGAATATCGGTTAAGTAACGCTTGGCCACATTGCTATTATTTACCCCTAGCCAAGAAACGTCTTTATGATAATCAACGATCTTACTTAATTCACTATCAAGTGCACTATCTAAAAGACCTATATTAAATTCTCTTTTATAAAGGTCATCTTGTTGTTTTTGAACTCGCTCATCGACAAAGCGCTTATACTGGACACCAAATTGCCAAAGGGTTGCGTCATGCTGGTAACTAAAGCCTATGTTACCCTGTTGTTGCTCAATTAATGATTGATTAGCCTGTATATCAATTTCGTCCAGTTGCCATTGTTTACTCGACTGTAAATCCATACCGTAACTATTATGAGGATAAGTCAGTTGAGGGGAGTAGTCGGTTGTTAAATTACTAAATGCTTTTAAAAATACTTTTTCATCTTTTGGCACGTCTAACTCGTTTTTCGAGCTCCCTAACAACCAATTCAACTTCAGCTTAGGAGAAAGCCAATAATCGCCTCGCCAAGTGAGCTGCGAAAATTGTGTCTTTTTGTTTAGTTGCCGACTCTCAGTAGCTATTTGCGCATTTTCAAACTCTGCAAAACGCAAATAGTCATATTGATCAATTTCAAGCTGCGTAATTTTACTCGGCTGCTCGCTACCAGCTGCGAGTGCCGAGGAGCTGATCCCTCGAGTTGCAAGATGATACTCCTGCTTTTGGTTATTAAGCGCTGCATATAACCAATCAAGTTTATGGCTAAAGTTATCACCATAATAATGTACAGCAGCGGTAACACCTTGCTGTTTAATAGTATTATTCCAAACTGAATATCTATTTCCTCGCGGAAAGTAAACCTGTTGCGCTTGTAGCTTTTTCTGTATGTCAGTACTAAGTTGGCTAATGTCAGTACTTGCAATATCTAACTGTCGCCAGCGATAGGTATTGTACCCCTGCTCTTGCGTTACTTTATTATTTACACTGCCGCCGAGCATATAAAACCAATGTCGGCGTTTGTATTGCCAGGAAAACGCACCACGATGTGTTGGTTTATCAACAAAGTCTGTTTGGCTGTATTCAAACATGGCATTTAATTGCGGCTCTTCATCCATAAGCTGATCAGCATTGCTCGTATATAGATTAATATTGCCCGCTATGCCTGCGCTATCCTGATCAACACTATACTCTTTAACAATATCTACTTTTTCAAATAACTCACTTGGCAACACATTAAAATCAAATGCGAGCGCACGTTCATTTTGTTCTCTGCTATCAAGAGAAGAGCCATGTATCGCAAGGGTCTGCATACCGTTTAATGCAACATGAATAAAATCACCACTTAATCCTCGCATTGCAACCTGCCTTGCCTCAGCACTGTCATAACTAGCCGACACTCCTGCAACATTAAGCAATGAATCAGCTAAATTATTAGTCGCAAAGCTCGCGGCATTCATTAATGATATTGATTCAACTCGCACAGCGTCATCGGGGTTCACATCATTATTAACTGAATATCTGCGAGCCCTCTTAGTCTGCACTGACGAAGCACTAATGAGCACTTCTTCAAGTGGGATATCTTTTTTTGCGGGGAGAATTGGCGTATTAATTAGTTCATCATTCTTATCTGTAGCTGTTATTAACTCAGACACGATTAAAGAACCTTCTAATTGCTCAATATTAACTTGGTAGTGAGTTGCTATCAGTTCAATGATGCGCGTTAAATCATTGTCACCTGAGTAATAAAAATCGGCAGATATATTGGCCAGATCAACGGCAAAAAAAACGGCTGCACCGGTTTGCTCTGAAAGCATTTTTAAACTGCTAAATAAATCATTAGCCTGAACTATCACTAAATTTTCATTAGAGTTAGAGGCAGTTATAGCCTGTTGACTAAAGCTAAGCTGACTATTGCAGAGGCAGAGTAACAGCAATAAACCGCTTACTCTTTGCATACTAGTTATTACGTATAATAATTTGCCCCGAGTATTGCGATACTCTTAGTTTATTGGCTAAGGCAAGCATCTGCAGCGTTTGTTTTGGCGTGTTTAGATTAAACCGACCAGTAACAAGCATTGATTTGAGGGCATTATCTTCTAAGCTAATTTGCTCGCTCATTTGTCGGTCAAGCTTTGCAAGTACAGAACCCAAACTCATTTGATACGCATCCAGCCATTGTGATTGTGGGTTATCTAGATCTAAGTAATGGTTAAATGACTTAGGCAAATGTTTTACCTCTCCCATTTTTCCATCAATGATTTCAACACTTTGCCCAGCGGTTAACTCAACGGTGGTGTTATCTAGCTGATTTGCAACATGAACGCTGCCATGAACTACAATAACTTGAGTACCAAAGTCGCTTTTATCTACCGAAAACTCAGTGCCCGTTACTGTAACCTGTGTATCTCCAGCATCAACAATAAATGGTTGGTTATCACTTAGATGTTGCACAGAGAAAAGCGACTCACCTTGGCTTAGCTCAACTTTACGTAACTGCTCAGTAAATAAGTAACTAAGGGTGCTTTGCGGGCCAACCTTCATGGCTGAGCCATCAGGTAAATCTACATAGCGTGATTGTGAGGTGCTTGTTTTTGCAATAATACTTTCAGGTTTAGCGGGTGACTGTAAAG
This sequence comes from Pseudoalteromonas prydzensis, assembly GCF_011050055.1. Lineage (GTDB taxonomy): Bacteria > Pseudomonadota > Gammaproteobacteria > Enterobacterales > Alteromonadaceae > Pseudoalteromonas > Pseudoalteromonas prydzensis_A. The sequence goes on along the minus strand of NZ_DRGM01000079.1, from coordinate 33,402 downwards.
CTAAAAAGTTAACAGCGATCAGCAAAAAAACTGAACAAAATGCACTTGCCCACAACCACTTAGTTATCGGTTTTTTACTGCTTACCGTGAGTTGCTCTGCTTGTTCTTCAAGCATGCTTTCAAGTTCATCAGAATGCCACATTTTAAGGCATTTTTGATACGCATCACGATGTTCCGGCGCCTCATCTAGCCAGGTTCTAAGTTGTTGCTGTTGTTCATCTGACAAGCTTTGAGATAACTCAGCCCAATTAGCCGCTTGCTCGAAAATGGCGATTCTATCTGTCATGTGTGATTTATTGAATAAAGTTCAAGGCAGTATAACAATGCTATATGACAATTTGGCTACACAGATCATCTAATCCCCCTCAACTAAAACACTCTACAAGCCTAATATGCTTAAAAATTACAACTCAATTTTGCTTATTTAAATACGCCTGCAGGGGCGAGGGTTTTATATTTTCAATCGACGTTGCTACCTCGCGTTTTACTACTAGAGAATATGCGAGTAGCTCTAAAATATGGCCAAATTCGTTGAAATTGCTAAGGTTTGCGGCTGAGGTCATAAAAAGTGCGGGCTCATTACTAAAAAATAACCTGTAATTTTAGCGTATGTAAGTAGGGGTTAGGTTAGTGATTTAAATATCAGTAGCCAATTTCGAGCTACAAATTACGAGCAGGTTTATGTTGTTTGTAGGCGCGAGTTTACTCCGCACTTCCATGATATTTTATCAACAAATTAAACCACAACCTATTGCGGTTTTTCAAACTGCTCCTTGTTTTTTATTACACTAACGGCCATTAGCAACGCCCAAATGGCCGTTTATTCCCAATAACGCTACTATGGTGGCCGTACCCGCATAAGACAATGAGGATAATATTGGATACAATGCTTTAACTAAACGCACAATAAAAAGTATCGCCGTAAGTTTTGTGATTTGTCGATTGTGCGCTTGCTCATACGACTAAGTAGAAGATCTATTGTCATTGAAATTAAGGAAGGTTAAACAATGCAAGGACAAAACCTAACAAGTGGCCCTATTCCAAAGCAGTTATGGTCTTTGGCATGGCCTATGATGCTCTCAATGTTTTTTCATTCCCTCTACAACTTAGTGGATGCATTTTGGGTTGCGAAAATTTCAGCTTCTGCCATTGCCGCAGTATCAATTTCACAAATAATTTTATTTATTATGATCAGTTTGGCAATGGGTATCTCTGTTGGCACTTCTGTCTTAGTTGGGCAAAATATTGGGGCAAAGAAAATAGCCGTCGCTGAGCGAGTACTCGGTCAAGGCTTTCTATTAACCATTATTGCGGCACTGCTTTTTACCCTGTTCATTTTTAGTTTCCGTAATGAATTTCTGATTATTTCTGGCGCAGTTGGCGACATATTACCGCTAGCAACCCCCTATTTCACTGTAATCACTGCGGGATCGATACTGACATTTTTAATGATGATGATCTCGATTTCTTATAATGCCCAGGGTGATAACTTTACCATGACTAAACTCTTCGCCCTTTCCACTATGATTAATATGGTGCTTGATCCCATTTTTATTTTTGGCTATGCAGGTTTCCCTGCGTTGGGTATTGCTGGTGCCGCGTATGCAACCTTGATCTCTCAAGCTGTTTTTATTGTACTAGCCTTAAGGTTATTGATGAAACCCACCATGATGGTGCCGCTACACCTAAAATATTTACAACTAAGTTGGTCGTCGGTAAAAAAAGTCATCGATATTGGATTGCCCGCATCGCTCAACCAAGTACTTAATCCACTGGGTTTTTCTGCATTAATGTTTCTTGTTTCAGCTACTTTTTTAGAAGCAGGGGCCGCCGCTTTTGCTATCGGTTTTAGAATAGAGTTTTTTGCTTTTATTCCCGCTATTGGCTTTGGTTTTGCTGCAATGTCGATGATTGGGCAAAATATCGGAGCAGGTAATCACGATAGAGTTCGTGCAGTTTTAAATGTGTCTGTACGGTATGGCTCAGGCTCCGCCTTGCTGTTTAGTTTACTGGTGTTAATTTTTGCTCCTTATATTGTGGCCATTTTTACAGCTGATCCGCTTGTCACAGAGTATGCCCTGCAATATTTTCGCATCGTGCCATTAGGCTACCTCTTTTTTGCCGTTGCTTTCATTGAAGCCAGTATTTTTCAAGGCATAGGAAGATCATGGCCAGGTTTTTGGATTACATTTGCAAGAATTGGCCTTTCTCTCGTCATTAGCTTTATTACCATTAACGTATTCGCGTTAGCAATTTGGACTGTTTGGATAGCTATTGTTGTTGGTAGTGTTATTGCATCTTTATTTGGGCTGCTATGGCTCAAACGTGCACTCACATCAGCTCAACAAGAAGAGCAACAACCAGATCGGAACTTAGGCACAGAGGAAGCCCTGCCATAACAAAGCAGCTGTTTAAAATATCGAAAGCTTAACTAAGTTTGGAAGATCAGTGCCACTAAACTCAAAACGAAAGCTACCAGCCCATGATAATGCCATTCACTAAAGAATGAGTGGCATTAATCTTATATCAACGCTTATTATTTAACTGTATTTGCAACCTAGCTTTTGTTTCTTTTAAGTAATTTATATAAGGATATGAGTCATCTGCAATGGCCAAAGCAGATTCCATATATTCAAGCGCTTGACGAGTATCACCTTGCATTTCATAACCATAAGATAGAGCTGAAAGCGCATCGACGGATTTGGGGTGGTTTTTTAAATTGTACTTAAACACCTCAATAGCACGGGCAAACAGCTTGCTATCCGTTAGGTTGTAACCAAGTAATCTAACAGCACGGTCTGGTGGAGATATCTGCTGGCCCCATTGCTGAGATAATGTTTTATAATATGCATCAATAGACGCAACATCGTCAGTTAAAGCACTCATTGGCATTTGTTTAGGTAAAAATAAGTTGTGATAGGCATTAAATGCCCCTGCGACAGAAGTTAGGTTATGCGAGATGCCAGCAAACGCATCACTAAAAAAGCGTAACCCTCGCACTTTATGCGATTGCATAGATTGCTGTAGTTCATCGTACCTTTCGCGCATTATGCCAGCTTCTTCGCCAATATTGATGTAAACGTAGCTGTTAAGCTCTTTGTTTTTCGCTATAAACGATTTTGTACTTTTTACCGATGCACCATAGTTCCACCAAACTGCGGGGCTATACGCAATGTGCGCTTGAAATAGTTCAGGGTTTGCCCGCAATGCATATAGCGCAAATACACCACCAGCAGATGCGCCAGAAATAACCTTATAGTCATGCGTGCGATAATTCTTATTAATGAGAGGAATAAGCTCTTGCTCAAAGAATGCTAAAAACGTTGCTGCACCGCCCCCTTCACCAACTGGGCCCTGTGGTTCCTTGTTCACTGTAGGATAAAAATCTCTGAGTCGATTGGTGTTTTCAATAGCGACAATAATAACCTCAGGCGCACGATTATCATTTTGTAAGCGCTCAATAACAGCACTAGCAAGCGGTATATTACCCGCTCCATCTAAGCGATATATTACCGGATAAACTTTATCGGGTTCAGCTTGGTAGCTTTTAGGCAATTGAACGACAACAGTACGTTCTTCATTTAATACAGCCGATTTAATAGTGTGCGTGAACTGAGAATAATCTACGGTTTGTTGTTTGGTGTTCGGTTGTGCCAAGGCACTTTGAGAACTAAAAATACTAAAGCTAATAAAACAAATGGCAGCAAATAAACGCATGACTTATCCTTAAGAGATGTTGGTAATTTTTTAAGCTAACAGAATTACAGATACGAACGAAGCATATATTACACCTTAAATATATGCGATTAGGCTCCATCCAGTAAAGTTCGCCAATTAACACTTCTTCGAATATGTCTTTCTATTTGTTATTCTCGATTTTGTAACGTACAGGGCGATTCAGTTTTTTCACAACCCCTTCATCTTCAGCTCGCTTCAACCAAGCTGTAAGTTGTGACTTATGAAGCTGGGTTTGCTCGATCAAATATTCTAGCTTAATTGATTCCTGAGCCAACCTATTAAGCTCTTCAGTAAATAATTGATAAAAATCAATAGGTCCAGTTTTGGTAGCAGAACTATCAGGAATCGGTTCGTTTGAAGAATTGCTTTGCTCATCTGCTTCGAGCACTTCTTCTGATGTATCGCCAGCTCCGAGTTGAGCTTGCTCTTTTTCAGCTTTGATTTCAGGTTCATCTAGCAATTCTGACTGCTCAGGCATAGAAAAGAGATCCGCCTGTTCTACTGAGGATTGATCTGCATGCCTACTTGCAATATTAAATAAATCTGAGACGGCAAAGTTACTGCCATATTCTTCTAACCAACGTCCACCTTTACCAACCAAATCAGCATTTGCAGCATCTTTGTCGTCAGTTTGTTTTACCCAAAGTGGCACCCATGCTTTTTTTAAATTTTCTTCAGCTCCATTTAGTGTGCCGCCTTTTTTGCCTGAGTGTATAACCAAGGAGCTATCGGCCAAGCAATAGATATATTTGTTTCTTGCCATGGCATTGCCGGCACTAAACCCTGCTTCAGGGTAAAAAGGCGATATCAACACTGCGTGACCGTCCATTAAACCTTTTCGCCATTTACTGCTTGTCGCTGCTTTTAAAAGACTATCAGCCATAATACCTATTACAGCGCCGTCAGTTCGAATTGCGCCTAACATAGCGGTTTCGTCAACACCACGAGCTCCACCTGATACAATAGCAATATTTTCATAGGCTGCTTTTGCACCTATTTCACCGGTGAATGCTAAGTCACTGTCACTCGCATTACGCGAACCGATAACGGCCAAGCCACCCGCATTTAATAAATCTTTATTACCGCACCCAAATAGGACTGGGGGAGAATCAGTCTTCAAGCGTTGTTTAAGTCGTCTTGGATACTCAGGATCAGAGCGGGTAACCACCCATAAACCTGCTCGCTGCCATTTTTCCATTGCAAGAGCCAAGCTGTGGCCTCGATTTAACAGCTCAATTATGCGCTCTGCACTAATTCGTGAGTCAAACCAACCTTGCAGTAATGGTACAGGATCTTGCTCCAATAAATCCGCGGGGGTAATGGACTTTTCTTTCAACCATAAGGCAAATCGACCCCACTCTGCATTTGTCAGCGGTTTAGTTTTTTCACTGCTCGCTTTCGAGAAGTAACTGGTCAATAACAGCGTTGCTTGTGCTGTTGATGACAACGTTGTGGAAATACTCATGAATCTTTTACCGATGATGAAGCTAAAGCAATCGGATAAACCAAACCACTGCCAGCTTGTTGTAATAATGCAGCTATCACTGTTAACGTCCAACCTGAGTCAACTATGTCATCCACTAATAACACAGGTTGACTGTGATAACGTTGTGCCACTTGGAACGCACCATCTAAGTTATGGCACTGGTGGAACCGGTTTTGCTGCCCTTTTTGTTGTTGATTATCTTTGACTTTACTAATCGCATCTACAAAAGGTAGGCCTAATCTTGCGGCTAATCGACGAGCAAAGTCTGGTACTAATTCAGGATGGTTCCGAGAAGGTACGCAGCATACCCATTGAGGTGCAGGGTTAGGTTGCCAGCGTTGTTGAATCATTTCAGCCATTGCTGCAACTAAATCATCGCAGAATCGACCTTCATGCTTGTTATCTGCAACCGTTCGGCCCCATCCAGCATCTCCCCATCGTGATAGAACACGCCCTTCTTGTGCTCTAATTTGCTGTGGAAGATTTCCTCTGAACTCATATTCTTCAAACGCATTTGCCGCGACCTGAACGTTTGGCTTAATAACCATTTCAGCATGTTTTAAAAATGTACCTGCTCGATGCACTAGAGCTGGTTCAACCGCAACATCGATAACAGCTTGTTCAAGACAAGTAGCACACTTACCGCAAGGAGTAGGATCATGATCATCTAATGCACGGCGTAAAAATGTCATCTTACAACCAGCATCTTGAATATACGATTGCACTTCTTGCCACTCTTGAACTCTTTGTCCTGTTAAATGAGCAATTCTGGCATGATCCATTTGGTAGCGAATAGGTGTTCTTAACCAGCGGCTACCTTCTTTAATTACTGGCGCGGGGTTTTCGACACTAAGCAACTTGAGCACTTTTTCAATCTGGCCATGACGCAAATTAGTTTGCTCTTCAATATTACGAAGCGAAAGTCCATCACTCTGTTCAAGTACGTTTAATATTTCGTCGACTTGTTGGCCTGTAGGGAAGGCTGAATCTCTAAAGAATGCATGAATATCTTGGTCTTCAACTCCCGACATAAGCACGCCTATCGCGTGTTCTATACCACGACCTGCACGCCCAACTTGTTGATAATAAGCAACAATAGAGCCAGGTGCTTGATAATGAATAACAAAGCTTAGATCTGGCTTATCATAACCCATACCCAAAGCAGTCGTTGCAATAAGTACTTTCAAATCGTTATGTAAGAGTAACTCCTCAAGGTGTTGCCGGTACAAGTTACTATTTTCAAATCCTTCCGCTTCCACACTGCCATGGTAGGCTTTTGCATCTATACCATTCTCACATAGCCAATTAGCAACTTGCTCTGCGTCTCGCACCGTTAGGATATAAACAATACCAGTGCCAGGTAAGGTTGGAATCACTTGTGCAAGCCATGCTAAACGAGATGCTTGATCAGGGAGTGTCATTGCTTGCAATGCTAAACTTTCTCGTATTAACGGACCCCGGTGAATTTGAATATCACCAAGCTGCGTTTGTATATCTTCAACGACTCTATCATTTGCTGTAGCAGTAGTACCTAAAACAGGGGTGTTGGCCGGTAGCTGGCGTAAAATATTAACAATGCGCCTATAATCTGGGCGGAAATCGTGACCCCAATCCGATATACAGTGGGCTTCGTCAATCACCATCAAGGCGATACGGTCAGCAATCGGTTGCAACACCGTTTCAATAAAGTTGTCGTTCGCTAATCGCTCTGGTGATATTAATAAACAATCAATCTGATTATTCAGAATACGTTGGGTTACCGCCTGCCAGTCGTTTTGATTGGAAGAGTTCATGGTTTCAGCGACAATACCCAATCGCTGCGCGGACTCTATCTGGTTGCGCATCAAAGCCAGTAAGGGCGAGACAATAATCGTTGGCCCCATACCACGATCACGAAATATTTTAGTGCTAATAAAATAAACCGAGCTTTTACCCCAACCGGTTCGCTGGACTACTAAGAGTTTCTGACGATGATTAACGAGTGCATCAATGGCTTCCCATTGTCCATCACGAAATTCAGCCGTTGGATTTGCTAAAGCTGTTTGCAATAATTGTTGTGCTTGTACTCTGTTCATAATCTTTCCTTGATTTGTTTAGTTAACTTACCGCTCACAAGACTTAATTTTGTATATCGGCTCGATAGTGTTTTTCCAACTCACTCCGCTTAAGCCGTCAATAGTTATTCACCTTATCGGTCGACAATACGTCGCTTATGGCTAATCGAAAAAGAGTAAGATCATTAACTTTATTAGTCAGAATAGGATAACTCATTTGAGTAAATCCCACTTATATTTAAAAATTACAATTTAGCTTCAGTTTACTCTTTTACGTATGTAGATCAATAAGTGAGGAGTTGAGTGGGCAATTAGAGATCGGGGAAGAACTTTTTTAAGTCACGGTGCAAATTAGCGGGACAGTCACCAATAGCTCGCCAGTATTCAATAATACCTTTAATCTTTTTTAAATCAGCATGATTACTGTCATGCATAATTTTTAGTAACTCTAATGTCGGCATAACTGGAACTTCAAATTCTTTTGCAAGCTCTGTCATATCTTGGTCGTCGGTGACAACAGGAACGCCTAGCTCTAAAGCGTAAGCGATATATAAAGCATCTACTCTCGATGGGCCTGGTAGCTCGGTTTGAACAAAGTCCCAAATAAAATCAAAGTTAGTGAGAATAGCTCTTTTTTGCTTACGACCGACAGTTGGAAAGCTTTTTCGATTTTCTGAATATTCGGCTTCGTCAACCCAAGGAAATTTAGAGTTTAATCGCCTATTAGCTAGCTCATCATTTAATTCAGGCAGGATATATAAGCAATATTCATTGTCGCCGAAAGGCACAAACAAAAGTGGTCGTATTGTTTGTGCTAATCTGAGGTAAGAGTTGGTATCTACAAGTATCTTTGATTGAGGCATTAAGTTAACTCAGAGTGTATGCTCCGAGCATCGAGCAATGGCATGTCCATAACCACTTGAACATATCCAGGCCCCTTGTTTTGTTCTTTTAGGTATTTTCTAAGTAACTCGAAGAAAGGTGTCTCAAATGCATTTTCAGTTCTATTTATAAATTCTCGTGCATCAAGCTTTTGAATATCACCCAATAACGCATCACTTAAGTTATGAAAGCGTTTGTTAAAATTAGTGACCGCACCATTAAACGACCTACTTAACTCTATGTCTGGTAAACCTTTATATGCTGCATATTTATTGGTTTGTCCTAAAACGGTATAAGGCGATATGGTTTGCTCGTCAGCCAAATCAATGACTTTTTGTATTTTTGCAGCGCTAGTTCTTTGATTGTTTATCTCTGTATATGCTTTTGCAGCAAGAGCAAACGGAAATAACAAAGCGCCAGCAAAATCATCAGCAAAATCTTCTGCATCATCACCTGATAGAGACGGAGATAAACAATGGCCAAGTTCATGTGCCATCCAAAACTTAAAATCATGGATGTTTGTGTCTAAATTTAGATAAACCCAAGTTGTTTGAGAATCAGGTAAGTGGATATGTATAGCATTCTCATGGCGTTGCTTTGTTCCCCACAAAGCAGGAACCACGACAGCTTGGAGCTCAGTAAATCTACGAATTAAATGGTCGAAATCGACAGTTTCTATTTCACCTAAATTAATGTCAGCACGAACTTTAGCAGTTACCTGACGTAAATATTCGTAATCACGATTCGGTGATTTTAGCACTGGTGGCATTTCCAGCGTTTCAAAAGGTAGGTAAGGTACTAGATGACGTAAAAAGCGACCTATTTCTTGTGCTTTTTCTATATGATGATTTTTCGTCTTTGTACCTGCTTTTTTGCGAAAAGCTATCAAAGGAGCGTTTGGCTCATCATTAATTACAAGCTCTTCAAAACTTAGTTGTAAGAGTTTTGCAAGCTTCAAAAGTTTATTAGGTCTTGGGAAAGATTTGGCATTTAGCCATTGTGAAACTGCTTCTTTTGTTACGTCCAAAGACTCAGCGACTGCGGTTTGATTCAACCCAGCTTGTTCCATTGCATCTTGTGCGCTTTTGATATTAAGTCTCTTTTGCATGGCGAGGAGTATATAGTGAAGTCAAGTTTTGTCAAGTTTGTAGTAAGTATACATTATGAATAAAAAACGGCCACATATCGTGACCATTTTGTTTCGTACTCTTTACCAGTAGCGAACTTATAAGTTGCGTACTTTCAAATTTGTTGCGCACATTAAACCCTGTTTCGGTAATCCCCCCGAAAAATAATGGGTGTCAAATGTAGAATTTTCTCTTATTGTAAACACGGGAGAAAATTATGAAAAAAGCACATTTTACAGACAGTCAGATCCTCGCTATTTTGAAGCAAGCCGAAAGCGGTGTCCCGATCCCTGAGCTATGCCGTGAACATGGTATGGGCAACTCAACTTTCTATAAATGGCGCGCAAAATACGGCGGTATGGATGCCTCTTTAATGACGAGAATGAAAGAACTTGAAGATGAAAACCGTCGTTTGAAGAAAATGTATGCTGAAGAGCGACTTAAATCCGAGGTGATTCAAGAGGCTATGGCAAAAAAGTGGTAAAGGCTTCTGAGCGCAAGATATTGGCACATGAAGTCGTTAGTACAAATAAAATGAGTATTGCCTTAGCCTGTCGCACTTTCATGATCAGTGAAACGTGTTATCGCTATACGTCGACATTAAAAAATGAAAACTTAAAAATAGCAGAGCTGTTACTCGATTTGACTGAATCAAAGCGCAATTGGGGCTTTGGGCTATGCTTTTTATATTTTCGCAATGTAAAACGATATAAATGGAATCACAAACGAGTTTACCGTGAGCTTGAGTTAAATTTGCGTATCAAGCCTAGGAAACGCTTAAATAGAGATAAGCCTGAGCCATTGGCAGTACCAGAAACCATTAATGAATGTTGGTCAATGGATTTTATGCATGACCAATTAGCAGATGGCAGAGCGTGTCGTCTGTTTAATGTCATTGATGACTTTAATCGTGAAGGACTGACTATTGAGGCTGATTTATCATTGCCTGCTGAACGTGTGATCCGCTCGTTAAATCAAATTATAGAATGGCGCGGAAAACCAAAAGCTATCAGGTGTGATAATGGCCCAGAATATATTAGTAAGCAGCTAGCGCAATGGGCGTTGAATAATGATATCGAATTACGGTTTATTCAACCGGGTAACCCGCAGCAAAATGCATATATAGAGCGCTTCAATCGAACGGTTCGTTACGACTGGCTGAGTCATTATATTTATAGCGATATTAGTGAGTTACAAGACAGAGCGACTGATTGGCTATGGACTTATAATAATGAACGGCCTAACATGGGCTTAGGTGGTATAACACCAATACAAAAGCTGGAAAAGTTAAACAACGGAAATTCTACAGCTCGCCTCCATTAAAAATGGGGGGATTACCTTTCGAACATTATTTAACGTGCACATGTAGCCCCGCAATATAGTTTCATACTAAGCGGTGCTCTAGGGCCTGTGTTTTTGTTTGGAAATTTGAAGATGGGAAAATAGAGTTTCATACTGAACTGGAGACTCTGTCAGATTGGCCTAGATTTCAAATAATAAAGTTTCACCCTAACGACATATATCCCTATTAAAACACAACCTAAAGTTTTAGCTCAATATCATCACATTAAGGCTGAGCTCTTTGATAAGCCATGTACACTCTGCATATAAGCACCTATTAAAAGAATGTCTCGCCTAAAGCTCTTAGCCGAGGCATTCTTTGATTATAATTATTTTTTGAGTGCTACATATACAATATTTTGAACTGTCAAACCAATTTCGTTGGACATATAAAGAAGGTGCGCGTGTATTTTTTGAGGAACTCTGAGCACCCACTTACATTTATCCCCAATATTCTCTTTACGATTAACATCTAAGATTTCTTTCTTTACTTCATCCAGATTTACATCATAGAAACCCGAATATTCCAATATGTAATCTCTTACTCTATTGCCGCAATACTCATTAAATGAAACATCTGTCGAATCTGCTTTTTGTTGTAACAAATCTTTAGATAGCTTATCTGTATACATCCCTATGTTGCCAGAGCAAGAGGTGGCTCTGATTTCTTCAACTTTTTGTTGGACTTCTTTCTCATATTCTATTTTTCGGAGCCTATCACCCCAAATAACCAAGTCTTCTTCTGATGATTCCACAACTAGAGTTTCTATTTTTTTTACCAAAGATTCTTCAGCCTGGTGACTAAAAGGGCTCGTGCAAACCAAACCGAATTTTCCCACCTCCGACACCCAAACAATATAGCTATTACTTTCTTTGTGATAATCTCGCTTTATACACTTCCTAGCATTAAAAATAAACCTTTGATACCTATCAAGTTTTTCAGTTTTATTTGCGTTTTGTAATTTATACTTAGGGTAGTAAAGCCTAACTCTCAAGGGAGATGACCTTCTCCCAAAGTTTTCGCTAGTCAGAGTTTTTAGTTTTGCAGGCACTCGCTTTTTTCCCTGTTTTACCGCTTTTTTTCTTTTATCTTTCCGTTCAACAGGTGCATCTCTCGAAAAAAGGCTAGCTGTTTCTCTAGTCTGTTTAAAGTTTTTAGCGTCTATTGACAATTTATGACGATCCCCTTTAGCCACTCTGGCTTTCCTTGCGCTACTTGATTTCTCTATTTCCACTGGTTGATTCATAATAAACTCCTCTCCACAATCTTTCTGAAAACTGCTATCGGTGGTTAACTATGCATAGTTTTGCCTTCAGGCCCACAAAGTAGAGATATTAGACAAACGAGAAAACGGCGAAAAGAGAATCCTTTCACCGTTCATTTTTAAAATCACTACTCTTTTCATGCATATATACTTTTTAGTCAAGATTACAGTACTTTTTACCTTGTTTTCTATCACAGATTAGCCTATAAATGATAGAAAGAAAAGTGAAATGAAAAATTACTTGGGTAAGGAGTAGACAGTGACCGAATTTGATTTAAGTAACTTTCGTTTAAATGGAGATGAACAAAACGAAACTGACCCAAGGAAAGATCCACATACCAATGGACTATTGTTCGCTGATAGCCATTTTCTTTCAGAGGAACTGGCATTAGGGATTGAATCATCTATCCAATCTCAAGAACCTGTTATTATATTAAGGGGAGCATTCGAAACACACACATACCCGTTAACTCCAACTGAGTTTCAAGTTTCTGATGACAAATATTGGTGGTCAGCAGCTAATACAGCTAATGGTATAGCTAGCAAATTTGGCCTAAAGCTTTGCAGTTATTATAGTGAAAATAATGGTGAGTTATTTGTTAATTTAGTCGCTAATCCAAATAATAAAAAATCACAAAATGCGATGCGCGGACATACTGACGCTGTTGCTCATCGTATGCCACAAGAAGTAAATATTCTAAATGAAAGTCCTAGTCCAGACTATGTAATGCTTATTGTTCTAAGAAACCCTAATAAGGTTCCCACTATCGTAGCATCACTTAGCGATATATTAGAAAGGCTCAGCGTTTCCGCAATGGACGAGTTAGCCTTACCTCAATTCATTATTCGTCCACAAGCAACTTTTAATATAGATCGGATCCTATATAACGTTCCCATTTTATTTTTGAATCCATTCTCAATAAGGTATAGCCATGGCAAGGTCAGCTATGACCCAAAGGGAACAAATGCCGATAAAGTGAAAAATGCAATATCAGAGTTAAATGAAGCAATTATTACCTCATCTTCCGAGGTAGTAGGAAACCCAGGCGATATAATTCTTGTGAATAACCGCACAGCAATCCATGGACGAAAAGCTCCTGGCTCTGACTCTGCTGGTGATAGCAGATGGTTAATGCGAACTTATGCTATTTTTGAGGGACAAAGTACTTCCCACAAGGAGGGAGTTCCAGACAAGCTTATGCCATAGAAGGGTGATTACCATCTATCATAGATTCTGCGTGATCTAGTCTCTATCAGTGAGCTCAGACACTCAATGTTAGTATTGGCAGTTACTACTGACTTTTATATATCTGTAAGGTTCATATACTTTATCAAATCCTATCTGAAACAGCCAAAAATGTTGGACTTCCCTATAAATCTCATGAAAAAGCACTAAACTCATCTCTAAATATTCCTTTTTCATTACCACCTTTTTATGGATAGCAGGAGCTCTGTCATTGTATTTTTTAGCTATTAAAATTTTTTATGTATTGAAGATTCAGGCTAAAAAAACAGCTAGTTGCCGCGGCTTTGATAACAATTACTTTACAGTGTTAGGAAACACCAACAATAATTGAGTAAACTGCTTTTTCAACAGCCAAATAGATGAAATTTGTTTTATATAAAATAATAAAGTTTCACTAAAATCAATTACCTAGACTGTAGCTAAAAGTTTTAGCAAAAATAAAATAAACTGTTCTTTAAGTAAAGAATTGATTCATATGTCTTGGCTCTTTTGATGGCTTTCCGTTTGCTTTTGATGTCTTTCATTCTGCTTCCTTATCTGCTTTAATTCATTTTTGTTATCTTTCCAAGTCACAAACAGCAACATAATTGTGGCTGTTACTAGAAAGGGAGACAGAATATTATTGAAATAGCTAGCGGTTTTCTCCCACGTTTCTAACCCTGTACTAAAGCTAAACCCAAAACGCAAATTAAAAAGTACAATAATGATAATCGCGACAAAAACGAAGATAAAAATAACCATTTTAATAAGGTCACGTTGCTTTTTTTCTTTCATTTGATGAATCCCTTCATTTTTTAATCAGTTCAATTTTACAGATAGAAAGAACAAATGTGCAATATCAGAGTGTCTTCGTACGTACCTCTGTAAGTGAAAGCCTAACAAGTATGAACCTTTATTGTTCGGTATGATACTTTATTGTATGGGGTGGAACTTTATTGTCCACCCACAGCACATTAACCATAACCTATTCATTTTACTCAACAGTAACCGATTTGGCTAAGTTGCGTGGTTGGTCAACGTCGGTGCCTTTAATTACCGCTACGTAGTATGAAAGTAACTGTAATGGAATTGTATATACAACTGGAGCTATTACGTCATCTACGTGGTTTACGTTGATCACACGCATGGTGTCGTCTGACTCAAAGTGTGAGTCTTTATCAGCGAATACGTAAATAATACCGCCACGAGCACGGACTTCTTCTACGTTTGATTTAAGCTTTTCAAGCAATTCGTTATTTGGTGCTACAACGATGATGGGCATGTCGGCATCAATCAGCGCGAGTGGGCCATGTTTAAGCTCACCTGCTGCGTAGGCTTCTGCGTGAATGTATGAAATTTCTTTAAGCTTAAGCGCGCCTTCCATTGCAATTGGGTATTGTGAACCACGACCTAAAAACAGTGAGTGGTGCTTGTCGGCAAACTCTTCTGCAAGGTCGGCAATGCCATCAGCAAGTAATAAAGTTTCTTCTAATTTAGCTGGAAGCAATTTAATGGCGTTAACAATAGTGCTTTGATCTAGGCCTTTTTCTTGCGCGATAGACGCAGTAAGCATTAACAAACCAACCAATTGCGTGGTAAATGCTTTAGTAGAAGCAACACCAATTTCAGCGCCGGCTTTGGTCATAAAGGCAAGGTCTGATTCGCGCACCAGTGATGAGCCTGGTACGTTACAAATGGTCATTGATGCCATGTAGCCTTGCTGTTTAGCTAAGCGCAATGCAGCTAAAGTATCGGCTGTTTCACCCGACTGTGAAATCGTTACTAGCAGGCTGTTTTCATGTACGTAAGATTGGCGGTATCTAAACTCAGAGGCAATTTCCACGTTACAGCTAACGCCTGCAAATTGCTCAAGCCAGTAACGTGCAACCATACCTGAGTGGTAAGAGGTACCACAGGCAATAATTTGTACGTGTTTTACATCTTTAAAAATCTGCTGCGCGCTGTCGCCAAAGGCATCAATCGCTACGCGGTCGTCATTTAAACGCCCTTCAAGGGTATTACGTACAGCAAGTGGCTGCTCGTAAATTTCTTTAAGCATATAGTGACGGTATTCACCTTTACCTGATGCATCTTGAGTGATGTTTGATTCGATCACTTCACGCTCAACAGCGTTACCGTCTACATCAAAGATTTCTACGCTATCACGGGTGATACGCGCTACATCGCCTTCTTCAAGGTAAATAAAGCTGCGCGTAACCGGTAATAAGGCTAATTGGTCTGAAGCAATAAAGTTTTCGCCAAGGCCTAAGCCGATTACTAGCGGGCTGCCTGAACGGGCGACAATAATTTCATTATCGTTAGCTTTATCAAATACTACCGTACCAAATGCGCCATCAAACTGCTTAACTGCCGCTTGTACTGACGCAAGTAAAGAAGTGTGTTGCTGACGAAGTTGATGAATTAAATGCACCATAACTTCGGTATCTGTGTCTGATAAAAACTCGTAACCATCGCCTTTTAGCGCTTCACGTAAGCTGGCATGGTTTTCAATAATACCATTGTGTACTAAGGCAATTTCGCTGTTTGAAATATGCGGGTGCGCATTTGCTTTAGTCACGCCGCCGTGAGTTGCCCAGCGAGTGTGCGCAATACCGGTGTGGCCGCTAACGCCGGCTTCATTCAGCGCGCTTTCGAGGTTTGCTACTTTACCTACCGCTTTTACGGTATTTAGGCTGTTGCCTTCAAGCAATGCCACGCCTGCTGAGTCGTAACCACGGTATTCAAGGCGCTTTAAGCCTTCGACTAAAATTTTATTTACTGGGCGTTCTGCAACTGCCCCAACGATTCCACACATATTATCTCCTTTTGCACATGCCAAAGCGTCAACTTTGGGTTTGTATGTGTTGTTTAATATTTAAATGTACATCACAAGTGTTGTCGGCCTGTAATAAACATGAATTTGTAAGTTTATAGCTCAGCGCAAATCAACTGCACACCGCATGCCTCGATAGCTTGGCGAGCATCAAGCGCCAAGTTGCTGTCGGTGATAAGCGTAGTCACTTGCTGCCAAGGTAATTCTAAATTAGGGATTTTTCGGCCGATTTTTTCTGACTCCACCAGCACAATCACTTCTCGGGCAGCACCTGCCATTACTTGGCTTAAGCCCACAAGCTCATTGAAGGTAGTAGTACCGCGCTCAACATCAATGCCATCGGCACCAATAAATAGCTGATCAAAATCGTAAGAACGTAAAACACTCTCTGCAACCTGCCCCTGAAACGACTCAGAATGCGGGTCCCAGGTACCACCGGTCATCAAAAGTGTTGGCTCGTTTTCCAGCGCCAATAAGCGATTAGCCACTTTAATTGCATTGGTCATCACCACTAAACCGCGCTTATTACCCAGCTCGGGGATCATTGCGGCTGTAGTGCGACCACTATCGATAATAATGCGGTTATGATCTTTGATAAGTGCTGCTGCGGCTTTTGCAATCGCCACTTTACGTTTTGAATCAATGTCATCACTGACAATTTCTTGCGGTAGCGCAATTGCACCGCCATAACGGCGCAGTAACAACCCGCTTTTTTCAAGGGCTGTTAGGTCTTTACGAATGGTTACTTCAGAGGTTTGAAACTGCTCAGCTAAAATATCTACGGCTACCTCGCCTAACTCATTAACTTGAGTAAGAATAAGGTGACGACGTTGCTGGGTGTTTCGTTTAGTCATTAAGCAAACCATTTAAGTTTCGTTTCGAAAGTTAGGGGATTTTAAACGAAACAACATAAATGGCAAGTGAATGTATAAAAATACCGCTTTTTTCATAAAAATATAATAAGCCCCATCAAGCGTTGACCTTATTAGCAATCAAGTTAAGCTAAGTGCAATTATAAATAACGGCGTTAATTCATGAATAAATTCAACAGCCTCGATAAATCATATTTAGAGCAACGCAAAATCGCCCATGAAATCTGCCGCTTGTTTGCAAAAAGCCCAAGTAAAGGTAATTTAAAGCGTATTAAAGGGCTATTTTTTCACTCTGGCGAGAGCGTTATTATTGAGGCGGGCTTTCATTGTGATTATGGCTCGCAAATACATATAGGTGATCGTACATTTATAAACATTAACTGCACCGTGTTAGATACGCCAATAAGTGAAGGCACAATAAATATTGGCAGTGACTGCTTAATTGGCCCCAATGTACAGCTATTAGCAGTTTCGCACGCAGTTAATCCTACAGAACGGCTCAATAAAGAGAACTTTACAGCCCCCATTATCATAGGCAATAACGTGTGGATAGGCGCGGGAGTTATAGTATTAGCAGGCATTACCATTGGCGATAATGCTGTCGTGGGCGCAGGGTCAGTCGTTACCAAAAATGTGACCGCGAACACTGTTGTTGTCGGTAATCCTGCTGTGAAAATTAAAGATATTTAAGCTTTATGTTGTAGGTCGTCATTTATGGCGACAAAATATAACAGCAAAAAGCCTAGCAATATTGCTAGGCTTGGAGTTTTGAGAGTTTGTTAATTGTTACTCATAACGCAGTGTCAACGAAGGTCGTGTACTGGCGGCTTTAAAGGCAAGGCTGGCGACTGTAAGCCAAGTAATAGCAGCAACACTAAGAGCTGCTATCAAATAAACCCAGATAGCTTGATCAACACGCTCATTAAAGTTTGCGAGCCAATCGCCCACCAGCCAATAAGTAAGCGGGTATGCTATGGCTACACTCACCACAACTAAAAGCAAAAACTCTTTCGCCAGTAGGTTCATAATGCTGATGCGTGATGCGCCAAGTACTTTGCGTACCGCGACTTCTTTTTGGCGGCGTAATACCGAGAATGACGCTAACCCAAAGGTCCCCACACACGCTAAGAATACAGCTAAGCCAGAGAACAAAGTGACAAACTCAGTGGCGCGTTCGTCATTACGATAAAGCGCACGGTAATTGTCAGCCATCATTTCTATTTTTGGGTCATAAATATCAAGCGTTTCGGCCAAAATATTAGCAAGCTGTGACTTAACATGCGGGAGCTGTGTTAAATCCAGATTAACGATAATTCTACCAACCCAGCTACTGGTGTAACCGCAAATGAAGATAGTTGAGGGCTGTGTATCTTTAACGCTACCTACTTTTATATCTTTAACAACGCCAACAACCGTTATGGTAAGCTTTTGGCCGTAACCTGTGTCAGTACGCCAAATGCTACCAATTGCATCTTCTGCTGTTGCATAGCCCGCTTGTTTAGCTAAAGATTCGGTCAATATTGCTGACGCGGTAGCTTGAGTATCACTGACTTTATTAAACCAATCAGCCCCCATTTTTGCACTAAAGTCACGCCCAGCTACCAGTGATAAATCCAAAGCACTCACAGCATCATTACCTACGCCAATAAAGGGTAATGTTTGTTTGGTAAACTGGCCGTTATCAGCCGTAAATGTCCGTGACGAGTTATAAGCACCGGTTAGTGAAATATCTATTACGCTGGCTTGTTTCACACCATCAATAGCGTTAATGCGATCTAACAGCACATTGTTTTGGTTATAGAATATATCTCCTGCGTCAATATCACTGATCATCAGCTTGCCTTCTTTTGCGTAACCAACAGGGAGTGATTGCAAATGTGCCAGCTGCTGTTGTAGCAATAAGGCGGCAATGATCAGCGCGACCGACAACGCAGACTGTAAAACCAATAAGCTTTTTCTAACGGCAATGGCTGTGCGGCCGCGTTGTATGTCACCACTAAGTACTCGTTTGGCACTAAACGCCGACATAAACATCGCAGGATAAATCCCCGCAAGCAAACCTACCAACAAGGTAACAACTGCAATTGCTGCGCCTAAAGCTGAACTGTAATTAAGCGCTAGCTGACGATCAACTAATTGATTAAAAGCAGGCGTTACCAATTCAACCAACATGCACGCTATCAGTGCTGCAATAATGGTAATAAGTAATGATTCAACTAAAAATTGGCAAACAATTTGTGATTTGCTCGCGCCAAGCGCCTTACGAACACCGACTTCTTTTGCGCGCTTTGCAGATTGCGCAATACTCATATTGATAAAATTAAAAGCCGCTAGCAACACCAACAAAATACTTAAACCAATACAAATACGCAGCGTTGAAAGCGAGCCATTCATTTTCATTTCAAAATTAGAGCTGGCAGTTAAATGTAGGGCTGTTAAAGGGTTCAACGTAAGCTGCGCTGAGTCATAATCAGAGTCTTTATAAACAACCTCTCTATAACGTTGCTCAATAGCTTTTGCAAGCTTGCCAGCATCAGCGCCAGGAGTAACCCGAATATAGGTATAGCCATTGTTATTTTGAAAGTTACTATTTGCTGGTGGCTCTTTAATTAATGCTTGAAAGAAAAAATGAGTGTTATCTGGCAGATCGGCAAATACCGCACCGACTTGCCAACGTTTATTACCCTGTATTAAGGTCTCACCAATAATAGCCGTGCTGCCAAAAATCCGTATTGCGTACTGCTCACTGAGAGCAATCATATTTGGCGTAGTGAGTACTTTTGCCAGATCCCCTGCTGCAATATCGATATTGATAAAATCAGTCACGTTACTACGCGCCGCGAGTACATTTTCTAATTTGTAGCCAACCCCATCACGAACAAACTCAGAGCCAGGTGGGACCAAATCAAGTGAGAGTATGTCTTCAATTTCAGCCATGTCTTTAAAAGACGCGATCACATCTTTATTGACTACGGGTGCCCCCATTCCAAGTGATGGAAAATATTGATATACACGATACACGCGATCAGCATTCGGTTGTTGCTCATCATAAGACGCTTCATTAAAGGCAAACATGGCCACTAAAATAGCCGCAGCTAAACCAACACTTAAACCAATAATGTTAAGCAGAAAATGCTGTTTTTGCTGTTTAAATGCCCTTAGGGCTGTCACTAAATAATTAATAAACATGTTAAGCAACCTCAGCAGCGCTTTGCTGCACAACATTCGCTTTATCAAGCATTACTTGGCCATCGAGTAAGCGTACTAAACGGTCAGCATAGGCACCTTCTTTTTCTGAGTGAGTCACCATAATAACCGTGGTACCTTCGCGGTTTAACTCGCGCAGCATCGCCATGACTTCATCACCATTTTTAGAGTCGAGGTTACCGGTTGGTTCATCGGCTAATATGAGCTTTGGATTGATGACTAATGCACGCGCCACGGCTACCCGTTGCTGCTGACCACCCGACAGTTGCTGTGGTAAGTGCTCGGCGCGGTGGTCAATGCCTACGCGCTTTAAAATGGCTTCAACACGTTGCTTTCGCTCACTTTTTGATATTTTTTGATACTGTAATGGCAGCTCTACGTTTTCATATACGGTTAGTTCATCAATCAAATTAAAGCTTTGAAATACAAAACCGATTGATGCTTTACGAAGCTCTGACAATTGCTTTTCGCTGTACCCTGCGATATCAGTACCCGCAAAATCAAAGCTTCCTGCACTTGGCGAATCCAACATACCTAAAATAGACAGCAAGGTTGACTTACCACAGCCAGAGGGCCCCATAATCGCTAAAAAGTCACCTTCGTTTACGGTTAAGTTAATATTGCTTAGCGCTGTAGTTTCAACATCTTGAGTACGAAATACACGACTTAAATTAGTTAGTTTGATCATTGTTATTTTCCTTAAAATTGTAGTTGCTGTGCTTTATCAAAGTTGCTGTAGCTAGAGGTAATCACTTGATCCCCTGCATTGAGCCCTTCGAGCACTTCAAAATAGTGTTGATTCTTTTTGCCTAAGCGAATATCACGGCGCAGCGCTTTATTACCGCCTTGTTCAATAACATAAACCCAGTTACCGCCCGAGTTGGTAAAAAAGGCGCCACGTTTAAGCAGTAAGGCATTGTTTTTGTCACCACCCAGCATTAACTCAATATCAATACTTTGGCCGCGCTTAATGCTTTTGGTGTTACTCGGTAAATCCACTTCAATTTGAAATTGCGACTGCTGTACGCGGCTATCAATTTTGCTCACCTTGGCGTTCACTGTACCGCTTTCAAGTTCAATCATCACGGTCATGTCACGCTGTACTTGGTTTAAATAAAACTCATCAAGGCGTACCACTAATTTATATTCATTTGGAATATCTATTTGGCCTAATCGCGCGCCACTGTTTTTAGATTCACCAATTTCCACATCAAGCTCGCTTAAATAACCAGATACCGGCGCTTTGATTAATAAGTTATCGAGATTTCGACGCGCAAACTGCAGGTTTTTCTCAAGCATTTTTGCGCTGTCAGAAAGCTGAGCCACTTGCACCTCACGAATTGAGTTTTCTTGCTTTTGGCGTTCAAGGGTGAGCTCTTTACGGGCTTGGTAATAATTTAAATCCTCTTCCAGCTCTGCAAGTTGCTCCTGCGCTAATACGCCACTTTTAACTAACGGTTTAGTTTGCTTTAAACGGCGGGTTAAGTGGGTAATTTTTAATTCGATTTCTAATAAATCACGGCGTAAATTCAACCGGCTAGTTTCCATTGTCATTTGCGTATTACGTAAAAAGTTAAGCTGCTCAGTTACTTGTGCTTCGCGGCTCATTACATCAAGTTGCAAGTTAGTGTTGCTTAAGCGTACCAAAGGTTGGCCTTTCTCAACATATTCGCCTTGCTCTACTAAGCGCTCTTCAACTTGACCACCGGCAATGGTATCAAGATAAATGCTGGTTTTTGGCACTACTTGACCGCGTAAGCTTAAGGCATCTTTAAATGCACCTTGTTTAACTGTGCTAACCGTAAGGCTGCTACGATCAATATTCTGGCTACGACCTGTATCGCTGGTTTGCGTAAAGCCATAGGCAGCCGCCGCAACACCAAGAGCGAGTGCTGCAAAAGTGAATTTTTTTAAGTACTTTTGAGTAAATGAGCGTTGTATTTTTTTGTCCATGTTTGGCTACCTTGATACAGGTTTAATAAACTAATTACCGATAGTTATTACAAACCTTGCGCCAACTTTATTTAACAAACAAATTCAATAGGTTAAGTTTGTTTTTAACTATTTAAATATTGATAGTGTCCGCTTATAGAACACTTTGTTATTTTATCAGCGTCCATTTATGGACACTGTCCCCTTTTTGTTTTAGGCTAAATAAAACTCTATAAAAATAACAATCATGAAACACTCAGGCTCGCTGTTAATTGTTGATGACAACCCCGATATTCTCATCGCCGCACGGTTATTGCTAAAACAGCATTATCAAAGCGTTAAAACCACTGACAACCCATTTGATATTGCAGGCATTATTAACGAGCAACGCAAAGCTGATCAGCCAATTGATGTGATCTTACTCGACATGAACTTTACCCAAGACTCCATCAGCGGCAAAGAAGGCTTTTATTGGTTAAAAAAAATCATCGAGCAAGACGCTAATATCGTGGTTTTGTTAATGACTGCCTACGGCGATATTCAACTTGCAGTGGATGCGATTAAAGCAGGCGCCTCTGATTTTATTGCTAAACCTTGGCGAAACGAGCAACTACTTGGCGCCGTTGCAGCGGCGTTTTCACATGCTAAAGATAAACAACAAGTCGGTAAATTAACTCGCCAAAAGCAAGGGTTAAATCAAGCCTTAAACACACCCAACTTTGAATTTTTAGGACAAAGTGTGGCAATGCAGCAGGTATTCACCACCATTGAAAAAGCCGCGCAAACGGATGCCAATATATTGATAACCGGCGAAAGCGGCACAGGTAAAGAGCTCACCGCCCATGCCATTCATCAGGCAAGTATGCGCCATAGCCAAACCTTTATGAGCTTGGACATGGGCGCCGTGGCACAGAATTTATTTGAAAGTGAGTTATTCGGCCATAAAAAAGGCGCGTTTACCGATGCTAAAAGCGATCGCATTGGTAAGTTTGAACTTGCCCAAGGCGGCAGCTTATTTTTAGATGAACTCGGTAATTTACCACTTGAACACCAGGCTAAATTGCTTGCCGCATTACAAAATAGGCAAATTACGCCTGTTGGCGGCAGCAAAGCAGTTGATATAGATATTCGCCTTATTTGTGCCACCAACGACAACCTTGATCAAGCTGTCGCCGAGGGGCGCTTTCGTCAAGATTTACTATACCGGATCAACACCGTTGAAATTCGCCTACCCGCATTGCGTGAACGCAGTGATGACATTCCATTATTAGCTAATTACTACCTCAAGCACTTTGCACAAAAATATAAACGCGACTTAACCATTAGCGATCATGATATGAACGCACTTTGCCAGTATTCGTGGCCGGGTAATGTACGTGAATTGGCTCACGCTATAGAGCGTGCGGTTATTTTAACTGAAGGGGATAAACTCGATATAAGCTCAGTGGTTGGTAATTCAGCATCAGTTAGTACTGACGAGAATACACAAAGTACAGGGGTTTTAAACAATGTAGCGCAGTACGATACCTTTGATTTAGAAATACTCGAACAACGTACTGTACGTGCAGCCCTTAAGCATCATCAGGGGAATGTTAGCCATGCAGCCAAAGCGCTTGGTTTAACCCGTGGCGCTATGTACCGCCGCCTTGAAAAATATGGACTGTAACCATGCGGGCTAATTTATTATTAACGATTAATATAATAGCGCTTGTTAGTGCTAGCGTATTACTGAGTTACTTATTACAAAACAGCAGCTTTTCAGCAACCTCACTGTTAGTTATATTAGTCTCTGCGGCCTTGATAGCACATATTTTCACCCTATTTAAACGCCAACAAAAACAAGCCGAAATGGTGATCCGCGCTTTAGCCAATGGCGACAGTACCTTAGGGCTTGGCCAACAACACCCGATGCGCCAACAATTTGAGCAAGTAAAAACGCAAATGCAAACGGCACGCTTTAATGCCGAGCAACAAGCGCAATTTTTACAAGCACTGCTTATTCATGTTGATTTAGCCGTCATGGTATGTGACGACAACGGCAAAGTGATCGAATCAAACCCAGCAGTCAGCAAACTACTGGGTAAAAGCTTCCAGCATTTAACTGAATTAGGCGCTGTTGGCGAGCTCATTTTAAACGCCAGTCATAATATTCGCAGCACCACCTATTGGCAAACCGGCGAGCAGCACGACACCCTCTCTATTCAACTCAGTATCGCCGAAATACAAGGTAAAGTGCGCCGTGTAGTAAGCATTCAATCAATTCATGACCAATTACAACTCAAAGAACAACAAGCTTATAAGCGCTTAACTAAAGTGTTGACTCACGAAATTGCCAACTCAATTACCCCACTTTCATCGTTAGCTGATACATGCAGCAATTTACTGCCACAAGAACTGTGTTTTACTGATAGTGAAGATAAACAAGACTTACAGCTTGCACTAAACACCTTAGCATCAAGAACGGCACATTTAGGCGACTTTATTGCCCGTTTTCGCCAAGTTAGTAGCTTACCTAAACCCAATTTAGCGCCCAATAATTTAGCAGATTTGTTAGCGCGTATTATCACTTTGCATCAACAACAGGCACGCGAGCTACAAATCAATATAGAACTGGCGATTGCAAGCCAACTATTGGTAATGTTAGATAGCACTCAAATAGAGCAAGTATTAGTAAACCTGATAAAAAACGCCCTCGAAGTGTTAAGCAGCAACAAAAAATATAACCCGCAACGCCCCGCTCAGCCAAACATCAAGCTCAGCTTGGCACAAAACGCCAGCCAACAACTCTATGTAGAAGTCAGCGATAATGGCCCAGGCATTAGCGAGCATGTGGTGGATATGATCTTTGTGCCATTTTTTACTACCAAACAACAAGGATCTGGTATTGGCTTGAGTCTATCAAGACAAATTATGCTCAACCACGGCGGTGATTTAGTTTATCTACAAAAACCACAAGGCGCATGCTTTAGATGTGTGTTTGGTTGAGCGTAGGTCGCCATTTAAGATAACAATTGATTAAGAGTTGGCACTTTCGCGCTAAAGCACGACCTACATAATTTCACAGCATATTTTGTAGGTCGTCGTTTACGGCGACAATTAACTTGCAATATAGGTAGTTAAACTAACCTAAAGATCAGTGGGCTTACCAATATAAGTCCGCAACAAAAGCCTGCTTTAATTTGCCATGTACTGTATTTACCTGCGACCTTAATCCCTAACAATGGGCTTAATAGGTCGACACGGCGCGCGCCCATAAACACTAACCAACAAATAATAAAAGTGAGGCTGAGTATAAGTAATAACTCCACAAAACCACCTAATTGCAGTTCAGACAAGTAAAAGGCTAAGCCAATAATCACACTTTGATGTAATAAATAAAAAGGGAATACTGCACAGTTTAGTAAAGCCAATTTAGGGTGATCGTGATTCAAAAAACGTTGTGCTAGTGCAAGCATCAGTAACACACCCACTAATCGTTGCGCGGTATACAGCATATCCATGCTGGTAATTTGCCATTGGCTAGATGCGGAGTTTTGCCAAATAATATGATAACCCGCCACAACCAAAAGATAACCTATAATAAATGCTCCTAGTACCCTCTTCCAATGGCGAAGTAGTTGGCTATAAAATACCGGTTGCCATGCAAGTAAGTAACCGTAAAGTAAAAATAGCGCGCCCATGGGATAACGAAATGTGTCGCTCGGCCAGCTCAGCTTAAGTATGCAAAGCGGTAGTAACAATACGATGAAGATAATGATTATCGACCGCTCACACAAGCGAGTTAGTAATGCCTGCATATAAGGATGATGTAGCAGTGGTATAAATAACACCAGCAATAATGAAAATTGCCATAACGAACGTAAATACCAAAGGTGGTTTACATCAACATGCGGCCAAATACCTGCTTGGTATTGGTTAAATAAAGGGTTAGTTAAATCAAAAAACTGCAGGTAAAACTGCCAAAAGCTCATAGCTAAGCCTGCCTCTTGGCTCATTTGCGCATAAAGCTGAATCGGTACTATAAACCAAATGCCAACCAATAAAGGCAGTAATATTTTTACACTGCGCGTTATTAAAAACATGCCTAAACTAAAACGCGCAACAATAAAGCGCAGTGCCACACCAGAAATAAACCAGATTAATCCCATTCGCCAAGGTGACAGCAACAGCATGGCATTCTCTATGTTGCTGGATAAATACTGGCTTTTAAAATGAAAGCCCCAGTTTTCACTGTATAGCATGCCGGTGTGGTAGAAAATTAATAAACCAAACGCAAGCACCCGCAGCCAATCTAAATCATAGCGGCGCAGTGGTAACTCAACGGCTTGATTAAACGCATTTAGCCATGGCTGTAATAGGGTTTGTAGCGTGTTTTTAATTGCTATTATAAGTTTCATGGTTGATTTAATTAATGACTACTAAATTACAACTATGCCCCACTTACCGCGTTAAACAATTAAAAAAGGCTGATAAAACAGTCAGTAGGGATAAGCGGTGGGATACAGGGATGATAAGTTTGGTGATTTATCGCTATGTTGATAGTCTAATAGTGAGGCAGCTTAAGAGTAACAATAATAATGATCACCTTAACGCATTTTCAGCGTTACCAAACTTGGTATGCGACACTATTTTTATGTAGTTATGTTTTTATCAATAATACCATTAATGCCAGCTCAAACATTATGGAAGCCCAGCGAGGTGGCGTACTCCCGTTTATGATCTGGGAGCCATTTGTATGGGAGTATTCCAGCGCTATTGGCACCTTGTTGTTGTTTCCCGCTTTAGTTTGGCTATTAAAAGCTAAGCCATTTAATTGGCAAAAGATCACTCGGTCATTACTCATTTATTTATTCGCGAGCGTTATTTTTTCGTTATTGCATGTAGGGATCATGGTCGCTATTCGCAAGCTCATTTACACCGTACAAGGTATGCAATATGACTTTGGATTAGTGTGGTTTGAATTACTTTATGAATACCGCAAAGACTTGTGGGGGTTCTTATTTTTAATTGCTGTTATTAAAGCCTACCAATATGTAGTGAACCAATTAACCGGTGAAGCGGCGCCGATCAAACAAGGCGAAGATACGCCTGAAAATTTAAATTTCGACAGACTACTGGTAAAAAAGCTGGGGAAAGAATTTATTGTCCGCGTAGCACAAATAGACTGGCTTGAATCCAACGGCAATTACGTAAATCTACATATTGGCGCACGAATTTATCCTTTACGTGCAACCATGAGCCAACTTATAACTCAGTTAGAGCCGCAAGGATTTTGCCGTATTCACCGCTCCTATGCCATTCGTTTAGATGCGGTTGAATCAATCACGCCATTACCAAGCGGTGATAGTGAAGTGAAACTTACAACGGGCAAAGTGCTTAATTTATCACGTCGCTATAAAGAGCAGTTTAAAGGCAACATAAATTCAGCCACCGCTAATTTTTAACTCACCTTATGTTAAGCTAACTTACTTTAGGTTAGCCGCATTCATTTTTTCGGAGTAGTTTAGTACGTGTCTTTAAATCGATTTATTCGCATTTTGCCATTGATTGTTATTTTATCCGGTTGTGAAACCACACCCGAACAGCCATCTTCACAACCAGCGGTTAAGGCTGAACCTGCCACTATTGTTAGTAAACCAAGCGAACCCATTGAGCAAATAGCACCGTTAAATGCAAAAGAACTTGATGATGTGTGGCAACGTATTCGTGCGCAGCTAACATTTGCCAACTCTAGCCACCCAGATGTGCAGCAACGCATTGCTTGGTATTTATCGCACCCAAATTACATGGATGAAATAAGTCGCCGTGCTGAGCCTTACCTTTACTATATAGTCACTGAGGTTGAAAAGCGGGATCTACCGATAGAATTAGCGCTAATGCCGCTGATTGAAAGCGACTTTGATGCCAGTGCCTATTCGCACAAACATGCATCTGGACTTTGGCAATTAACCCCTTCAATAGCTAAGTATTTTAAGGTAAAAATTAGTCCTTGGTACGATGGTCGCCAAGATGTGATAGACAGTACCCGTGCTGCTCTGGATTTTATGGAGTACTTATACCAACGCTTTGATGGCGATTGGTATCACGCTATAGCAGCCTATAACTTAGGTGAAGGCCGTGTACTTAGAGCAATCAGCAACAATAAAAAGCAAGGCAAACCGACTGAATTTTTTAGTTTAAAATTACCTAAACAAACCAGTCAATATGTACCTAAACTACTTGCTGCGGCGCAATTATTAAAAAGCCAAAAGATGGCATTCCCTGCAATAGCAAATAAAGATGCAATTGCCACCGTGGCAATTTCTGGTTCGGTCATTTTAGATAATAAAGCCCAGTGGCAACAATTAGAGCCTTTAAACTACGGGGTGATTCGTTTTCCTGCGATTATTGATGCGCCTCATATCGTCGTACCTGCCAGCGAGCAAAAGCAATTTGAAAATATGATCGCCAATCAAAAAAGCAACGATTATAGCCAATGGCAGCATTACACTGTTAAACGTGGCGATAGTTTGAGTGTTATAGCAAAGCGCTACAAAGTAAGTGTGAGTCAGCTTAAAGCATTCAATAATTTAAAAAGTAGTACCATACGTATTGGCCAAAAGTTGCTGCTGCCGCAGTTAGCCGATACACAAATAGAGCACAAGGTAAAATCTGGCGAAAGCTTATGGAAAATAGCCAACCATTACAAAGTCAGCATCACTAAGCTAAAGCAATGGAACAGCCTTTCAGGCGACCGCTTAAAAGTAGGCGAGAAGCTAACCGTATTTTTATCAAATAGTTAACTATAAGAGAATGCTTGCTACTCGCAATTTTATCTACACTTTATCAAACACATACCTTATAGTAATTAATTACACTCATAAAAATAAAAACTAAACGATATGGATGATCAACACTCAAAGCCGTCACTGCCGGTACCTGTAAAAAATACTAAACCGCAAGCTTGGTTCACTAACGAACGTCTCAATTTACTTCTTGCACTGTGTGCTATTGTCATTTCAGCCGCATCATTTTATGCCACCTACTTACAAGCAAGTGCCGCCGAGCGACAAGTAAAAGCCGCAACTTGGCCCTGGTTAGAAGTGATATCTGGTAATTTCAACGAGCAAGAAAAAGCACCTGAAATCGCCCTTAAAATAACAAATTCAGGCTCCGGCCCTGCCATCATTAAATATGTAAAATATTTTTATAATGACCAATCGTACGTAGACATTTACGCGCTTATAAAAGATTGCTGCTTCGATGTATATGCCTATGAAAAACAGCTCCTTAAACTACAAAGTGAATCCCCCGAGATAAACTTTTTCGAACAATTTGGCTGGCTATTTACCAGTGAAAGTCAAAATAGGCTATTAGCCGCTGGCGCCAGCATTAGCTTACTCAGCTTTAAAAAAACCAGCTTTAATGACACACAATGGCAAACAGTAGATAAGCAACGCTTTAAGATTTCAACATCAATCTGCTATTGTTCACTGCTTGAACAATGCTATATCAGTGATGGCCGCGGTACAGTTAGCGAGGTAGAACATTGCGCACTAAACGATTAATATAAAAAGGGTGGGACGTTACCGTCTCACCCTTATTTGGAATTTTATTCTTCCTCAGCTTTACCACGATACCAGTTAACTTGTCTGGTCAGCATCATAATCAAACTCAGCACTACAAACACCAGTAAACTGCCCATCAACAATGCGTAATCTTCTGCACTTAGTAGCCCGTACAGTAAGCTGTATAAAAACAGTATGCCAAGCAGAAATAACCCCCCATGCTTAGTATTTTTCAACATTCCAGCCACATAAATACTTAGTAATAACGAAGACGCTAATGCTGATAGTAAATAGGCAAGATTAAAACCAAGGTGTTCACCTAGCGATATCAACAATAAGTAAAAAACTGCCAATGCTAAACCGACAAAGCCATATTGCACCGGATGAACGGGTTCGCTGCGTAGCACTTCGAGTAAAAAGAAGCTGGCAAATACCAATATCAGCACTAAAATTGCGTAGTTACTGGCGCGATAGCTTTTTAAGTAATGATCAACACCATCAACAAGATTAACTCCCATGCTACGTTGCTTAAATTGTTCGCACTGATTTTGAAAAACACAATGCTGAAACAGCTCTTTTAAGTTGGTAGCAAAGTAATTTGTTTGCCAGTTGGCAGTAAAGCCTTGTTCTGAAATACTTGAGTCGATAGGTAAATAATCGCCAACGAAACTTAGATGTGGCCAATCTGCTTGCATGTTAAGACTGGTTTCTTTACCGATAGGAGCAATAGCTAGTTTTCGCATTCCTTGTAGATTTAAATCAATTTGATAATCCAATGTTTGTTGCTCAAGCAAAGCACTAAAATCAAGCTCAATATTAACGCCTTCAGGCAATTGCGCCAGCTTAGTGCCAGGCTGCAGCGCATATTCTTGGTTATTTATACGCATAGCACTGCCTTGACCAATACCGCGAATATCTTTAATCGCCATGATCATATGCACCTGCTTTATCTTTTTATCGGCTAATTCATTTAAAGCCTCGGTATTAAATTGCCCTGCAAAGTGATTCACTGAGCGATATAGCAAAGCCTTATAAATACCTCGGTATTTTTCAAAAGAAGATAATTCACTGTTTATTGTTAAGGTTTCAGGTAGCAACAACAGCGTTCTTAACTGTTCAGTGGTGTTGCCTTCCAAAGTATGTGTTTCTATAAACTGCACTTGAATAAACGGCCCAATGACTTGTTGCTCGCCGCTGCTACTTTTAGCAATATCAGCTTGCACTTGTTGCTGTAGCTCTGCACGTTCATCAATTAGATTTTGGATCATAAAAATAGGCACTAATAGCAGTACAATTAGGCCTATGATAATCACCAATTTTGTTTCCAGTTTTTGCTTCATTGTTATTTACTCCCTATTTAATATAGGAACTAGAGTAATCGACAAAAGTGGATTTTAAATGGTGCTTATGTGGAGTCTTTATGGAGTTGGTAAAAACAGCTTAACGGATACGCCCTGCGGGGTATTATTTATTATTAGCTTGCCTTTATGCAACTTAACCACTTGTTCTACAAAGTTAAGCCCAAGGCCGGTACTTTTTTGTCCGTTACTTCTGGCAAGCGAATAAAAGCGTTCGGTTACTCTCTCTAAGGCATAATCAGGTATATTCGGACCAGTGTTTTCGACGTTAATACAAAGCTCGCCTGCGGTTTGCGTGACGGTAATATTGATTTTGCCCTGTTCATCTACAAAATCCAGCGCGTTTTCAAACAAATTGTACAAAGCTTGCTGTATTAAAAATTGATCCCCCACAAAAGCAACTTTGTTATCACAGGCAACGCTTAACTCTACCTGTTTGGTCATTAGCCTGCTGATACAAGAGGCTTTTATCTGCTCAAGTAAAGCGGGTAAATCAATTAATTGCCGTTGTTCAAGCTCTGGGAGTTGCTCAAGCTTTGTTAGAGCTAACAACTTATCGATCAATTGCTGCATTCGCGTAGCTTCGGTTTCAATATTCTGAGCAAATAATTGTTGTTTATCTACCGTGGTAGGGGTTTGTAGTATTTCACTAGCCCCTTTGATCGCTGATAATGGGCTTTTTAATTCGTGCGTTAGAGTTTGCACATAGTTTTCTACGTAACGCTTACCATCAAGCTGACGCCGCATATTTTCAAGCGCATCACTCAGTAAGCTATATTCATAAAAAACTCTAAAGGTGGGTTTACTGGTTTTTTCACCGCGGCCCATTTTATCAGCGTAGTCTGCCAGCTTATATAACGCCGTATTTATACGCCACGCGATTAACGCTCCAATTATAAGCGCGAGTACACTCATTAACGCTAACCAAGTTAATACCCGATACCTAGAAATATCAATAAAGGGCTGTACCGAACGGTTCGCTTTAGCAACGGTAACACTGCCAATGATCTCATCGTTATACATGATTGGTGCAGCAACATGCATGACGGTTGATAGCGGATCATTTGGGTCTAATGCGGTTGAGCGTGCCCCGTACTCACCACGTAAGGTGAGGTAAACGTCATTCCATTTAGAAAAATCATTGCCAACATCCTGCTGCCATGAATCTAGCACCACAATTCCTTGTTGATCGGTTATATAAACTCGATGATTAACTGATTTTTTTTCAACTCCCCAAATAGCAGCATCAGGGTCACGTAAACCATAAAAGTTGATTTGCTTAGCAAAAGCGCTCTGTGCAATATCTCCTTTAACCATCGGGTTACTCGCCATCACAGCCAGCATGTTAGCCATGTCGACCAGTGTTTCTTCACTTGCTTGGCGTACCGTTGGTTTGATCTCTCTCATAACCGTCGAGCTAACTAAGTAAGCGGTTAAAATCACTAACACAAAGTAGAGTAAAAACAGCCTCAATCCAAGCGGGATCTTAGGCCATCTTTTAAGACGAGCAAATACCGTAGTTACTTCCTTAGCTGGATTCATAGTAATAACCAAAACCACGTTTAGTATGAATACACTCAGGAGCCGATACCGCGCGTAGTTTATTACGAATAGCCTTTATGTGACTATCAACGTTACGGGCATAAATAGCATCTTGGTGATTTTGCGCCGCCAGTAATAATTGCTCACGGGAGAATACTTGGCGAGGATGGCTAATTAACTTATCCAGCAGTTTAAATTCTAATGCTGTAAGAGCCAGTGCTTGGCTTTGAAAATGATAATCGAAATTTTCAGCATAAAGCCCTGAGGCTTGTTCAGAGGAAATAGGTGCTTTAATCGCAGCTTCGCTATGTCTAATTCTAAGTTTAACCCGTGCAAGCACTTCTCGTGGGCTAAATGGCTTAGTGACATAATCATCGGCGCCTATTTCTAATCCCACCACCCGATCAATTTCATCATTTCGGGCAGTAAGAAAAATAATTGGAACCGCTGAGAACTCTCTTATCTGTTTGCACAACTCAAAACCATTGGCATCTGGTAAACCAACATCCAAAATCAGCAGGGCAGGCATATTGTTTTTAATATACTCAAGCCCCTCACCCGCTGTAGCAAACCACTGCACAGCAAAACCATCTATTTCTAGAGTGTGGATCAGTGTATCAGCGATCGCTTTTTCATCTTCAATGATCACAACCCGACTGCTAGACATACGCAACTATTCCATTTTACAAACTGAGTTAACAGCTTTTAATAGTTACAGTTAGCAAGCATGTAGTCAATTGCTAGATACCACTACATGGCCTATCGCTAGTTCCTAGCGACCTAGCCCCTAGAACTTTTTTTAGGACAAACAAAAAACCCGCTTCATTTCTGAAGCGGGTTTGTTTAATTAGGATCCTGGCAATGTCCTACTTTCACATGGCAAATGCCACACTATCATCGGCGCTGTTTCGTTTCACTACTGAGTTCGGCATGGGGTCAGGTGGGTCCAAAACGCTATTGTCACCAAGCAAATTTGGTATTAATCCGCTCTTT
>NZ_DRGM01000078.1 GCF_011050055.1 Pseudoalteromonas prydzensis | reverse complement strand
TGGTGAACAAATAGCACTAACTGATGTTAGCTTTGAGCTGATGCCTCAGCAAAAAGTAGCGATTGTCGGTAGAAGCGGCAGCGGTAAAACCACGCTTGTAAATTTACTTACTGGTTTATGGCCTTTGCAACAAGGGAGCATCACTCTAAACAATCAAAATAGTGTTGTTAATTTACATTCATTAAATAGCGATATACGCGCAAACGTTATAAATATACTCGCTCAGCAGCATCATATTTTTGATGGCACACTCAGTGAAAATTTGCGTTATGCCGCGCCGAGTGCCACTAAAGAGCAAATGATTGAAGCGCTAACGTTAGCGCAATTAAGCCCATGGTTTAATGAACTAAAAGAAGGCATGAAAACACGATTAGGCACTGGCGGACGTAACGTATCGCAAGGCCAATCTAGGCGTATAGCCATTGCGCAAGCATTACTTAAAAACCCTGCTATTTTAGTCCTTGATGAACCAACAGAAGGTCTTGATAATCAATCTAAGCAAGGGGTAATGCAAGCAATCATGCATGTTATGAATAACGCGAGTGTGCTCACAATTACGCACGATCCCGCTCTACTTGCTCAAATGGATAATGTTGTATGGTTAGAAGACGGTAAAGTAGTGGCTCAAGGCTCTCACAAAGAGCTCAGTAGCGCTTATCCAGATTATGTGGCACTAACTACCCGGTTTTAATACCTTTACTGATACATCAATAACGCCGACTTTAGGGTCGGCTATTTTTTTAAACATGCTTTTTGATAAATCAATAATACGACCTCGCACATACGGGCCTCTGTCATTTATTCTTACTGTGACTGATTTATTATTAGCTAGGTTGGTAACAATTACTTTAGTACCAAAATCGAATTCTAAATGGGCTGCCGTTGCAGCTTGTTGGCTAAAGCGCTCTCCGTTGGCAGTTGTTCTCCCGTGGTATTTATCAGCATAAAAAGATGCTTTCCCAACTTGTGTGATTTCCCCAGTAGATGATTTAACAATAGGCTGGCTACTACAAGCGGCTAAAGCTGAAGTAATAAAAAGAGTGACAACTAACTTAGGTAAACGCATAGGATGACTTTTATTATACAAATTAGATGCATACTAACTTGAGTTCGCTGAGTATTAACTGAATTGGGTCTAAACCATGGGCAATAAAAAAACCACCTTCGATTTATCATCTAGGGTGGTTTTTTTAATGCTTATAGCAAAACTCGCGAATTATCTTACGATACCGCGCTCTGAGCTTTTAACAAAGTCGACCATCAATTTCACAGCAGGATACTTTGCGGCATCCTCACTAAGCGACTCAATAGCTTCTTCAGCACCTAAGCTTTTACGATAAAATGCTTTGTATGCGCGGCGTACAGCCATAATTTCATCACTTTCGAAACCACGACGCTTCATGCCTTCTTTATTGATAGCTGCAGGACCTGCAGGCATACCAATGGTAGTAACAAATGGTGGTACATCTTTGTTAACACCTGAATACATACCAATAAAGGCATGCGCACCAATTTTACAAAACTGATGAACACCCGAATTACCACCAAGGATAACCCAGTCACCAACATGTACATGGCCGGCTACACTTGCATTGTTAGCAAAAATTACGTTATCGCCAATTACCGCGTCATGTGCAACGTGGGTATAAGCCATAAACAAATTATTACTACCAATTTTAGTAACGCCTTGGTCTTGAATCGTTCCACGGTGAATTGTGGCACATTCACGGATAACGTTGTTATCACCCATGATCAATGTAGTTGGCTCGTTATTGTATTTTTTGTCTTGGCAGGCTTCGCCTACAGACGCAAATTGAAAAATATGATTGCCAGAGCCAATAGTTGACGGCCCTTTAACAACAACGTGAGACTCAATAATACAGTTATCACCGATAACAACATCATTGCCAATATAACTATACGGACCAACTGAGACATTGTTGCCTAGTTTAGCGCCAGGTTCGATTATTGCTGTAGAATGGATCACTATTAAAACTCTCTTCTAGCACACATAATTTCGGCACTACATACTACTTTGCCGTCGACTTTTGCTTCTGCAGAAAACTTCCAAATGTTGCGACGTTCTTTTAAAAACTCAACATGAAGATGCATTGTATCGCCTGGTATTACAGGTTGCTTAAAGCGCGCATTATCAACAGCTGCAAACAAATAAAGCTCATTTTCGCTGCGATTTTCAACCGTTTTAAAACCCAATAAACCCGTTGCTTGTGCCATCGCTTCTAAAATTAACACACCCGGAAAGATGGGCTGGTTTGGAAAGTGCCCAGTGAAAATAGGTTCGTTTATAGAAACATTTTTAATAGCATGTAAAGATTTACCTGGAGTAAAATCGATAACACGATCAATTAGTAGCATCGGGTAACGATGCGGTAATAAAGCTAAAATTTCTTGAATATCAAGGCTATTTAATTCGTTTGCCAAAATAGCATCCTTATTAGTGTTCAATATTATGACTTAGCCAATGCTTCAAGCGCTTTAAGACGAGACTTCATATCTGAAAGGTTACGCAAGTGAGCAATAGTTTTACGCCATTCTTTGTTTGTTGTATGGGGCATAC
>NZ_DRGM01000077.1 GCF_011050055.1 Pseudoalteromonas prydzensis | reverse complement strand
TGATTTGATCGATCAGTTGTATATTGACCCATTTGATACGCAAGCTGGCCGCGAAGTTTATGGCTTTGGCTTTGATGCGCGTTTTAATGCCCCTCGTACTGTTGAAGTAGAAACTAAAAACTTCCGCTTAGTAAGTAGTCTTGCCGGTGACGTTGGTGACTGGAGCTGGGAGTCAGGCGTGACATTTTCTCGCTCAAGCTCTGAGCAAGAAGCCATTGATGGTGTTTACAATCGCTATCAATTTCACGGCGCCATTACTGGTGAGCTATGCTCAGACGGTACATTAGCAAACTACGACGGCACGAGCCTTAACTGTGCATCAGGCGATTTACTGCCATTTTATAATCCATTTGTGCAAGGCGATGCCGCCAACGATGCGGTTTTAGCAACGGCACAGGCACGCCCAACCCGCAGTGGCGAAAGCACCGTATACGGCTGGGATGCAAACTTTAACGGTGAGCTATTCACCTTTAATGATTTACCCGCTTATGCGTCATTTGGGGTTGAAGCTCGCCGTGAAGAATTAACTGATATTCCATCACTTGACTCGCAAGCACGCCCTGAAAACGGCTACTTAGTGGATGTATTTGGTTTTGGTTCGAGCTTATCAGCGGCTGATCGCACTCAATACGCGGCGTTCGCTGAAATAAGCGTTTCATTGACCGATCAAGTTGAGCTACAGGCGGCAGGACGTTACGATCATTATGACGATTTTGGCGGCACCTTTAACCCTAAAATTGGCTTAAGCTACCGCCCTACCGACTCGTTAGTGTTACGTGGCTCATGGTCTACGTCATTCCGTGCGCCTTCACTGACCCAAGCCGGTGTTAAATTAAGAACCACCCAATCAACCTTTGATTGTGGTGCCAACCAAGCGGTATCTGATCTTTATTGTATGGGTCAAGGAACAGAGGTAAATGTTAACTCACTCGAGCTTGGTAATAAAAACCTTAAAGCAGAAGAATCTGAAGCAATTAGTGTTGGTTTTGCGTGGAGCCCAAGCGCTGATACTAACTTAACCCTTGATTATTGGCAGTTTGATCACGAGGAAGTGATTGATACTAATATGACTGCGGTACTTGATCGTGCCATTACTGATGCATCACTGCGCCATTGCGGTATTGTCCCAGAAGGTGAGCAAGGTATCTCTTACGATAATGAGCTATGTGATGTCAGTGACAATAGTGGTTTGAGTATCGAGCAAGACGGTGCCAACCTAAATGAAATTTTAGATAACTATATTACCGAGTTCGACCCACGTGATGATGAACTATTTTTACCATTATTCCGTGACCACATCATTCCACTTGAAAATACCGGCACACAAACATTAGCAGGAATTGATATTAAGTTTGATCACCGTTTTAGGCTTTCAGGTGGCGATTTAACATTTGCATTTGATGGCACGCACTATCTTGAATTTGAGCGTAATAAACCAGGCTCTGATGCAATTGAAAAGTTAGTTGGTACATATCGCTATCCTGAAAACATCGGTCGCATGTCAATCGATTGGGAAGCACAAAGCTACTACCTAAACCTTGGCGCAAACTATACCAGCAGCTATGAAGATGACATTGAAGGACTTAGAGGCCGTGAAATTGCTGAACTGGAGAGTTTAGGTAAACTTGACTCACAAAGTAAGCATCAAGTTGACGATTGGCTTGTGTGGGATTTATCTGCAGGTTACTACGTCAATAAAGCCCTTACCTTAAGAGCGCGCATTGATAATATTTTTGACAAAGAGCCGCCACAGCTATACGGCTCAAGTCGTGGTTTTGATTCTATAAACCATAATGCTTATGGCGCGCGTTATACATTTAGTGTCAGCTATCGCTTTTAAAAATTACACGCGCAGTGCTAGCCGCTGCGCGTAACACCATCCAAATTGCACTAAGTGGCTTTGCTTTGTAGAGTAAGGTCACTTATTCAAATAAACTTCGTGTTAAAATAAGCAGGTGTGCGGCTTAGTCTAAGCAGCCTATGTCTTTGCGAAAAGTGAAATTATGAAAAACAAACAATTTACTATGCCTGATGCAAGTATCATCTTGTTATCAGTTGCATTAATTGCCTACTTGGCAACCTTGTTTATTACTCCCGGGATGTTTAACGCCCAAAAAGATAGCCACAATGTTGAGCTTTCTCAATACCAAACAGTGGCTGTAAGCGAGCAAACGCCGCTGTTTGCTGAAGGCGGTGAAATTGGTCTGGCAAATGTGTTGTTTGAAGGTTTAGTCTCGGGTGACAAGTACGGCGCAACCATCGGTGTCATGGCGTTTATATTAATTACCGGCGGCGCGTTCGGTATCATTATGAAAACAGGCGCAATTAATAACGGAATTATGGCGCTTATTAATAAAACACAACGAATTGAATGGCTGTTTCTGCCATTATTATTTGTGTTATTTTCATTAGGTGGCGCAGTATTTGGCATGGGCGAAGAAGCGATTGCTTTTTGTATTGTGCTACTGCCAATAATGAAACAGCTCGGCTATGATGCCAAGGTTACTGTTTTAACTACGTATGTTGCCACACAAATTGGCTTTGCAACGTCTTGGATGAATCCTTTTAGTATTGCAATTGCACAATCTATTGCCGAAATACCGGTTTTTTCTGGTGCAGGTTTTAGAATGATCGCGTGGGTTGTGTTTACACTATTTGGTTTACTTTTTACTGTACGTTATGCCAACTCGATCAGAACCGTTAACACCGCGCAAAGCGACTCCCCTACTGATATAAAATTAGATACCGCCGATAAACTGATCTTGATTACTTTTATAGCCGGTATTAGTTGGGTTGTATGGGGTGTGATGGCGCGCCAATATTATATTCCAGAGCTGGCTGCACAGTTTTTTTGTATTGGTGTGATCAGTGCTTTTATCGCCAGTATTTTTAATAAACAAACGGCTAATGAAAGTGCGGATGCATTTAAACATGGCGCACAAGAATTGTTGCCCGCAGCTATGTTAGTCGCTCTTGCTAAAGGGGTGGTATTACTACTTGGTGGCAGTGATTTAAATACACCATCAACCTTAAATACATTACTTTATCATAGCGCTAGTAGTATTGCAGCGGTACCAGACTTTGTTGCGGCATGGGGCATGTTGTTGTTTCAAAGTGTGTTTAACTTTTTTGTTTCTTCAGGATCTGGTCAAGCTGCCATCACTATGCCACTGATGTCACCCCTGGGCGATTTACTCAATGTATCACGACAAATTGTGGTATTAGCTTTTCAGTTTGGCGATGGCTTAACCAATATATTCATTCCAACCTCAGCGAGTTTGATTGGCTGTTTAGGCATTGTGAAACTTGACTGGAGCGAATGGGCTGCCTTTATTTGGCGCTTTACATTAGCATTATTTACACTAGCAAGCGGCTTCATATTTCTTGCTTATTTTATCAATTATCAATAAAAAGACTTCACTATGTTGACATTAATTCGAGGTGCAAACCTTTATACTCCAAGCCCTCAAGGGCAGATGGATGTACTCATCGCAGGTTCTAAAGTGATTGATTTTCGAACCGAGATCAAACTAGAAAGTAATACCGAAGTAAAAATTATCGATGGCCGAGGCAGTATTCTAGCACCGGGCTTTGTGGACTCTCTGGTGCATATTACTGGCGGTGGCGGCGAAGCAGGTTTTACCAGTCGCACCCCAGAAATGAACTTAACCGATGCCACCTTAGCAGGTATTACAACCGTTATTGCAGCACTTGGTACCGACTCAAGCAGTCGCACACTCACCAACTTAGTGGCAAAAGCGAAAGGCTTGAAAGAGCTGGGGCTAAATGTATTTTGCCATACCGGCTCTTACCACCTACCCGCTAAAACACTGACCGGTAGCATTACCAATGACCTAATGTATATTGACGAGTTTATTGGCGTGGGCGAAGTGGCGATTTCAGATCACCGTAGCAGCCAACCCACCGTTCAACAACTCGCAGAGCTTGCCGCTGAAGCCAAAGTGGCCGGTATGTTAAGTGGTAAAAAAGGCATTATTAGCATTCATGTCGGCCCAATTGATAGCCATTTAGATATTTTACATGACGTTCATAACAGCACTGATATATCACTCTCTCAGTTCTACCCGACACATATGAATCGCAATAAAGCATTACTAGATGCTGGTATAGACTTTTGCAAAGCCGGTGGCACCATTGATTTTACTACCAGTACCACAGAGTACGATTTAGCTCACGGTGAGTATGCTGCAGCAAGAGCCCTTGCTTATTGTTTAGAGCATGGTGTAGATGCTACTAAGCTTACAATGAGCTCAGATGGTCATGCAAGCTTACCCATTTTTGACGATGCGTTTAACTTATTAGGCCTTGAAGTTGGCAAAGAAGCCTCACTGCATGCGTCGTTCATTCAAGCCGTGCATGAGTGCGGCGTAAGCATTGAACACGCGCTGATGGCTATCACCTCAAACCCTGCAAAAGTGCTCGGGCTTAACAAAGGCAGTATTCATCTTCACAGTGATGCCGACTTAGTTTTGCTGGATGAAAAAACCCTTGCTACAAAGTATGTTTGGAGTAATGGCAAGCTTATGGTCGAGCAAGGTAAAGCGATTGTTAAAGGGCCATTTGAATAACTAATTAAGCAGTGAAGGGGCGAACTTTCGCCCTTTCACTGCTTAATAGCTTATAGCCCTGAAGGAACCTTTGACACCAACAACTGCTCAACTCTAATACCTTCTACATCAACCACTTCAAATTTAAAGCCCGCATATTGAATATACTCAGCGCGTTTCGGAATGCGCTTCATCGAGAAAATTAAATAACCGGCAACCGTTTCATAATGCATTTGATCTGGAAATTCATCTATTTCCAGTACTTTTGCTAATTCTATAATCGGTGTTAAGCCGTCCACTAGCCATGAGTTAGCGTCTCGTTCGATGATCAGTTCATCACCCGTATGAGTGATCAAATCGCCCATAAAGCCTTTCATCAGATCTTTAACGGTGACAATACCCACGACTAGTGCGTATTCGTTTACCACTACCGCAAAGGGCTTTGCAGCACCTTTAAAGGCATTTAATGCCTCTGACAAACTTAGCGTTTCTGGTAAATAAAAAATCTCTTTTTCGAGCATCTCGTCGTTAATATTGGCGGCATCGCCTTTGAGCACTTGGC
Organism: Pseudoalteromonas prydzensis; assembly: GCF_011050055.1. GTDB lineage: Bacteria > Pseudomonadota > Gammaproteobacteria > Enterobacterales > Alteromonadaceae > Pseudoalteromonas > Pseudoalteromonas prydzensis_A. The sequence continues at coordinate 2,320 of NZ_DRGM01000077.1, read as the reverse complement.
GAAGAATATCTTTTGATTCAACTGAACCAATTAACTTATCTAAATTGCCATTACACACCAAAAAATGATTATGTGGATGATCAATGATTTTTCCCGAAATACTATCGCTGGCTTCGTTAATATCAAAGTAGACTATTTGATCCCGAGGCGACATGACACTGGATAAAAAGCGTGCTTCTAAATCAAATACGTTACCAATTAAGTTATATTCTTGCTGTTGTAAGCTGCCGTACTCAGCACCGGCATCCATCATCGCGACTATATCTTCGGTGGTGACGATATCTTCACGCTCTGCGGGTACTTTAAATATTCTTAAAATAACGTTAGTTAAGCCATTAAAAAACATCACTAATGGCGTTAAAGCAAAGGTAACCCAACGCATTATCGTGACGACGCGAACCGCAACGGCTTCTGGCAAAATCATAGCTAAGCGTTTTGGTAATAAATCAGCAAACAAAATAAATAATGAGGTAATGGTAAAAAACGAAATTAAAAAGCTAATTTGCGCTAACAACGGGCCTTGATAAACCATGACTAACACACTTTCTACATACGGTGAAAGTGCCTGCTCACCAACGATACCACCTAAAATAGCAATCGCATTTAAGGCAATTTGGATCATGGCAAAAAAAGCACCAGGTTGCTCTTGCAGCTTTAGCACCGCAGCGGCTTTTGCATTACCTTCATCAGCCATTACTCTTAATTTAATTTTACGTGATGCTGCAATGGCGATTTCCGACATAGCAAACAACGCACTGATCAAGATCAACAAACCAATCCCGATTAAGTCACCCATTTATAACTCCAAAAATATGCGCTTTTATTAGCAAAAGCAGCTGGATTATAGACTCTTTTTTAGACACAGCAATTTATATTTATCTTATATAAATATTCTTTTATAAACAGTTGATTAAGTGAAGTTAGCAAGGCTATAAGGAGGTGAATACGCGAATTAACTCTGATTTTGAAATGTTATCAATGCCTTTATTACATGCAAAGTATAATGAGGGTTGTTTAACGTTAAGTTTTAAGACGGGTATTAAATTATCGTCTACCGGATGTTTACGCTGCTCAAACTCGGCTCGCTGTTTAGGAAGTGTCACTAAATCAATACTATTCTTGCGGCTGCTTACAATTTTAAAAATATTATCAAAACTATCAATGGGTAATAAATTTTTACCCTCTTCAAAGCCTTGTGATAACAAATATTGATGGCTGTAATTATCTTTAAGTACCGCAATACGATATTGCTTAGCTTGCTCTAAATTTTGCAAGTTAATCTGTTTGGAGTTTAAGGCATAAAAGTAAGTATGCAACTGCGCCAGCTCGGCAATCCACAGTAATTGATCTTCTCGCTCAGGAGAGCGTGATACAGAAAAAATACAGGTTTGTGGATCACGTAATGCCGTATTAAATGCGGTAGTCCAACTCTTTACTGTAATTGAATAGTCAAGTGATGAAGCCTCAAGCGCTTTGCGCACTTTATCAGCAACATGACCGGTGAGTTGATCTTTATCATTAAGGTACTGCGCGGGCGGAAAATGCTCGGTCACAATATGTAGCTTTGCTACACATTGCCCACTAAAAATAATAAATACTAAATAGATCCATTTACCCACCATTACCTCGCACTATTTAACGTTACGCATCATAACTTTGTGAATGCTTGTTCAATATAGCGTCAATCATCTGATAAGTGAATAAAAAATGAGCCAATGCTGACCCATTTGAGATGTAATGAAACAGCAGCGCTATCGATTCATGGCATTAATTAAAAAAGCGGAGATTTTTGCGCCTTCACGTAACGTTGTTTCAGAGCTTGATTGGCCAACTAAAGAGCTATCTGTAAAGGGTGCTATTTCCATCATATCAGCGCCGGTGATCGGAAACTCATCCGCTAATGCGACTAAGATATCTAATGCATGCTGCGGTGTTAAACCATTCCCTTCAGGCGTACCGGTTGCTGATGCAAACTCTTCATCTAACGCATCAATATCAAAACTAACGTAAAGCTCATCAACATTATCAGCTTTAAGCTGCGCAATTACCTCAGTTGCTATTGCCTGCGCGCCACGTTCGATAATCTCATGGGCCCAATGCTGTTTAACACCAAAGGTTGATTCCCAATGTTCTTTTGGCTTACCGCTGGAGCGTATACCAAACTGAATTAGATGATGCGGTGCAGGTAAAAATTCTAAAATATGCGTACACCACGAGCCAAAACATAAGTCGATGCCTAAACGCTCGACCAATAAGTCTGTGTGCGCATCAAAATGAATAATCGCAGTGCGTTTACCTTGCGCACGCTTGGCTTTTAAAT
>NZ_DRGM01000076.1 GCF_011050055.1 Pseudoalteromonas prydzensis | reverse complement strand
CCCGCCGTTGTTAACTGGTTCTTACGCCACTTGAAAAGCCTTCGACAAAACACCAGACAAGAAATGACGCTAGGCCAATTGATGTGACCATCTTACTTGCGTAACCAAGAGACAATCATGCCAACACAGAAACCAGCAGCGGCAACTGTAATTACACCAGTAATAATTAATGTGTAGTTCGCAGAGCCTTCATCTACTGCCGTCGTAATTGCAGCGGAGTGGTCAGCAGCAAATGCAGATGCTGAACCCATAACGCCAGTAGCTACTAATGCTAATTTTGCAGCTTTATTTTTTAATAATGTTTTCATGTTTAATTTCCTTTAGGATTTAAGTTTTACCCATGATACGGACGACACGACCAATACAATGAGCAGTTATAAAAGCGACTAATGCCGCCGAGTTGATTAAGCCGAAAGTGGCTAGGTCAAAAGCAAACAATTCATTAAGAACGTTTACTAAATTTTGTTGTTGCAGTTGTTCAAATTCAGCTTGTGTGACCATCACAAAATCACAAATGCCAGTAACAGCTTTTAGTGTTTGGTCTGATTGGATAGCGACACATTGAGCCATTGTTATTTCACCAATTGAACATCAGCAACGATGTTACGTGACATGTTTTCTGGGTCTGGTTGCAAAGTTAAATCAACCTCGCAAATACCATTTTCACCAGTGATTTTTTTTAGCTTGTTGTAAAGTTCTTGGCTATCTAACATAGAAACGCTTTTTGGTTCATAGCCACACTTTTGAATATTGTGGTCGCCTTGAATAAAATCTTTTTCTGGTACTAAGTAAGAAATAGACGAAAAGGCATAATGTTTAGGTGCACCAGATTTACTTGATACACCTTTACCGATTGCGGCAGATAATAAAATTACTTTCATGTTGTTAACTCCATTTGGTTGGGTGGGGTAATACAGGCCTGATTAATAGAGTCGGGTATATCCCAAGGATTTAGGCCTTTGGTTAAACGTTCAATTATTTCATCACTCGATAGTTCTTGAATGTGACGAAGGTAATTTACAAATTTGCTGTAAGACTGAATGCAATAACGCTCTAGTCGTTCGGCCACTAACGCGCCATTGTGTTTTTTTTGTCTGCTTGTAGTTCTGATTTCAAGACGTTCAGCAGTAATAAAAGCAAAAGCGGGATAGGCAGCAGCAAATACGGCATCGGTATTAAGAAGTGCATCCAAGGAGATAACACGGTCAATACTGCGAAGCTCAAGCTCAGCACGAACCCAATTAGGTTGAGATTCACTTTGCATTTGCTTGCCTTTTTCATACATACGCGCCATTTTTCCATTTTTGCGACTCCCTACGTAAAGTGTATTTCCGCCGTTGGCTACACAGTCATAGCGTTTTTGCCAGCCGTGTTTTTTTCGCCATTCTGCTTGTTCTTCAGTGCTTATTTTTTGTAGTTCACCCGTTTGGATGAAAGACCAAGAGGGCGCTTGATTGGTTTTACAAAACGCACCTTCTTCTAAATTTTGGAAGTAATCGAGCACAGTTCGATTGCCTTCGTAATCATCATAAGCAATGTCTAAACGTGTGATTTTCACGTTAGGCATTTTCTTTAACATGCTGTGTAATTTAGGAATATCCAAACCAGCACAGCCGGTACCTGAGAATGAAATCATTACGCCGCCGTTGTTAGCGCCCCAAGCAATAACACCTGAGTTCACATCGTGACGGTACAAGGTTGCAGACTTTTCATAAGTGAACATACCGCCGTTATTGTTGCGATAAGACCAGCTCAAAGTATCACTGGTTAAACGGTCTGCTTTAGTTGCTACCTCAGTGTTTAATAGGTGCATAAAATGTGAAATATCACCTTCAATCAATGATGTAAGTGTTTTGTAACGTTTTGTTTTTCTTACAACATTTTTTAAGAAGTGCTTGCGTTCTTCCTCTGGTATTTCAGTGATTGAGTTGTACTGGCGGTACTTAGATGAGCCAGCTAGATTCGATTCGAAAAGCTCATCGTAGAGTAAATCAGAGTTAAAAGAGACGGCTTCATTGATGTCTACTTCAAGGTCATCAGTTGCATTTTGGTCGAACATTTCAGCGCATAACATGGCGTTATAGGCTTCTTTGTACGAGCTAAAATCACCATTTCCAAAAGCTAATTTGGCGTCAAAGCGTAAGCGGGCAACTTCATTCGGGCAAAAAACTACCGTTAAATAGTCGATTTTTGTTAGGTTTTGAACTGGATTTTTAGCGTTCTGGTTCATAGTCAAATGCTCCAGAGTCGAATAGTTCTTGCCAGTTATTGTCGTCTACATCAATAATTTCAAACGGTTCACGGCCACAGTAGTCAATGCAAAATGCCATTGCCTCTGAGCGTGACGAATACATAAGCGGGTATTCAATTTTATTGAAACCTAGTGCGTATTCTTCTGCGCCTGAAATGTATTGAAGGTAGAATTTCATTGGTTAGACACCGAATTAAACAGCCAAATTAAACAAAAAAGGCATAATAAAAAGCCCGATGCTAGTAAAGAAGCAACTGGGAAATAAATAACAAAATCGTTATTACTTTCGACAGGTATCAGGAAGGTGACGAGTGCAATTAAGAACCATAAAAATAAAAAACCAATTAAATGTTTCATTACTTAGATACTCCATTATTTGAATAAGTATCTTTGGTTATTATGTTTATAACCATCAAAGCCATTAGAACCATAAAAAGGTATGTGGCAGAAAAAATAACCATAGTCACAGGGTTAGCAATTGAGATAGAAAAATTATCTAAAAGGTATTTTGATAACGTTGAATCCAATTCTTGAATTATTTCTAGGCTCATATTCTTATTCCCTATAAATATAATGCACAAACTTGTGCAATAGCGCAGAATGTAGCGCACAATATTGTGCAACGTCAAGAATATATTTTACATTTTTGTGCGCTATAATTGATTTAGAGAGGAGATATATATGTCATTTAGTTATCAACTTGTTGAAAAATACAAAGAAATCATGGGTTATTCACAGGACAAACAAGTTGTTGCTGACTTGGATAGTGTTACGTCTGGTTCTTTATCCCAAATTAAAAGGGGTGAAAGGCACTTAACTGCAAATCAGTGTATTTTTCTGGCTAATAAAGTTGGAATGGATCAAAAAGAAGCTTTATTGAATTTGGCTATTGAGAAATCAAAAACCAAAGAAGAGAGTAAAGTTTGGACTGATATTGTAAAAAAGATTAGTGCAGCATGTGTAGCGCTAACACTAGTTGCAGGACTAGCAAACGCTCCAACTGAGGACGCATTTGCGTAATAGCGATAACCCATAATCTATCTTATGTTAAATAGTCTGATTTAAATTAAAGTGGGCGTAATCACACGAACTAGCCCACTTTTAGTAGGGTTTTACTGGCTTAATTTAGCTCAGAATCTACCCAGAATTTAGTGCCTTTTAACACGGCCTGCAGTGCCAGGCCACTTTCGGTTAAAGAATAAACGGTTACTTGATCGGCAATGGCTTCGGCAACTACGGCACCACCTTTATCTTGATACTTTGCAGCAGCATCGGCATTACCACCAAACGCCCAACCGTGTTCAATAAAACGGTTTAACGCGGCTTGGTTGTGAAAAACCATCACCACATTAAAATCTTTAACGCCTAATCCTAACCCTAAACCGGCTTCACCCATATTCATATAGGTTGATTTACCGGTTAAGTTATTTTTTACCACACCGTAACCACCACCAAAGCTGGCTAAAACAACATTGACATTGGCATTATCAAATACGGCATAGCCTGCAGAATTTGCAATTTGTTGTTTAACATCTGGTTTTTCTTTGTATAATTTACTCAGTGTATCTGCTCGCATATTTTGCACTAGATTACGCTTTTCAGTTGGAGAAGCACTACCTGTTGTAGCACAACCAGACAATACTAATGTGAGTGCGACTAAACTTAAAACAATTAATTTTTTCATATGCTTTCCTTAAACCAACAACATTGCTTTGCTATTATCTAACTAGCTTCACAATTATAGAGCCGCTAAGTCCAATACTAGACAGTATCGGACTTTATAGTTAAACTGTAACTACTTTATTTTATTAGAAATAACTATATTATGCTTGTTGCTTTGGTCGATACATTAAAACAATTACGGTATCAAATTGCCCATCTTGAAGATGATACATTGCAATCAGAATACCCCGAACTTGCCTCCTTTATACAGCAAGTTGGCTTGACTGTCGCTGAATCTAAGCAAGAATTAGTATTTTTGTACCAATTTTTATATGTTTATGGTCGAAAATCAGAAGCAACCTATAACCGTTTTCGTAACGAACTCGAGCGCTTTTATTTATGGTCTTGGTTAGTTGCTGAAAAGTCAGTATTTGAATTAAAGCGTGAAGACATCGAAGCCTATGTTGATTTTATGGTCGAACCCGATAAACGCTGGGCCATGACTTCGGTGCAATGGCGTTATAAAGATGAGCAAGGGATCCGTAGATTAAACGAAAATTGGCGCCCTTTTATGCTCAAAGAGTCGATTGCCAGCCAGCAAACTTTAGCAGCTATGTTCACAGCACTTAATGTTTTTTATAAGTTTGCTATTTTAGAAGAAAAAACCTTTGCTAACTTTGTACCGGTTGTTAAAAAGAACAGCCCGTATTTAGTTGTGCAATCACAAATAAAAATTCCTGATACCTTAAGCGATATTCAATGGGAATATGTATTTGGTGTCACCCGTGATAAATGTGAGCAAGTTCCAGATCTAGAACGTAATTTATTTACTTTAGCCTGTTTAAAAGGCCTTTATTTACGGATCTCAGAACTATCAGAGCGGCCACAATGGTCGCCTGTTATGTCTCATTTTTGGCAAGATAATGATGGCTTTTGGTTTTTAAGGATCATGGGTAAAGGAAATAAATTACGCGATGTCACACTCAGTGAAGATTTTGTAACTTATTTAAAACGTTATAGATTATATCGAGGGTTACCAGCCCTGCCCCGTGTTGATGAGGCCGAACCATTGGTACATAAAATTCGCGGCCAAGGTGGCATGACTGTTCGACAAATTCGCCGTTTAGTACAACAAAGTTTTGATTTAGCAAAACAATCTTTACTTGATGATGGTTTTACGGATGATGCCGAGCAACTAGAGTCCGCGACTGCGCATTGGCTAAGACATACTGGTGCAACCCATGATGCACAAACTCGCCCTTTAAAACATTTATCGGAAGATTTAGGGCATGCAAAAATTGCCACTACCGATCAAATATATATTCAGACAAATATCAAAGAGCGTGCAAAGTCTGGGCTTAAAAGGAAAATTTAAATGGAATATATTGTATTAGCCGTTGTGGGTTTAGCATTTTTAATTTACTCATTATCTATGCATCAACTCGAGCGAGCAGAAATTACCGGACCTATGTTTTTTGTTATTATCGGTGCGTTGCTCGGGATTTTACTACCAAGTAAAACGGCTCATTTAACCAGAGACTTAGATCATTTATTACCTTTAATAGAATTAACACTGAGCATATTTTTATTTACTGATGCGGCAAAAACCAAACTGACGGTTTTAAAACACAGCTTTCAATACCCTAGCCTATTACTTTTTGTTGCTTTACCACTTACCTTGTTTACTGGAATTATTATTGCGAGTTTAATGTTTACTCAGCTCACACTTATTCAAGCAGCACTGGTGGCAATAATATTAACGCCGACAGATGCCGCGCTTAGTAAAGGATTATTAAATAGTAGTGCGGTGCCTGAAAAAATTCGCGAAGGGATCAATACTGAAAGTGGCTTAAACGATGGTTTATGTGTGCCGATATTTTTAGTCTTGATGTTGTTAGCAAAAGAGCCGGCATCTGCATTTTCGGTTTATGATACTATCCTTGTTTTTGCACGTGAATTAGGCGTGGCTATTCTGGTTGCAATTGCTACGATGGGATTGATCATTCCCGCGATTAAATTTGCGATGCAACGTCATTATTTTTCAAATAACACGAGCCCATTTTTATTGGTTGGCATGGCAATGGCCATTTTTTCGATTGCACAAAGTTTACATAGCAGTGGTTTTATTGCGGTGTTTGTTGCTGGATTAATTTTTGATAGATTTACAGATCTGACTTTACGCTTAAAACTCGTTGAAGATAGTGAGCACATAGCTGACTTTACTGGTTTGTTGATATGGTGTTTATTTGGTTTTGTGTGCAGCTATTTAGTTCTGCCAGAATTGTCATGGGCACTTGTTGTATTTGCATTACTCAGTTCAACGCTGATTAGAATTATTCCTGTGATGTTGTCATTACAATTTACTAAGTTAAAAATGAAAGAACGTTTTACTTTTGCATGGTTTGGTCCGCGAGGTTTAGCTTCAATCGTGTTTACTTTGATGGTGATCGATAGCAGCATCGAAAATAAATACCTTATAGCTACAATTGCTATGACCACTATTTTATTTAGTGTTTTTATTCATGGTATGAGTACTAAGCCTATTGCTGATAGTTATTTAAAATAAAAATCACATTCTAAAAAAATGCCGCACTTCTTTTTAAAAGAGTACGGCATTTTTATTTATATTAAATTAACTGTTATGAGATCAGCTTATCGGCTAGCAGTTCTATCGGGTGTTTAGGTTTGAATTTCTCATAGCGTTTAACTTGGCTACGACAAGAAAATCCTGTTGCTAATAATTGCTCAGGTTTATTTTTTTCTACAACACCCTGCCAACTCATTTCATATAATGCCCGTGAGTTATTTTGGTTTTGCGCTTCATGGCCATAAGTACCCGCCATGCCACAACAACCGGTTGCCGTAGTATTAAGTGTTAAACCTAAATCTGAAAAGATTGTTTGCCAAACATTCGCCGCTTTTGGTAACGCAGTTGTTTCAGTACAATGACTTAACAAAGTAAACGCTGCATCGCTAGTTACTTTTTCGGCCAGTGGCTTAAACGATTGTGTTGCTAACCATTCATGGGCAAGTAACACTTCAAACTCACCACGTTGATCTTCTAAAATAGAATTATATTCATCGCGGTAACACATGACTAATGAAGCATCTAAACCAACTAAAGGTGCATTAATTTCTGATAGTGAATTTAAAAACGCCGCGGCATTTTTAGCTGTAATTTTGAATTCATGCAAAAAGCCTTTGACGTGTTGTGGCTTACCGTTTGGTAAAAATGGTAATAGGATTGGCTTTTTCCCCAGCGCTGAAATAATTTGTATAAAGCTTTCGACTAACTCAGCTTCATAAAAACTGGTAAATGGATCTTGCACAATCAACACATATTCATTTTGTTGCTCAGCGCTTAGCGATTGTAACTGGGCAAAATTAAACTGATGTTGTTTTTTAATACGCTTTTTAAGTGATGGCGTACTAAGTAATGGCGTATCTACATAACCAACTGATTTTTTAATGAATGCACTGACGAGTTTAGTTTTTACAATTGGATTAATGACGCGCGAAAAGCTTGCCATTAGCGGCGCACTGCTTTCAATATTCCCGACTAGGTAATCTTTCAGTGGACGCGCGTAATAACTGTGATAATAATTTAAAAAGCGTGAGCGAAAAGTTGGTACATCTACTTTTATTGGGCACGCAGTGGTACATGCTTTACACGCTAAACACTCATCCATCGATTGTTTTACTTCGTGAGAAAAATCATACACGCCCTTTTTCTTATCGCGGCTATGTTGGTAACGTTCCCACCAGGTGATCACTTCACCTTTATTAAGTTCTTTTTCTACAGCTAATAAATCTATATTTTTAGTTTGTTGTAAACGTAACCATTCGCGCATTAAACTAGCGCGACCTTTTGGTGAATTACGACGATCACCGGTTACTTTATATGATGGGCACATAGGTGATTTTTCGTCGTAGTTAAAACAGATACCATTACCATTACAGGTCATGGCGTTGTTAAAACTTGTTTTCACATTGACAGAAATTTGCTTATCAAACCATGCTCGCTTTTGATCGTCAACACTAACTAGTGAGTCCTCACTGTCAATGGGTGTGCATATTTTACCTGGGTTGATGCGATTGTTTGGATCAAATGCAGCCTTTATACGTCGTAATTGATTGAACAAATGCTCCCCAAAAAACTCAGGGCCGTATTCGCTACGATAGCCTTTGCCATGCTCACCCCACATAAGGCCACCGTATTTAGCCGTCAGCTTAACAACTTCATCAGAGATCACCCGTAGTAATTTTTCCTGTTCGGGATCGCACATATCCAGCGCTGGACGTACATGTAATACACCGGCATCAACATGGCCAAACATACCATATTGTAAATTGTGGCTATCAAGTAATGCTCTAAACTCTACGATGAAATCGGCGAGATTTTCCGGTGGTACTGCGGTGTCTTCCGCAAACGCCAGTGGTTTTTGTGTGCCTTTTACATTACCTAATAAGCCAACTGACTTTTTACGCATGCCGTAAATTTTTAAGATGTCTGCTTTATCGCTGGTAAGCTGATAGCCAATCACGCCGTTTTTTTGCTGTGCTACGCAATCATCGAGTAATTTACATAAGCTTTCAACTTTGTCTTTTATGTCATCAACTGATACAGCATTAAACTCAACCATGTTGAGCCCTTGCATATCTTTATTTGCAACATCGGTTATTAAGTCCGATACTGAATGCCAAATGATATCTTGGCGTGCAAGGTTAAGCACTTTACTGTCAACGGTTTCAACAGAGGTTGCCCGTGCCGCAACTAAAAATGGCGAGTGGCGTAGCGCAGAATCAAAACTGTCGTACTTAATGTTGATCAAGGTTTTAAATTCAGCAATCGGGGTTATGTTGAGTTTTGCCTCAGTAACAATACCAAGGGAGCCTTCTGAGCCTGTTATTAGGCGACTCATGTCAAAAGTTTGTAAGTCATCACTTAGCACATGCTCAAGGTCATACCCGGTTAAAAACCGATTTAAACGTGGAAACTTGGCTAAAATCGCATCTCGATCTGATAAGCAAATATCCAAAACCGTAGCGTACAGTTTTCCGATTGTGGTGTCTTGCTCGGCAATGAGTTTGGCTTTTTCAATCTCAATTGGGTTGGTAGACATTTGTGTACCGTCAATTAAGTATGTTGTTAAGCCTAAAACATGGTCGCTGGTTTTGCCATAGACTAAAGAGCCTTGCCCTGATGCATCGGTGTTTACCATGCCACCGATGGTTGCGCGGTTACTGGTTGATAAATCTGGCGCAAAGAAAAACCCATAAGAGCGCAAAAAATCATTAAGTTGATCTTTAATTACCCCCGTTTGTACTCTAACCCAACCTTGTTCGGGATTTATTTCGAGAATTTCTCGCATGTAACGCGATAAATCAACAACAATACCAGGTGTTAAAGACTGCCCGTTTGTTCCTGTACCGCCGCCGCGAGGGCCAAAAGTTAACGATAAAAAAGGATCGTGTGCTGCTGTTTGCAAGGCAATTTGAATGTCTTTTTCGGTTTTTGGAAAAATAACACCTTGCGGTAATTGTTGGTAAATACTGTTATCGGTTGATGCCGTTAAACGGGTGCCGTAACTTGCATCTGTATCGCCAGTAAACCCTTGTTTAGTTATTGTTTTTAGGTAACTTGCGACTAACTCGGTCGCGGCATCTTGTTGGCTTATTGTTGCTATCATGACGGTGATAAATTAAGACATTTGCTAGATTATATCATGCTAAAGCGCAATAGAAATTGAAGATTTCACAGTTTGTAACACTCTTTTTGTCGTAATAATAAACAGATTACCTATACTGATGCTTATACGCTTAATTGCAGGGAATTTGAAAATGAAAAAATGTTTATTATTATTAGTGGGCAGCATGTTTATGTTGTTGGGGTTATTTTTTGCAGTGGTGCCTGGACCGTCATTGATATTTTTTATTGCTGGGTTAATGTGCTTTTCATTTTACTACCCTAAAGCACGCCATTATCTGGCACTATGTCAAAAAGCGCTGACTAAATCATGTGCATTTTTAGATAAAAAACTCGCCCGTTAAACTTGTTTAGAATTAATTGAGTAAACAAAAATGCCAGCAACTAAGCTGGCATTTTTTATACTAATCTGACCTGCTATTTTGCTAATTTTTTAGCAAGGTATAACCATGTTTCGATTACTGTATCTGGATTTAGTGAAACAGAATCAATGCCCTGCTCTACTAACCAGGCTGCAAAGTCCTCATGATCTGAAGGACCTTGACCACAAATCCCTACATACTTACCTTTGGCTTTGGCTGTTTGAATTGCCATTGAAAGTAGCTTTTTGATAGCAGGATTTCGTTCATCAAATAAATGAGCGATTAACCCAGAGTCACGATCTAGACCAAGTGTTAGCTGGGTTAAATCGTTTGAGCCAATTGAGAAGCCATCAAAATATTCTAAGAACTCTTCAGCAAGTAGTGCATTTGATGGCAGTTCACACATCATGATTACTTTTAAGCCGTTATCGCCACGTTTAAGGCCATGCTCTTCAAGTAGTTCAATAACGCGTTTACCTTCTTCAAGAGTACGTACGAACGGGATCATGATCTCAATGTTGGTCATATCCATTTGGTTACGCACACGTTTGATTGCTTCACACTCAAGCGCGAAACAATCACGGAAATCTTCCGAGATATAACGTGCAGCACCACGAAAACCAATCATGGGGTTTTCTTCTTCCGGCTCATATTGTTGGCCGCCAACTAAGTTAGCGTATTCGTTTGATTTAAAATCAGACATACGAACAATAACGCGCTCAGGAGCAAATGCACAACCGAGTGTTGCAATACCTTCAACCAGTTTTGCAATATAGAACTCAACCGGTGATTCGTAACCTGCAATCATCTCGGTTATTTCTGCTTTTAATGCATCAGTTTGCGCGTCAAAATTTAACAATGCTTTAGGATGCACACCAATCATACGGTTGATGATAAATTCCACACGGGCTAAACCAACACCTGCGTGCGGTAAACGGGCAAAATCAAACGCGCGGTCTGGATTACCCACGTTCATCATAATTTTCATTGGTAGTTCAGGCATTTTATCAACACGAGATGTGAGGATTTCAAAGTCTAGAATACCTTCGTAAATGAAACCGGTATCACCTTCTGCACATGATACGGTAACTTCTTGGCCAGCTTTAATTAAATCCGTTGCGTTACCACAACCAACGACAGCCGGAATACCTAATTCACGGGCAATGATTGCCGCGTGACAAGTACGGCCACCGCGATTAGTCACAATCGCTGCAGCGCGTTTCATGATAGGTTCCCAATCAGGATCTGTCATATCAGTGACTAAAATATCGCCAACTTGTACTTGGTCCATTTCACTGATTGAATTAAGCACACGCACAGTGCCCGAACCAATTTTATGACCAATAGCGCGACCTTCAACAATAACATTACTGCTGCCATTTAATTGGAAGCGTTCCATAACGTTTGTGTCTTCGTTTGAGCGAACTGTTTCTGGACGTGCTTGTACGATGTAAAGTTTGCCATCGTTACCGTCTTTCGCCCATTCGATATCCATGGCACGGCCATAGTGTTTTTCAATGATCACAGCTTGCTTGGCTAGTTCTTCAACTTCAGCATCTGTGATTGAAAATTTGTTTGCAAGTGCAGTTTCTACATCAACAATTTCAACTTGCTTGCCATGTGCTTGATCAGCAGAGTAAATCATTTGGATCGCTTTAGAGCCAATATTACGACGTACGACTGACGGCTTACCTTTGGCAAGTGTTGGTTTATGAACATAAAATTCATCAGGGTTAACCGCACCCTGTACTACCATTTCACCTAGACCATAGCTTGATGTAACAAATACAACATCTTCAAAGCCCGATTCAGTATCGATACTGAACATCACCCCAGATGCTGATTTGTCAGAGCGAACCATGCGCTGAATACCCGCAGATAATGCAACACCACGGTGATCGTAACCTTGGTGTACGCGGTATGAAATTGCGCGGTCGTTAAATAATGAAGCGAATACATGTTTGATGGCAACCATTACGGAGTCAATACCACGAACATTTAGAAAGGTTTCTTGCTGACCTGCAAATGATGCATCAGGCATGTCTTCAGCGGTTGCTGATGAACGAACTGCGAATGATACATCTGCGGTTGCGTCGCCGTGGAGTTGGCTGTATGCATCGCGGATTGCTTGGTCTAAATTAGGTTGGAATGGTGTGTCGATAATCCATTGGCGGATATCAGCACCTACTTTGGCTAGTGTGTTTACATCATCCACATCGAGTGTGTCGAGGATGTTGTGAATTTTTGCATTGAGTCCTGATTGATCTAGAAACTCATTAAACGCGTCGGCGGTTGTAGCAAAACCACCTGGCACTTGTACACCAGCGTTAGCCAGGTTAGAAATCATTTCACCAAGCGAGGCATTCTTGCCACCAACTCGTGGAACATCTTGCATACCAAGCTCTTGATACCAGAGAACGTATTCTTGCACGGGTCTTTCTCCAAAAAACAAATTGTCGTATTAACTGTGAGAGTTAAGAAAGAAAACCTTCTAAAAAGGTCCCCTTCATTCTACACTGGCAACAGACCTTACGTAAACCGTAAGGACCCCAATTTACTCTTTAACGTAATAAAAAGGTTAATATGAGAACTGCATTTTATATTTCTGACGGTACAGCCATTACTTCTGAAGTATTTGGCCATGCGACTTTGTCTTTATTTCCCGTTGAATTTAACCATAAAACCATTCCATTTGTTGAAACTGAGGCAAAAGCCAAAGAAGTAAAAGCGTTGATCAATGCAACATCGCAACGGGAAGGTGAAAAACCATTGGTGTTTTTTACTTTTGTGAATCATAGCTTAAGTGAAATTATTCGCTCGGCAGATGCTGTAAGTTATGATTTTTTAACCGCGTTTAGCGATAAAATTCAGGATGAACTTAAAGTTGCCCCAGTGCCAAAAATACATCGCACTCACTCGATGCATGAAAAAAGTTACGATTTTAGAATTGATGCTGTTAACTACGCGCTGACCAATGATGATGGCGCTAACATTAAAAATTACGCGGAGGCCGATATTATTTTAGTCGGTGTTAGCCGCAGCGGTAAAACCCCGACGAGTTTATATTTAGCGTTGCAATACGGTATTAAAGCGGCAAATTATCCGCTGACAGAAGATGACTTAGAAACAGGGAAATTACCTACTTGTTTAACTGCGTATAAACAAAAACTATTTGGCCTTACCATTGACCCTGTACGCTTAGCTGATATTCGACAACGACGTATGGCAAATTCTAAATATGCGTCACTTAAGCAGTGTCGCATTGAAGTGCGTGAAGTTGAAATGCTGTATAAAAAACATAAGCTGCCCTATTTGAACTCAACACATCACTCTGTTGAAGAAATTTCTGCAAAAATCATTTCTGATACAGGTTTAGAGCGTCGTAAGTACTAACTTCTGCTGTTTTTAAATAATATCGGACATTAAAAAAGCCGCAGTTGCGGCTTTTTATTAAAGTGAATTGTTACTTACGTGCGTCTTTTAATAGATCTGCTACTAAGAAGCCAAGCTCTAATACTTGGTCTGCATTTAAGCGTGGATCGCACTGTGTACGGTAACGCTGTGCTAAATCATCGTCAGATAAACCATACGCACCACCAGTACATTCCGTTACATGTTGACCAGTCATTTCTAAATGTACACCGCCGGCGTATGAGCCTTCGGCTTTATGTACAGCAAAAAATTGGCTGATCTCACGAAGAATGTTGTCAAAGCTTCGCGTTTTATAACCGGATGTGGCTTTTTCAGTATTACCGTGCATTGGATCTGAGCTCCAAATTACTTTACGGCCTTCTTGCTGTACTTTACGGACTAGCGCTGGCAGTTTTTCTGGTAATACATCTGCACCCATACGAGTAATTAACGTTAAACGACCAGGGATGTTATCTGGGTTAACGGCATCAATTAAACGAATAAGTTCATCTGGGTCCATACCTGGGCCAACTTTAACCCCTATTGGGTTTTTAATGCCTTTGAAAAACTCAATGTGGGCATGATCAAGCTGACGAGTACGTTCGCCGATCCAAACAAAGTGCGCAGAGCAATCATACCAATCACCCGATAAGTGATCACGGCGTGTTAGTGCTTCTTCATAACCTAGTAGTAACGCTTCGTGTGAAGTATATAACGCTGTTTCTTTTAAGCTTGGTGCAATCGTTGAGTTAATCCCGCACACTTCCATAAACTCAAGTGCGTCTTGAATTTTATCTGCTAATTGCTGGTATTTTTCTTTCAGTGGATTTGCAGCCACAAAGCCCATATTCCAACGGTTTACTTGGTGTAAGTCAGCAAGGCCACCTTGTGCAAACGCGCGTAGCAAATTAAGCGTTGCTGCGCTGTGGTGATACGCAGTCATTAAGCGTTGTGGATCTGGAACTCGGGCTTGTTCAGTAAACTCAAAGTTGTTTACGATATCACCACGGTATGAAGGTAATGATACGCCATCAATGGTTTCTAAATCAGCTGAACGCGGTTTTGCGTATTGGCCAGCCATGCGCGCAATCTTAACTACTGGGCATTTACCGCCATAGGTAAGTACAACCGCCATTTGTAAAATGGTTTTAAAGGTGTCGCGAATATTAGCTGCATTAAAGTCACTAAATGATTCAGCACAATCGCCACCTTGAAGTAAAAATGCACGACCTTCGCACACATCTTCAAGTTGTTTAAACAAACTACGGGTCTCTTCAGCAAAAACTAAAGGTGGCGCACTTTTCAATTGACTCTCTACGCTTTTAAGCGCTTGTTGATCTGGGTACTGTGGTTGCTGAAGTATTGGGAGTTCTCTCCAGCTATTTGGGTTCCACGACTGCATGTTATTTCCTCATTCCTACATTTACCTGTTAGGTGAAAATTAACGTATGCAGCCCCCCTGTTCAAGGACTATATTCGCTAATTATCAATTATTTAGTTATGAGATAAATATTATTGAAATTCGCTGATAATTAATCTGTTTTTATTAGCCTATTAACTTTTGATATTTATTCCTAAGTGACTAATTTTAAATACATAAATAATAAAACACTCGCGAGTCAGGTTTGCTTTGCAAGGTATTGCTATTAGCATAATTGAAAAGAACACATCATACCGTATTTCATATAGAGTGTAACCTGAGCTTTACAGGTATTTCTTAATATTTTTAACAATCAACTTGCTGGTTGTGGATTTGCATGCTATGGGCCGCTGTTATTTGTGCTTATAACCAGTATAAAGCTCGCTGCTAACTCTAAGGAACGCTATTTTACAAACATTTCCGCTATCAATTAGATTGGCATTACGGCTAGCGCCATACTAGATTTGATCGACCTTCGACCTTCGACTTGCTCATTGTGATAAACAGCCCCTAGCAATGTTTGTAATGAGCAAGAATCAGTTGGTGTATGATGTTTAGCGAGCATTGACTAAGTAACCTTAACAGCGAATTTGTCTTATAAACGCAGGCATCAACTTATTAATAAACATTCCTGGGGTAAGCCCTTCTGCTAACGCTGAATTCACTTCGTGAGCGAGGTATTTAGTTAGAGCACAACTAACTGATGATCCGAATGGAGTTGGTCATAATTACTTCCTTGGCTTTTAGATACTTTTTTAGCATTGATTCGTCACCATGTTTTCCTACCGTACTACTCCACCCCATAACTGCTTTCTAACATGAGGGCACTTTTTAGAAACCTCTCTTGCCGTTAAACGTTACCAACTTTGTAATGCTGTAGGTTGGTACTGACTGAACTAAAAAATGAATATGATCTTCATCCGTCCCAATTTCTAAAAAATTTGATTTCGCAACGTTTTTCTATTTCAACACAAATTTCTGTGATTGCCCTATCTGCTCCCACATGAAACTAAGCGATAAAGTAAAACGGTCACATTGCGGCTTTTATTTATATACTCAATACTATACAGCAAGGGGCGGGGAATAAATCGAAGAGATTTAACTTATTAATTTACCGATCACTGAACAAAGAACACATCATACTTAATTAAATTTAATATTAAACTAAACACCGAGTATAACTTAACTTAAAATAACCAAGAGAAAGTGCGGAAATTGAATATAGAATATATTTGTCACTATGATAAACTAACAATCTCAATTTAGTATGATGTGTTCTTATGGTAACTAAAGTTCAAATTCGCAGTCAGTTCGACTTGCTTAATGATTTAACAAATTTATTTATTGATGACCTAAAATCCAGTGGCTATAAAAAGGCTGAGTATTACCAATTACCAGATATTGAAAGTCGCGATGAAAAAATTATTCCCCAGTCTATTACTGTAAAAAAAGTTACTGGCGATGAAGCTCATAAGGCGATATTAAATTCATTTACAGATATTTATAAAAAACCAGAGCTAAGTAGTCGTGTTTTAAAGCGCCACCCTGGCCTATTGGTTGTTGATAACGCAGATCAAAAACAACTCGTTGCTCGAATTCAACAATTAAATAAAGCTAAAGCCGCATTTAAAGAATGTATTTTAGCAATCGATAATAATGATGCGCGCTTTGAAGCTGTGCACAATGCTATTCCAAATTTAATAACGCTTGCGGCATATCGAAAAGTGCATTTTGAAATGAACTCCCCTTTTTCAGTTCGTTTTACTTGGATGCATAAGCATGCGACCAAAACTCTTACAAAAAAAATGGCGCTGGCAATGCTCGAAAAATCGGCCGGTTACTCTAATCCACGAATGATCGACCAACACAGTTGGCAATCACTGGTTGCCCAAGAGCAGTTAAGAGTTGCAAGTTTAGGTGATAAAGACAAATTAAGAATTCGCCGACCAACGCGAGTAAGCCCGCAAGTAAATGTTAGATACACAGCACAAAATCGTTATCATGTTAGTGCTGCATTACCTTTTATTTTGATTAATCCTGATCCGGATGTAAAACTCGGTACCTTGCCAGATTATCAAAAACCCGAAAGCCACCCACGAAAACGTGAATATGATTTTCTTGTTGATAGGTTATACCTAGAACAAGTTGATAAGTGATTATGTTAAAAAGGCCGCTAGATAGCGGCCTTTGAGTAAGATGTACGTTATAAAAAAATCAATCTTCTACAATAGCTTCAATTTTATCTTCATCGATTAAAACTACATTTTCAACAATGCGTTTACCGCCTTGAATTTCAATACGTTTGTTATGCTTATTCAAAGTTAGTATTTCATCACAGAATTGATCAGACGGATGCATTTCATAGGTGTAGTCAATAATGTTACCGGTTTTATCCTCTTTAACATTGGTGATGCTGTATTCTGAAATTGCACCTTTCTCAATTAAATCTTTCATTGTTGTTGTCATATCACGACGTAGTGCTTTTAATTTATTTTCCGTAATATCATCGGTTGAATATATTGAACCATATTTTTCCATGATAGAAAGCAATCTAAAATGATATGTTTTACCAGGTGCTGCATAACGCCATAAATGATAAAGACGAAGCATCATCCAACGCGATAAACCGCGTTTTAATTCTTGTGCACTATTAAAGTAATAACCTTTGTACTCGAGATTATCGATCATGTTATGCACAAACGCATTCAAACATGCCACACATTTTACGTTTCCGCCCTGCCCTTTTTTTCCACTAAAATGAAGAGACGACAAGAAGTTCATATTCGATTCGTAAAATGAATCATCGATATCTGTATTTTTTGTATCTGTCGCAGAATACTTAAATGATAACTTTGAACCTTGCAGTGCTTCTAATGCTTCTTTGATTTGTGGATAAGGCATTGATTGCCCGACCGCTTTAAGTTCTTGGGCCAATTCGTTCATCGAAAAAACCACAGCATATTGAATACCGGACTTAAAATTAATTTTTACGATCTTACCTTTTGACGCTAAACGAATCAGTGCACGTTCAACTTTTTCTTCACGATCTGATGGCCATACTAAATATTCAACATCTTCACCATCTTTGCGACTACTGACTACAGCAGGTGTGATCTTAATTTCACCATCATATAAAATACCATCAACCTTCTCTGATATTTTTCGCGTTATGATGGTTTTTTTCGGTGCTTCTTCTAAAGGTAATTTTTTATGACCAGAGCGAACAAAACGTCCCCATAAATCATAATGATTGAATGTATTTGAATAGGCACGTAAGCCATGCGCTGCATTTTCTAATGATACGCGTACATCTTTATTATCTGTAAATAATGCGAGGCTTTCGTTATCAATTGCACTTTCCACCCCGTGGATCTGTCCCCGTAATGTATCGGGTAAGTTATCTACCGAGATGTTGACCTTTCGGTTCATTGTTCTTATTTCCAAATTTGTTGCGACAGCTAATAACAACACATTAAACTGTAAAAGTTAAATGTTTAAGTTAGTATAAAGTTGATCTGAGTTTAAAATATATTTTCAGATCACTTTTTTACTAACATAACATGATCTTTGATGTTTTCAGATCACTTTTTTACTAACTGAGGGGTTATAAGTCTAAATTTTACTAACTCAACTAAAATTTTGTCCGTCTATTTTCATTTTTTACAATTAAATACACGACATAATGATGTTTTTTCTAACTAGGCTGTGGATAATTAGCAGATCAGTTAGCATAGATCTGATCTATACCTACTACAGATCAGATCTATACCAATTAAAGTCACTGTTTTTCCCGATCTAAGGTGGATAACATCTTAATTTACTTAGTAAAAAACTGATCTAAGCAACACTTTTTGTGCATAATACTGTGCTCAAACTGTGGATAACTAAATAATTAAATTTCCGGTTAGTAAAATAGCGATCTGTCAGTAACTAAAGATCTGATCTTAACCAAGTATAAACCTGATCTGCATTTTTTACTATTATTTATATATTTCATAAGGTTATATTCATATTCAGGGCCCTTAACCTTTACTACCTTATATATTTAACCACCTTTAAACTTCTTTATTTATACTAAGCGATTTTAAGTTTCCAATCAGTTTTTTTAATGTCTTGTTATTAAAAGTCATGTCGTCTTAAATAGTTGTTTACAGTCATTTGAATGGACATTATACTAAATGCCTAACTTTGAGGAAGAAAGTATGTCAATTCATAATAATGCACTCTCCACTTATCGGCTTTTAAAAGCAACTGCAGAAGTAGCAGAAAAATCATTAGCAGGACGTATTCAGCATTATCGTGCCCATTTAAAATCAGAAGAAAAAGAACTCCGCACCTATACACAAAAGGCTGCAGCAGATTTATTAGGCTGTAATAATCGAACTCTAAAACGCAGACATGATAATGGCGATTTTGATCAGTTAAACATCAAACGCGGTGCTAACGGCCATTACGCTTATACCCTAGTGAATATCTTTGCGATGGCAGAAATCATGGATATTCAGCCAGATCATCGTAATGTTGACGACAAATTACAGGTTATTGTGATCAACTCATTAAAAGGCGGTTGTGGTAAAACCACCAGTATGGTGAATATTGCAGCTGCGTTAGCAACGACTAATATTAAGCGTTACCGCATTGGTATTATCGATCTAGATCCACAAGGCTCTTCTTCAAGTTTTTTTCCACCTAGCGAACCTGAGCCAATTACTGTTGGCGATTTAATGCGTGATTGTATTGATTTAGATGCGGATGAAACCTGGCAACAACTGGTTACTAATGCATTTTTACCAACGCATATTCCAAATATTCGTATATTACCGTCAGGAATGGATGATTTTTACTTTGAGCATGAAACAGCAACATTGCTAAAAGATAGCTCAAGTTACGACGTTACTCGTCACTATCATAAATTGCTCGAAAAAGTAATTGAGCCTGTTAAAGACCAATTTGACATCATCTTAATTGATACAGCTCCATCACTTAACTTTATGTTTTATAATGCTTTAATGGCATCTACTGCAATGCTCATTCCTGTGCATCCAGAAGCAGTCGACTTTGATGCGAACAATAAATACCTTAAACGCTTAGGTGAGATTTACCACACAGTGGCTTCTTTAGGCCATGAAGGCTGGGACTTTATGCAATTTTTAGTGACTAATTACGTTAAAGGCAACCATTCGCAGCGTGACATTGTTAAAGATGTGCGTAGTGCTTTTGGTCGTCAAGTGATGAGTTACCCTATCAATCATAGTTCAGCTATTACCGCCAGTTCGTCATCATTTAATACCATCTTTGATCAAAAAACATCTGATAGTCTTGCTAGTCGTGAGTCTTTATTGCGCGCTCAAGAAAACATTAAAGATGTGGTCGATGAACTTGAAATGTTGATCCGCTCGAATTGGCTTTCAACCCAATCTCAATTGAATGAACCTAAGTAAGGTAGTTAACAAATAATGGCTAAAAAACGTAAAAATGACACCAGCTTAGATCCTTTTGCAACTTCAATTGGTAGCAGTAGTTTAGATGAGTTACTGGAGCAAGCCAGCGCTGGTGATGTGATCAAAATGCCTGCACCGAGTGATCCAAAGCGTCAGATCACCCTTGTTTGTAAAGTGATCCCCCATGCAGAGATTGAAAGTAGCACTAAGGTTTATGCTAAAAATCGCCGTGTTCAGATATTGCTGAATGAAAAATCAGTCGCCGATATCCTTCCTGCAATCCGCGAAGACGGGCGCAACCAACACCCAGCCCTATGTTGGGACAAAGGTGATGAAACACTGGTACTGGCAGGCTCACGACGTCGTATGGCCTGTATTTTAGGTCAGGCTGATTACATGGTGTTAAGTTCATCAGATTTTACTGAACAAGATGCTAAGATTTTAGCTATTTCATCGGATCAATATATTGCTCCGAGCTTATGGGAACTTGGTCAAGCTTATCAGCAAACCAAAGATGAGTTAGTTGAGCAAGGCAAAAAAGGCTCTTATCGTGAAGTCGCTGCGATTGAAGGGGTATCTCATACTGCCATAGCGGATGCAATTAAAGCCTATGAGAAGCTCCCTGCTACGGTGCTTTCGCTATACCCTACCGCTAACCATGTTGGCCGTGAAGTCGCTAAAAAATTGATCGCAGCGAAAGAGCGTGATGAACATGCCTTTAATCAACTGGTTGATCATTTAACTCATGAGCAAAGTTTACAAGAAATCACTGGTGATGATAAGCGTGCAATGGCGATCACTAAGCTGCTCACCGCTGAGCCGCAATCAGCACAACGCCGTGAAGCTTTGTTAGAAAATGACTATATCAGTGTACAACGCAATTTAAAAAGTGGTGATGTTTCCATTAAAATTGACAATAAAGTTATGACAGACAAGCGCTTAGAGCAATTAACTAAGCTTTTAAATGCCTTTAATTAGTTGATAAAAATCTGATCTGAACCCTTTCTAAGTTAGTAAGATCATGATCTATTTTACCTTTTAGTTAGTAAAATCGTGATCCAAGTTCGACTATTTTTAGTATTTCTCCCCTCTTAGATCATTATTTTACTAACTTAACCCCCATTACACTGGCTATTTTTAGCAAATAGTATTTTGCTTAGTAAAAATATGATCTGTAAAGGTCCTTCGTTGTGATTAAGTTGTTTATATCTTGTGTGCTTGCTGTTCATTAAATGATAGTGTGCACTGTTTTTTGCTATAAACCGGTTTTTTACCAACTCCTCTATCTGTTGCTAGCGCCTTTAGTTACTTGTAAGTGGGGCTTTTTAGCAGCTCCAACCAGTCCGATTAAGCATTTTAATGCTTTAGCTCAGCGCTGATAAATCATATACTGGTAAAATTATTTTTGATTTTTACTGCCTTGAGCAATATGTCTGCTACTAACTTATCTAAGAATGATTTACTCGCTATTTTTGAAGAGATAAAACAAGAACAAGCGACTCAATTCCCTTTATCTGAACGGTTTATTAAACAACTGTTTAAACCGCATGTACTCAGTAAAGCAAAAGAGTATGTCGCAAATGGACAAATTAATTGGTTAGAACATAATGATGATTTTTCAGTGATTGATGCATCGATGTTCGGTAATCAAGGCACAACATTTTCGCAGCATATAGAGATTAGAAAATTAGCAAATGGTTTTGCAGTTGATCGCCACTGCTCGTGTGATGCGAAAGCTAATTGTCGCCATTTAGCTGCTGTGTTGTTGAAGCTAAAAATAGATCACTCGGGTGATTATGGTCAAGATTATATAATGAATGACTGGTTTGAAGAGCTTACAACACTTAAACAAACCCAAACCCAACCAGCAAAAAATGTTTTGTTGTTTGTATTAGATGTGGAAAATTCACGAGTTATTTTAACGCCTAAAATTGCCGCTTTTTCTACTGAACATAATTATACCCTTGGCCGCAATTTAACGGATCAGCAGCTCAACAGCTTTGTTACTCCTTCGGATTTGCTCGAATCTGATTTTCGTTTATATAGTTGGATACGTTCGCAAAATGCGCTGGGTAACCTTGAGCTCAAAGGGCAATGGGGTTTTAATGCATTACAACAGCTGCTTAGTTCTCAACGTTTGTTCTTTGGTCGTTCACGTCAGGCGATTAAAGCAGATAGCGCAGAGGACCTCCGTTTTTCTTGGTCGCACAAAAATGACCTCACGCAATTAAATGTGAGCATAAGTAGTAGAGAGTCTTGGTTATTACTGAAAACCACACCACCCACTTACCTTGATACTGAACAATTACGGATCGGCCGTTTACGTACGCCATTGAGCGGTGAAGAAGTTGCACATATACGTGCTATCCCTGCAATTCATACCGCCAATTTTGAACGTGTATACAAACAACTAGCTGCTAATTTTGGCGATGGGGTGATCCCTCATTATCAACAATCAGAGCGAAAAAGAATAAAGCGAGTTGCGGATGCATCAGCTGTTGTTGAAGTAAGTAATAGTAATAATGATTTACAACTGACACTTAAATTCAATTATCAAGGGCAGCATTATTCTCCCAATGCCGCTCCTGCACATTTGCTGAATACTTCGCTTGAGAATACGGTGATCACTGAGCTTACTAATTTAGGCTTTGTGCTATGTAAAGGGGCTTTACAAAATGAATTTATTTTTAATAAACAATCATTTATTCATCAGCATTGGTTTAAATATGAAGTTATTCCTAGCCTTAAACAGCGTGGTTGGAAAATAACAGACAAAAAATTAGTGGTTAAAAAAGCGATCAGCAACGTCAATTTGGAGGTTAAGCGCGGTAAAGGCCATCAAATTGTTAGTAAAATACTGATCCCAGGAGTTAAGGCGGCAATTGTACTAGCCAATGATAACCCTGAATTTGAATCGTTAAATCGCCAAAGCGAGCACTTTTACTATTATGCTAATGGTAAAAAGTTTGCTGTTATTAGCAAAGCTGCGTTTAATGCATTAGCTGATTTTAAGCAACGGTTTGAACTTGTGAAAACTCGCGACGAATTATTAATGCCACTGTCCTTCTTAGTGCATTTAATTGCTTACAGTAGCTTAGAAGTTACGTTAGTGGATGACAACTTGGAGTCTTACCTTGCAGAGCTAAACAACGCTACCAGAGTTGAGAGTACGCAGTTACATGGCTTAAATGATGATGTGCAATTACGTGAATATCAACAACAAGGCGTGCAGTGGTTGCAGTTTTTAAAGCGCCATCAGCTTGGTGGAATTTTGGCCGATGATATGGGCTTAGGTAAAACCCTGCAAGTGATTGCTTTTTTAGCAAATGCGCGACAGCGCGTGCAAGCTGGCCCTACCTTGATTGTGTGCCCAACCAGTCTTGTTAGTAATTGGCAAAATGAAATGAGTAAATTTGCCAGCAGCATTAAAGTGACCACTGTTTTTGGATCTGCCCGTGTAGAACAATTACAGCAGCTAGCTCAGGCTGATTGTATTTTGACTACCTACCCATTATTAAAGCGTGATATTGCTTATTATGCGCCGTTATATTTTGAAAATATTATTCTTGATGAAGCGCAATATATTAAAAACGACAGTGCGCAAGTAACCCGTTTGGTGAAACGCTTGAACGCACAATTTAACCTTTGTTTAAGCGGCACGCCAATTGAAAATAACTTGTTTGAGTTAAAATCATTACTCGATTTTGCTATGCCCTCGTTACTTGGTTCGCAAACTCATTTTAAAGAACATTTTCAAACCCCGATTGAACGCGATGCTGATGTTGACCGTGCCAATGAACTTAAGTCATTAATTCTACCTTTTATTCTGCGCCGCACTAAAGCCGAAGTTGCCCAGGAGCTGCCGCCCAAAACAGAGTTGATCAAAGAGTTTGAATTTGAAGCTGAGCAAAAAGAGCTTTATCAAAGCATTACTCATTCACTTGAAGAGAAAATGGTTGATCTGTTTGCCTCGCAAGGCGCGCAAAAAAGCAAACTGGTGTTTTTAGAAGCACTACTGAAATTACGGCAAATATGTTGCCACCCGCGTCTAATTGATGAAAGCACCGCGGCCAGAAGTGCCAAGCTTGATTGGTTAAGTACGCATTTGCCGGTGATGTTAGATGAAGATCGTAATATCATTATTTTTAGTCAGTTTACCTCTGCCCTTGATATTATTGCTGAACAATTAACTGCACTTGGCATCAATTACAGCTTGTTAACTGGGCAAACAAGGCATCGCGATAAAGTGATTGCTGAATTTACCAGTGGCCAAACCTCGGTGTTTTTGATCAGCTTAAAAGCTGGCGGCACAGGGCTTAACTTAACCCAAGCTGATACCGTGATCCATTTTGACCCATGGTGGAACCCAGCTGTTGAAAAGCAGGCGACAGATCGTGCTTATCGAATTGGCCAAACCAATCCTGTTTTTGTGTATAAATTAATTATGGCTAATTCAATCGAGCAAAAAGTATTTAAAATGCAGCAACATAAACAAGCCCTTGTTGATGCATTATTTACTGAAAAATCAATGAGTTTCACTAAGTTTGATGAAGAGCAAATGCTGTCTTTAATTAAAAGTTAGAATTATCTGTAAAAAAGTGTCTTTTTTTCTGAACTAAATTTGATTAACTCAGTCTATTAATATGCTTGTGGTTAAATTGCAGTTTACGACAGCATCATGTTGATTTCCCATTTGGTTACTATATTTAGTAATGATTGAGCCAGCTCACCTTGAGCTGGCTTTTTTTATGGCTGCGTAAATGTCAAAATTTTTGAAATTATTTTTGAACTAAATTTAATTGCCCACGTCTACTATTATGCTTGTGGTTAAATTGCAGTTTGCACAGGCATCATGTTGATTTCCCTATTTGGTTACTATATTTAGTAATGATTGAGCCAGCTCACCTTGAGCTGGCTTTTTTTATGGCTGCGGAAAATTCAAAATTTTGAAATTATTTTTGAACTAAATTTAATTACCCACGTCTACTATTATGCTTGTTGTTAAATTGCAGTTTGCACAGGCATCATGTTGATTTCCCATTTGGTTACTATATTTAGTAATGATTGAGCCAGCTCACCTTGAGCTGGCTTTTTTTATGCCCTGCTGTAACCTGAACTGCGGATAGTAAATCTCTTAACCAGAGTTCAGCTTATGTAATCACACGTAATATTTATTTCATCATATTGTCGCTAAAATACTGTTACCAGTAGTAATAATTTACTATTTGGTGGTTTCACAAAATAAATGTTAAATTTTTGTGTTTATTTTCTTTTGTTTGTGTCTATTGTTATAAAATCATTGTAATATCAACGATTAGACGCATACCTAATTATTGCAGGGTATTAAAATGGCTTATTTATTAAATAAAGATTCGAATGAATGTTGCTTTTTATATGCGCACCATAGCTTTGGCCGTTTTCAATACTCGGTTGATACTTTAGTCAATGACTTGAGTGTATCTAAAATCCACACCATTATTGAGTGGTTAAATGGTAAATGGTACATCAGGGATTTAAGCCTCAATGGTACCTGGCTAAATCATAAGCGGTTACAAAAAGATAGCGCGGAAGAATTACACATTGGTGATAAAGTTTATTTTGCTGGTAACTCTCAAGTTACTTATGTAGTTAAGGACTTAAGTGCGCCAGTTGATCAACTGGTCAAACTCGACGCTCAGCAAAATAAAACCACAGAAACCATCGTACTTAACAATTATCATTTGTTACCTGCTGAACAGCCTGAATGGGCCATTATTTATCAGCCAAACAGCGGCCAATGGTATCTTGAATCATTACATGATGATGAATTTAACACGCGTGAAATGCTACAAGATAACAGTGTTATTAGTTTTGCTAATGAGCAATGGGTTTTTATTTCAAGCCATTTGGAACTAGACACCCAGGTGAGCAGTGTGCCGCAGCTTTATATTCATGAGTTAGATTTCATTTTTAATTTAAGCTTAGATGAAGAAACGTCAGAACTAAAAATCCATCATCATAATAAAGACGTTGATTTACATGTTCGCTGTCATCATTATCTGACCTTAAATTTGGCCAGATATCGTGCTGCGGATGCTAAAAAAGGCGTGCTACCGGCAAATCAAGGTTGGGTCAATACCGAACAATTAGTGAAAGATTTAGGCGTTGATATGCGCTATTTAAATATTCAAATCCATCGCGCTAGAAAGCAATTTTCAGAGGTTTTGACTAATGTTCATGACGCTGAAAATATAATTGAAAGGCAACTGCGAAAAGTGCGTTTTGCTGGCGCATCCTTTATGATCTATAAAGGGTGTGAATTAGAGAGTACCTCGGATGTCGCTAGAACAAGAAAAAATAGTATTACAATTTAATAAAGTAACAACCAACTACAAATTAATAAAGTTACTTAGCCAAGGAGGGATGGGATGTGTTTATTTAGCAGAAGATATTCGTTTAAAGCGTTATGTAGCTATCAAGTTTTTAAAGTTAACTGAGTCTGCAGCGCCGTTTAGCGATCCTTTAGTTGAAGCTCAGTTACTTGCTCGGCTTAATCACCCTAATATTGTGCAAATTCATGATGTATTGTTGTACGACAAGCAAATTTGTATCGTCATGGAATACTTAAAAGGTAAAACCTTACAACAGTTTCAGCATCAACATATTACCACCCTATCTGAAAAATTAACTCTTTTGGCCCAATTATGTGATGGCATAGTGCACGCCCATGCAGAGGGGGTGATGCATTGCGATCTAAAACCTGCAAATATCTTAATCGATAAGCACAAGCTAAAAATTACTGACTTTGGCATAGCGACATTACAGAATAATCCTTCCAACGAGCAAGTTGAGATACCTAGCTTTGGCAGTGCCAGTGCGATGTCTCCGGAGCAGTTAAATAAACAGCCACTAGACTTTCGCAGTGATCTATTCTCTTTTGGTATGCTTGCTTTTCAATTTATCAGTGGCCGTCATCCGTTTGGCAATGGTTCAGCGCAAGCAATCGCGCATAACATCACCAACACTAAAGCTATTGATGCATACGAGATCACGCCTAAGTTACCTGATGAGTTATGTGATTTACTTAATCAGTTATTACAACGCAAAAAGGAGCGTCGTCCAGTTGATGCTGCCACGACTGCGCGTAAGCTGCAAAACGTGATAATCGCGATAACCCAACAAGAGATTTTGGCACAAGCAACGCTGCCAATCGAGCAACTTGTACAACCGCAAAGAACCGTTAAAAAAACGTTATTTTTTGCACTGTTAACGGGGGTTGCATTGGTTGCTGGCGGTTTAATATATCAATTTAAAGTACACCAAGCCAATGAGCATTATGTGGCGTTTTTGCCGCCGGTTGTTAAATCAGCAGGGCTTTTATCTGTAGATACAGGCATGCTTAAAGCGACAATTGATGATGCGATCAGGCAAGGTATTATCAATAGTAAGCGGTTAAATCTTATTTCACAGGATGAAATAGAAATCATAGAGCAAGGTGCCAGCACCGAGCTCACATTTATTGAGAAGTTAACTAAGTTAAATCAAGCAACCGGTATACAAGAAGTCGTAACAGCAGAGCTTAATTGCATGCAACCGCAATGCTATTTAACGTTAGTACGCTTAGAGGCACCAAAGTGGTCGGTTAAAGCGCGTAAACAATGGCCTATTGTGATTGATAATTACAGCCAAATGTATCATTTAAGCAACCAACAACTGACGGCACTATTCCCTGATTTTGACAGCAAATATATCGCTTTGGCGCAGCTTAGTGATGAAGTGCAACAACAGCATATTAAGTTATATCAACAGGTACAGTTAGCGGGTGAATATACCGATGAATTACTTAATCAGATAGCTCAAACTGTTGAGGTAACTCCTCAGCTATATGCTAACTATGAGTTGCTCCGCGAAGTCGCGCTTGGTTTATATCAACAGTCGCAGCAAGCTGATTACTTAGAGATTGCCAGTAAACTATTATTCAGTGCCCCTGCTGAGTACCAAAATACGCCCGCCTTTGCGAAGAACGCTATGCTTATAGCGGTTGCTAAGCAAGATTGGAGCGCTGCAAAACATTATTTAACCAAAGCAGAGCAAGTTGGTGCCAGTCCGTTAGCCCTTTACGAGTTACAAGGTTTATTATATTTACAACAAGACCAATTAGCTGAGGCACAACAGGCTTTTGAGTTAGCGTTAACAATACGAGCTAACCCAATCATAAAGCAAAATTTAGCACAGGTACTGTGGTGGCAAGGGAAAATAGTTGAAGCTAAGCAATTGCTTAATGAGGTAATTAGTGTCAGTCCGCAAAATTATATGGCCAACCAATTGCTGGCAGATATAGCCCTAACTGAAGGCGATTTAACGGTTGCAATCAAACAATATAAACAAGCTATAGAGATTAAAGCTGATAGCATTGATTTAAGTAATTTAAGTATTGCCTATTCTTTACAAGGAGAGTTTGAGCAAGCTTTAATTGTTGCCCAGCAAGCGGTTGATATGAACCCAGAGCATGTTAGCTTTCGGCTTAACCTAGCGGATATTGAAAAATCCCTTGGACTCAGTGAATCCTACCCTATTAACTATCTAAAAGTGGTTGAGCTGACGCAAACACAGCAGACCCTTGGTAGTCTTTTGGAAGCAGCTCAAGCTTATAGCCAGTTAGGCGAAGCAAAACTGGCACTACAAGCTCTTAATAAAGCAATAAGTATTGCCGCCGATCATTACGAGTACGTATTTACCGCGGCACTTGTTTATAGTGTGATTGGTGAGTATCAGTCAGCACTTATGTACATAGAAAAATCGCTCACCATAGGCTACCACCCAATGTGGTTTCAATTACCTTGGTTTACACCTTGGTGTCAAAAAGAAGAGTTTATTGTGTTAATGCAACAATATGACCCTTCTTTCAGCTGTCGTAGCGCTTTAAATTAAAGCGTTGCGCCAGGTCTACGAACCACGATTTTAGGATCTTGTGACATATAAATTTTGCCAGAAGGTAAATGCTTAGCTGTATACCTAAACGAAATAGGTAAATACTCGGTTTCTTGACCTTCTGTTACCTCAATTACCTGATCAAGGTTATCTTTATCGACGCCTAAAAATTCATAGGTTGGCGCAACTTGGGTTATTCTTAACACTAAAGTGTCGTCATCCATGATGAGTGTTGAAATATTATATTGGCAGTTGCTATCGGCGCCGCAATACTCCACCCCATTACCGTAAAACTCCCAGTCAGCAGCAACGGAAGGATCAATATTTATGATAAGTTCTAGGAACTGTTTTTTCTCAATACTTGTAGAGTGGCTTTCACTCGCATTGTTGAAATACACACTGAGTGAGTCTGTTGGTGTTGCTTCACCATTAAAAAACGTCAACCAGCTTTCATGCGTATGTGGCAAAACGGTAAGTGTTTTAACTGAAAAGTAGTTATCGGCTTGGCATTGCACTTCAATATCGGGTGTTTTTATATCGTTCATGTGATCATTCCTTGTGTTGAGGAGTCGTTATTTTTAATCATTCTTAATCATTGCATTTCAGTGTAGAAGAAAACTTTCTAGAAAACGAGTTTGTCCAAGTGATTTGTAATGCGATGTAATATTTTTTTAGTATTCGTGATAATAAAAACAGCTATCTAGGGGGTTTTATATTCGCTATGATAAGTTGTCTTTTTGTTATTGAGTTTTATTTATGTCTATACAGTTACTTACCAATATCGATTGGCTCAATGTTGGTATCGGATTTTTAGTAGGTGGGACATTATTAGGAATTGCTTTTAGCCAAACACGTGCACGCCTGACTCGGCAATTAAATGAGCTAGAACAACAACAAACGCTGTTGCAAGCGCAACTAGCTGAGAAACAACAACAGCATATTTCACTGCTTGATGAGCACGACTTACTAGTGCAAAGTTACCAAGAGCAACGCGACGCAACCCAGCATTTTAAAACCCGTTTTGTTGAGCAAGAAAAGCATAGCCAACAGTATAAGCAATTTTGGCAACAGGCTGACGCTGAGCTGGCGCAACTACGCAACGAGTTAAATCAACGTGATGTAGAGCTTAGCACCCAACGTAATACGCTTGAGCAAAAAGAACTGCATTTTAAAGAACAGCTTAATCATATTAAAGAAAGCAAAGAGCAGCTTAAAAAAGAGTTCGAAAATTTAGCTAATCAAATCCTCGAAGAAAAATCACAACGTTTTAAAGTGCTTAACCAAGAAAGTATTGAACAGTTATTAAAACCAGTACAGGGCGAGCTAAAAGGTTTTCGCGATAAAATGGAATCAATCCATGTTGAAGACTTAAAACAACGTGCGGCGTTAAAAACCGAGCTACTGCATTTACAAGCGAAAAGCCAAGCCATCACCGAACAAGCCGACAAGCTCAGTAACGCCCTCCAAGGACAAAAGAAAACCCAAGGTAATTGGGGCGAGTTAATGCTCGAAAACGTGTTAGACAGCGCGGGGTTGCGTGCTGGTACTGATTATAAGCGCGAGGTGTCGTTTAATACCGAAGATGGCCGCTTGCGCCCCGATGTGGTGGTGTATTTGCCACAAGGTCGGCACTTAGTGATTGATGCGAAAACCTCGCTAAACGCTTATACACGCTACGTTAATGCCGACAACGAGCTCGAAGCACAACAGGCAATTAAAGAGCATGTTGAGGCGGTTAAAGCGCGTATTAATGAGCTGGCGAGTAAATCTTACGATCGCTTACCTGGGCTTAATTCTCCTGAAGTGGTGGTGATGTTTGTACCGATAGAATCAGCCTTTGTTGAAGCACTTAAATACCAAAGCGATATTTACCAGCAAGCAATCGAAAAAAATATTTTGGTGGCCACTCCCACTACCTTATTAACCAGCTTAAATATTGTTAAACAGTTATGGCGTTTTGAAGAGCAAACGAAATACTCGAAAGAGCTGGCGAGCCGTGCCGAGCGCTTTTACAGTAAACTCAACGGCTTTTTAACCAGTATGGAAGGCGTTGGTAAGCAACTCGATAAAGCCAAAGAAAGTTACGATAAAGCGTTTTCGCAGTTATATCGAGGTAAAGGTAACTTGATTAAACAAGCCTCTGAGTTTAAAGAATTAGGGGTGTCGGTACAAAAAGAATTACCCGCAGAAACCCTAGAGCGGGCACAATTAGAGTTAGATGAATAAGGAAAATAAATGGAGATTATCCGTGCTAAACAATTTACCGCAGCAAAGGCGTGGGGAGCAAAAGACATCGCAACGATGAACGGTATTACTACCCGCTTACACTGGACTGATCAGCCGTATAAATGGCATATCAATGATGGCGAAGAAGTGTTTGTGGTACTCGATGGTGAAGTTGATATGTTTTACAAAGTTGCAGATGTTACCCATTCTGCGTTATTGCAAAGCGGTGATATATTTTATGCCTCGGTCGGTACAGAGCATGTCGCCCACCCGATTGGCGAAGCACGTATTTTAGTGGTGGAGTCTGCTGGCAGTGTTTAAACCTGCTTTTGCCTTTTAGCTATACCTTACAGGCTTTTATCAAAAATGAGCGTAAACATAACGCAAAATCACTATGCAGCGATAGCCAAGGCTGTTGCAGCATTGCACAGCGCAATATTTAGCCATCATTTTTGCGCTTTATTACAACATATAGTGGCTTTTGATGAAGCGGTGATCGTTGGTTACAAAGAGGCGAAACGGCCTATTTATCTTTATGATTCGATTAATCAATCACGTGAACTACTGTTCCAGCGTTACTTAACCGATGCATTTTTGCACGACCCATTTTATCTAGCGATACAGCAGGCATCCGCAGGAGGCGTTTATACTCTTAAAGAGGTGTCGGGCTCGTTAGCTGATTATAAAAGCTACCGGCGAGAGTTTTATGCACACACGGCGTGGCACGATGAGTTGTGTTTGTCTGTCAAACTGGATCAGAGCCGCTGGGTGGCGGTTTATATTGGCCGTACACAAACACCACATTTTACTGCAAACGACATTAATGGGTTAACGGCAGGGTTTGAGTTGCTTAGCAGTTTGTGTCATCAGCAGTGGGCACATGCACCATTTAGCTTGCCCGATGCTCCTATTGAGCGGCTGGAAGTTCGTCAACTAATTGCCCACGCATTAACTTCTATTGGCAGCCAGGTACTAACAAAGCGCGAACAGCAAATTACAGCGTTATTAGTGCAAGGACTCGATTCTAAAGAGATTTCATGGCAATTGGGGATAGGGATTGGCACGGTAAAAAATCATCGTAAAAAAATTTATGAAAAACTGAATGTGTCATCATTGAGTGAGTTATTTCAGTTCTTTCTTAGTTACTTAATTGTTGCAGACTAATATTGATATGTGTCCCTTTAGGGATATCGTTTTCGTTACTATGCCTCGTTACTCTACTTATTCACACAGTAGAGGTTACTATGAACAAAACACTGATGGCAGAGCTGCAACAACGCGGCTTAATTGCACAAACCACAAATTTTTCAGCGCTTAACGAATTACTTCAACAGCCACAAACGGTATATTGCGGTTTTGATCCCACAGCCGGTAGTTTGCACATTGGCCACTTAGTCCCCCTTATGATGCTAAAACGCTTTAATGATGCGGGTCACCAAATTATCGCCTTAATTGGTGGTGCGACGGGCATGATTGGCGATCCTAGCTTTAAAGCAACAGAGCGTCACTTAAACACCTTTGCAACCGTAGCAGACTGGGTGAGTCAACTTGCAACGCAAATACACAGTGTATTGGCTACGCATTGTGGGTCTAACGTGACAATAGTTAATAATACCGAGTGGATTTCAGGCATTAATGTTATCGATTTTCTGCGTGATATTGGTAAGCACTTTACGATTAATGCAATGCTCAATCGTGATTCAGTCAAGTCGCGTTTACAGCGTCCCGAGCAAGGGATCTCTTATACTGAATTTAGCTATGCTTTATTGCAGTCTTATGATTTTGTTAAGTTAAATAAGCAGTTTGGGTGTAAATTACAAATTGGCGGCAGCGACCAATGGGGTAATATTGTCAGTGGCATTGATTTAACTCGACGCATTAATCATAGCGCAGTGTATGGCTTAACGTTGCCATTGATCACTAAATCCGATGGTACTAAATTTGGTAAAACAGAAGGTGGTGCAGTGTGGCTCGATCCCGCTAAAACGTCGCCTTATGCTTTTTATCAGTTTTGGCTTAATACCCCAGATGAAGATGTTTATCGTTTTCTTAATTACTACACGTTTTTATCTACAGAGCAGATAGCGCATATTGAACGTCAAGATCACGCTCGAACTGGCAAACCGCAAGCACAGCAAATTCTTGCTGAGCAAGTTACGCAATTTGTTCATGGTGAACAAGGATTAGCAACAGCACAACGCATAACACATATATTGTTTGCTGGTGAGCCTACAAAATTATCGATTACCGATATTAAGCAGCTTGCTTTAGACGGCTTAGAACGCTATCAGGTCGGTAATGAGCAGGCGTTGTCAGCGCTGTTGGTCACCTGCGGTTTAGCAAAATCAAAACGCATCGCGAAGCAATTACTCGCCGAGGGGGCTATTAAAATTAATGGCGATATTGTGACTAGCGACTTTTTAAGCCAGTGTTTTGCTTTATTTGATCACTACTGGATTATACAACGGGGTAAAAAAGCCTTTCGCTTATTAATACGCTAACTTATACAGCTTGCTGTATTAATTTATTGCACTTGGCTTTGTTATCTTGGCTCACGTATATTAAATAATTACTTTTTGAGAGGGAAGCGAATGAACATTGGTATTTATATTTATGATGACGCTGAGGTATTGGATTTTTCAGGGCCTTTTGAAGTGTTTAGTACAGCGAAACGATTAGCGAATAATGATTGGCAGGTGAGCCTGATTGCTGAAAGTAATACGCCGGTTATGGCGCGTGGCGGCTTTAGTGTAAACCCCCATTACAGTTTTGCCGATCATCCTCAGATTGACTTACTCATTGTTGTAGGGGGGGTGCATAGCCATGAGCTGGAAAAGCCAAATGTAATTAACTGGATACGAGAAACAGCAGCATCTGCTACAAAGGTCGCCTCCGTGTGTACGGGGGCATTTTTACTGGCCAAAGCGGGTTTACTTGATGGCTTAACGGTGACGACACACTGGGAAGATCAAAGCGATCTCGCGGATATGTTCCCAGCTTTAACGGTGATCAGCAATAAACGTTGGCTGTCACAAGGTAAATTTACCACCTCTGGCGGTATTTCTGCGGGCATTGATATGAGTTTGCAGCTAGTTGCAGAATTGATAGGCCCTGAACATGCCGAGCTTACAGCAAAGCAAATGGAATATCAGTGGCATAAAAATGTTTAACCGTGCGGTAGTTGCTCCTGAATAAAAGCATGCATATAGTCGCGTAAACAAAGCGCTTTTTTACTAAGTAAACGACCACTTGGCCAAATAGCATAAATTTCGCGACTGTGGCTTTGCCACATCGGCAACACCCTTACTAATTCACCCGTATCTAGCTCGTTGATAATTTCAAAACGCGGTAACAAGCCTACCCCTTGGTGATCAGCGACTTGGTATTTTACAAAGCTTGTGTCGTTATAAATACTATTAAAGCGGCACATATGCGTATAACTTGCGCGTGTTTTTACATTGCTTAACGGCCATTTATTTCTCAGTGTTGTGCCAATTAAACGATGCAGCTTAAGATCGCTTGGCTCAGTGAGTGCTGCGGCACTGGCTAAATAATGGGGTGTCGCTACTAAAATAGAATCAGCCTGGCCGAGCTTTTTTTGCTGTAATAACGAGTCAACTTGTGGGCCTATTCTTAGTGCTAAATCGGCTTGGCTTTTAATAATGTCTTCAAGCTGGTTATTTAAAATCAGCTCCAGTTGTATATCAGGGTATTGTTTACAAAACGACAACCACATTGGCTTTAAAAAACCATGACAAATATTAAGTGGCGCAAGTACTTTGAGTTTTCCGCTAAGTTGCTCTTTTTGTTGATTGAGTTGATGGCTAGTTTGTTCAAATTGCTCAACTAAGTTTGCGTAACTTTGATAGTAAACCTGCCCTTGCTGGGTGAGTGTGCATTGGCGCGCCGAGCGGTGTAGTAACTTTTCGCCAAGGCGTGACTCCAGACGCTGTAAGCGCCGCGTAACGGTTGCCGCAGGCAAAGATAAATATTCCCCCGCTTGAGATAAGCCACCTTGTTGCACTATGTGCACAAACAACACGATATCATCTAACATAATTCCACTTTTGCAATTTAAGTTTGATTAAAGTTTTGTATTTAACGTTTTTGTAATTCTATATCATAGCGCTTAGATTTTCAGCACAGGAGAAGATGATGTTTGCAACGATTGATTGGTGGGCGGTGATAGTGATGGGAGTTGGTGCAACGGCGTTACTCGATGTGTGGGGATTATTGCTAAGCAAATTTGCTATACGTTCTTTAAATTATTGTATGGTGGGTCGCTGGTTAAGTTTAATGCGCTATGGGCAGTTTAAACACCTTGCTATTAATAATGCCGCTGCGCAGCAAAACGAATGTGCTATCGGGTGGATTAGCCATTATTTAATTGGGGTTATTTTTGCCCTGCTATTTTTATTATTGATGCCAAGTAGCTGGTTAGCTGCGCCGAGCTTAGCCCCTGCCCTGTTGTTTGGACTGCTGAGTGTTGCTATGCCCTTTTTTGTTATGCAGCCTGCCCTTGGGCTTGGTATTGCTGCGGCTAAAACGCCCGCACCAATGGCTGCACGCGGAAAAAGCATTTTATCTCATGCTGTGTTTGGCGTGGGGTTGTATCTCAGTGCAATTGTGTTATTACAGTTTTAAGGAGACGCTATGCATGCAGAATATTGGCTAAACCGCTGGCAAAGTAACGATATTGGCTTTCATAGCGGTAATATAAACCCAAGCTTAGATCGTTATTTTACTAACTTAAATCTACCTGTAAATAGCCGTGTGTTTGTACCTTTGTGTGGCAAAACAGTCGATATTCATTATTTGCTTAATAAAGGCATGTACGTGGTGGGTGTTGAACTCAGTGAGCTTGCTATTCGGCAATTATTTATTGAATTAGCGCTCACGCCAAAAGTAACTAAGCACGGTTTACTTACCGCGTATCAGGCTCAGGGCATCTGTATTTGGGTAGGGGATGTATTTGCTTTAACAGCGGATCATTTAGATCATGTTGATGCAATTTATGATCGCGGCGCATTGGTGGCGCAGCCCTTCGCTATTCGTAATCAATACGCCCAACATTTGATTACCCTGAGTCATGCTGCGCCGCAATTATTGATCACCTGTGTGTATGACCAATCGCAGCGCAGTGGCACGCCTTATAGTGTACCAGCGGCTGAAGTACAGAGTATTTATGCAAAGCAGTACACATTAAACATGCTCAGCTGCGAGAAATTAAGCCAAGGTATTAAAGGCGTTACCCCTGCAAGTATCACTGTTTGGTTGATGAGTTCTGGCGCTTCTTAGAATTTGCACTTTAGCTGTGCATTTTTGTGGCTAGTTAATTGCGATTTGTGCATGCATTATAATAACCACGTAGATCAATTAAGGGTTATTATGCAACAACCAAATGTTTTCTTTTTATCTCATGGTGGCGGCCCATTACCGCTGCTAGGTGAACCCAGCCATAAAGAGATGGTGACTTGTTTGCAATCTGTGGCTGCTAAAATCAGCAAGCCTAGTGCTATTTTAATGATCAGCGCTCACTTTGAAGCAGACCCTATTACAATTACAGCCTCAACAACACCAAAGTTGATTTATGATTACTACGGCTTTCCTGAGCAGGCGTATCAAGTAACTTACCCTTGTGCTGGTGAGCCTCAGCTTGCTGAGCAGGTGCAGCAGGCCTTACAAAGTAACGGTATTGCTGCAAACCTTGATACCCAGCGTGGCTTTGATCATGGCATGTTTGTACCATTAAAAATAATGTTTCCTGAGGCCGATATTCCATGTGTACAAATATCCTTGCATCCAAGCCTCGATCCTCTGCTACATCTTCAACTGGGTAAAGCGCTGCAAAGTGTAGATTACGATAATCTCTTAATTATTGGCTCAGGCTTTACATTTCATAATATGCGAGCTTTTGGTACGACCCAATCAAGCGATGTTAATCAGCAAAATCAGGCGTTTGAAAATTGGCTGGTAAACACAGTCGCGGATCAAACATTAACCGAGCAACAGCGCGAGCAGCAACTATTAATGTGGAGCCAAGCCCCTGCTGCACGCTTTAATCATCCCAGAGAAGAACACTTGTTACCGCTGCATGTGTGTTATGGTGCTGCTATGCGAGCAAGTAGCGAGGTGTTTGAATTGAATATTGCTAATAAGCAAGCCAGTATGTATTTGTGGCAATAATAGCAAACACGCTTAGCCTAGCTTTGCTGTTAAGCGTGTTGTTTTATATTATTAAAGGTAACTGTTAATATAGCTTTGCCACTGTTTTATATCACCATAAAAGTCATTATGTGCTAAGCGCTCAAAGCCATTTGCTGTTTCAATTAACAGTGTTGGAAAACCTTGTACTGCCAACGTCGCCATCATGGTTTTACTATGCGCTATGTGTGCTAGAGCCGGTTGTTTATTTGCCAATATGTCGGTTTTAAATTGCTTTGCATCAACGCCCAACTGCTCAGCTATTGTTACTAGGGTTGTTAATTCATTAACCGGCAAACCTTTTACATAGTGGCATTGCTGTATTGCACTCAGTGTTGTGTATTCTGTAATACCTTGCTCTTTTGCCGCAATAATCGCTTGTATTGGCAAGTACGAGTCAAAAATAACGTTTTTTTCAGCTTTTATACGTTGCTTATAGGCTGCAGCAAATGGCATACCTGTCAGCTGCGCTATTTGCGTATCGCTGGCTAAAATATGCTGACGAAAACTAGCTGCTATCAGTGTATTATCGATCATCCCGCCAGCATGAAAATGCAGTGCCACGTCTTTATTCTCAGCGAGCGCAGCAATTAAAGGTGTGGCACCATAGCACCAGCCACACATGGGATCATAAAAATAATGAATTGTTACCATGTCATTTCACCTGTATGTACTTGAGCGCCAATTGATAATGCCATTGGCAATATAGCGTCAGAGTATGATTGAGTCATTTTGTCTATCAACATCTTGCTGTTATTGCTTTGCTGCTTCGCTTGGGCAAAGTCTTTTAAATAAGTGCTAGAAAAGTTGATATGACTGGCGTCAAGTTTGCTGCCTGGCTTCATATGACCTGGGATCACTATATCGGGTTGCAGCGCCTGCATCTCTTGCAGCTGCTTTGCCCAAGCGGTTTGCTCTGCGTCTGTTTGTGCATCTGCCATCCATAAGTGTACGTCACCATAAATGGCAACATTACCTAAAATAGTCTTGTTGTCGGGTATCCATAAGTAAGGACGATGACTTTGCTCACCGTTAGTGCCGCGAATTTCAATCGTATGACTTTCTAATTGCAACGTATTGCCGTTATAGGCGGTTGGCAATATCGGTGTTTGAGGAGCATTACTCGCCATTTTCGGCGCCCAATATGCCACTTTATCTTGGTTTTTTGCTGCAATGACTTTTTGTACTGCTGGCGTAGTAATTATGTTTGCTTCAGGAAATAGCTGATGCAGCACTTCTGCGCCAAAGTAGTAGTCAGGATCGGCTTGGCTAATAAAAATCGTTTTTAGCTGTTTGCCTGAATCAATTACTTTAGCGGCAATGCGCAACGCATCGGCTTTAGTAAAACCAGTATCAACTAATATTGCATCGCGCTCGCCATAAACAAGCGTGGCATTTACATGAAAGCTGTTGCTGTCGGCATTGTATACATCAAGGGTGAGTTGATTATCTTTTGCGACTGCGATGTTAGTTGCTAATAGTGTACTGAGCAAAAGTGTAAGTGTTTTCATTATTTTCTCTGCTTGGTTGTGAATGAGAGCATAATAAAGGTTTGATATGTTCAGAAAAACAACCAATAATTAGCATCATTGTTTCTTAAATCGAGCAAATGCTATGGATAAACTCACTGCTGCAAGGGTATTTGTTGATGTTGCCTATTCCGGCAGCTTTACTGCCACCGCAGAGCGGCTAGAAATGTCGCGGCCTATGGTTACGCGCAATATTGAATCAGTAGAAGCGTGGCTCAATACCCGATTACTGCATCGTACTACCCGCAAAGTGACTCTCACATCAGCAGGGGCAGCCTGTTTGCCAGAAATAGAGCAGTGGTTAGCGCAAGCGAATAGCTTGGTTTTGCAAACTCAAAATCAACATGAGCTGTCGGGGCAAATTAGGGTTGCAACCAGTATGTCACTGGGTTATGCGCAGTTGGTTAAAGTGTTTACCGAGTTTATGAAGCGCCATCCTAAGGTACACATTGATATTGACTTACAAGACTCGACCACGGATCTTATTGCACAGCGCATTGATCTTGCGATACGCATAGCGGCTAATCCTGATCCATCGTTAATTGGTAAACCCATTGCTGTTTGCGACTCGATATTGGTGGCATCACCGCGTTATTTAAGCGACTATCCGCCAATCACTGAACCAAAACAATTAACCACTCATCAGTGTTTAGGTTATAAAAATTTTGACCGTCATGTTTGGCATTTACGTAAGCAGGCGCAGTTTCAATCTGTTGATGTAAAGTGCAAGCTCACCGCTAACGAGGCCACCACCCTACTGTACGCCGCTGTGCATGATGGCGGGATTGCTGTGCAACCAAACTATTTAGCTGATCCATTTATTAGTGACGGACGCTTACAGCAGGTATTGCCCGAGTGGACGTTAAACCCGATGAAAATTTATGTGCTTTACCCGTCTCGTAAACACTTATCAGCCACGGTACGCGCCTTAATTGACACCCTGAGCGCGGCATTTACGACCCCCTAAAAATGACTTAGGCCTATATGAAGTTTGGGTTTAACACATTGCTTATTGCGTTAAAGGTGCTGATATTAAGCGTTTTAATTTGTTACAGTAACAGCGTTAAATGCGTTAATCGCCTTCCTAGGAAATAGAAAATGAATATAATAAAAATATCAGGGTTTGCTTTAGCTGCTATTGTTGGTATGAGCCTACAAGCATGTTCAAGCAGCGAAAATGCAGTGCAAAGTACAAGGAGCAGCACGATTAATAATCCACTCAGTCTTGCGCAAATTTATAAAGAGAAAGACTTTAAAGCCGAGCGAAGCAGTTATTTTACGTGGCTTGATGATGGCACAGGTTACACCGTACTTGAGCAACGCGAAGTCGATAAGAACAATAATAAAGACCAAGATACAGCAGACGAAGAGCACGGTGTAAAAGGCAATGACATTGTGTTTTACAATGCCGATGGCACTGGCCGAAAAGTGTTGGTAAATTATGAAAAATTGATCCCTGAAGGGCAAAAAGAACCACTGACCGTGGAAAGCTATCAGTGGTCAAAAGATGGTAAATGGCTAATGCTGTTTAGTAATGGTGAGCAAGTGTGGCGCTCACGTAGTCGCGGTGATTTTTGGTTACTTAATTTAGACAACAATCGGCTTTATCAACTCGGTGGTGAGCAGCCAGAGCCTAAAAAACTGATGTTTGCGAAGTTCTCGCCAGACAGCAGCAAAATAGCCTATGTGCGCGACAATAATATTTATATGCAAGCGGTTGGCAGCAATGTGGTAAGCGCATTAACTAGCGATGGCAGCGCCACCTTAGTCAATGGTAATTTTGATTGGGTTTACGAAGAAGAGTTTGGCATTGCAGATGGCTTTCGTTGGAGCCCAGATAACCAATCAATTGCCTATTGGCAGCTTGATACCCGTGATGTTAAATACTTCACCATGATTAACAATACCGACGAGTTGTACCCGACTCTAAAAGAGTTTCCTTACCCAAAAGCGGGTGAAACCAACTCAGCCGTGCGCGTTGGTGTAGTAAGCCTTGCCGATAAGAAAACCCGTTGGGCAGCACTTGAAGGCGATAACCGTGACCGTTACATTCCGCGTATTAGCTGGGCGGGTACGGGTGAATCGCTGATGATCCAAGATCTAAATCGGCCACAAAATCATAACAAATTATGGTTATTTGACTGGCAAAAACAGCAACTCACTAAAATTTTAGAAGATAAAGACGATGCCTTTATTGAGTGGTTTTATAAAGCCAATTGGTCAAAAGACGGCACGTTTTTTATTTGGCACAGCGAACGTGACGGTTGGCGTCATCTTTATCGCGTTTCCCGTGATGGTAAAACGATTACTGATTTAACCCCTGGCGAGTACGACATTATCGACATGCTAGCGCTTAATGAAGATAAAAATGTGATGTATTTTACCGCCTCGCCCAATGATCCGAATCAGCGTTATCTATACCGCACGTCATTGGATGGTAGCAGTAAACCGGTGCGCGTAACACCAGCTGAGTTTGCCGGCTCAAACAGCTATTACATGTCAAAAGATACTTCGTGGGCTATGCACACTTACTCAAAATTTGGCACCCCGCCAACTAAAGAAATTATTAAAGTGAGCGATCACAGTAATGTAAAAACCTTAGTTGAAAATAACCAACTGAAAGAAAAGCTCGCTAAGCAAAGCTTACCAAGACATGAGTTTTTTAAAGTAAATGCGCAAGATGGCACCGAGCTTGATGGCTACATTATGTTCCCTAACAACATGGATAACAGTAAGAAATATCCTATTGTTTTTTATGTATATGGCGAACCATGGGGCTCAACGGTACAAGACCGCTTTGAAGGTGACAGCTATTTGTATAAGTCTTATTTAACTCAACAGGGTTTTATTGTCGCATCGGTTGATAACCGTGGCACACGCGCACCCAAAGGCCGTGATTGGCGCAAATCGATTTATAAAAAAATTGGCTCTATCACAGTGCAAGACCAAGTTGATGCACTAGATGCCATGGCAAAACGCT
Organism: Pseudoalteromonas prydzensis; assembly: GCF_011050055.1. Lineage (GTDB taxonomy): Bacteria > Pseudomonadota > Gammaproteobacteria > Enterobacterales > Alteromonadaceae > Pseudoalteromonas > Pseudoalteromonas prydzensis_A. Next base: position 90,088 of record NZ_DRGM01000076.1, on the reverse strand, counting down.
GGGATGTAATCGACACCGACCGCGTAGGCGTGTGGGGCCACTCTGGGGGTGGAAGTTCAACCCTTAACTTATTATTTCGCCACGGCGATAAATACAAAGTAGGTATTGCTTCTGCACCGGTGCCAGACATTCGCTTGTACGACACTATTTACCAAGAACGTTATGCGGGTAACCCCAATATCGATCCTGAAAGTTACGACAATACCTCGCCGATTACCTTTGCTAAAAACCTAACCGGTAAGTTATTGCTTATCCACGGCACCGGTGACGACAACGTGCATTACCAAGGCTCAGAACGCTTAATTGACGAGCTGGTTAAACACAACAAACAGTTTGAGTTTTTCTCATACCCTAATCGTTCACACAGCCTACGAGAAGGCAAAGGCACTACCCTGCACTATCACACTATGATGGCCGAGTTTTTTGAAAAGCACTTATTGAAAAAATAATTACTTCAAAACGAAGTTAAAGACTAAAAAGCCACACGTTAACCGTTGTTAGCGTGTGGCTTTTTTAATCAAAATGTAAGGGGGGTTTACAAAAACAAGTTGAAAGAGAAAAGGCTCAAGGGGATAAGTGTTGGGGAGCTTGAAGTCACATATTGCTCTGGTAGAGTGCAATGAAACCCAACGAGATTAACTTAAGGTAGATATGACTCACGGTTTTTTAGTTATTGTTCTTTAATATTTTTGAGACATCGTAAGGCTTTAATTTTTTAAGCTCTCTAGAGCTGTTAACTAAATTCTCGATAAAAGGTAAATAGTTTTGTTTTGATATCAGTATTTTTAGCAGTTCTTGAGTTATACTTTTTACTTCTTTAGCCCATTCTCTATCCTCAATATCGCCAGTAACTTGTTGAAAAAAATTTATAGCTTGTTTTATGTCACCACTTATTAAACATGCCATTCCTCTATTATACTTTGACCATATAGAGCTATTGTGGCTGAGCTCGTTAATTACATGCTCTTTTAAAGATTTTTGATCGGAAAATAAATTTCTAATGTCCAAAATAATAGGCTTTGCTTCATCTACTAATACTTGAACTTCATGTTTAAATTGTTCTTCTGATTCAAACTCAACAAACTTTATTCCTCTAAAAAAACTTACATCAAACGAGTAATATTCTTTTGGATACCATTGAAAGCATACCTCAATATTAAGTGAGGTGCCTTTTGTCCATCTTGAGGGCTGGAATTCTATTACAGTTGTCCAAAGGCCATTATCATCAAGCCAGGTTCTTGATTGCCCTTTTCTTTCAACTCCCATTGGTTTAAATGCTTCCCTTGCAATTGTATTAATAATCTTTTGATGCGGTGAAATGGGCATGTCTTTCCTTTGTATCATTATCCTTGGTAGTCAGTGCAGCTTTCATAATTTGTATTATTTTCAACAGCGCTTTGCGATAAGGGTATGCTTAATAGTATTATTCAGCAATACCTGTTTAAATCATAGCTTAAATAAGTTTTGCCGCACGTTGTCACTAAACATACTTTAACTCAGCCGCCCAACCATTTCTTTAACCACTAAAAACTGTACTTGTCTTAACATTCTTAATTCCGCTGCACGCACATCTGAAGGTAGCATATTTTCAACTTCTTGGTACAAGTTACTAAATTCACCCTCTATATTTCCTACAAAATAACTTAGCTGCTTTACTGCTGCAGAGCTTGGAATACCAAGCCTTTTTGCAAAAGCGATAACATCAGCTTTGGTGACATCACAGAAACGTTTTTTATCATTGATAGGAACTGATAGCGCCTCTTCTAGAGGCTTTACACCTTCTGGGACATAAATAATGGTGCTTAATAAATCATAAAATGGCGTTATTTGCGCAGACCCATTTTCGTAGTAAAAGCTGATATTTTTTAAATGCGCATCCCCATTACCAACCAATAAATTATAAATCACCCATTGATATAACTTAATGGCTGTTGCCGCTTTGGGACGTACGTTATTAAGTATTTTTTGGTATGTTTCAACCGTTGATGCAGAATATTTGGAGTGCCTGCTATAACTTAATAACTGGCAACTATCTATAATATGCTTACGCTCTTGATCAGGGTAACTTCCTGTGCGGTCAAAGCGCTCAACTAAATAGGCCGGCTCGGGCGTATAAATGAGTTCTACATTGGGTACATCTATCCCTAGTCGCCCTGCTAGTTTCATCATAAACCATTCATTGCAGGTCGTTTGCCAATATTGGTCAGGCTCAGAATGATCGGGCTTGAGTATATGAGTTGAAGGTGTGCCTTCATTGCCTTCAAATAATTCATCACCAAGCTTAATAACCAGCATTTTATGCTGTGCGCCAGCAAGCGACATACGGCTACCTTGGCGGCTATTTAACAGTGCTCTGGGTAAGTTTTTAATACGACTAGCAAGCTCGGCAAAAGTTAACGGTATTGCGCTAGGGCTTGGAAAATCAACATGCTCTGGTAACAGAGTTAAAGCACCCGCAGACTCAATACCTGATGCAGTAAGCAGAGCAAATGAATCCCCATGATCAACTCTTACTTCTTTTGCCAATAATTCACGAGCGTTTTCTTCTGGTAGTAAATTATCAAAAAACTGTTGCACAGGGCGCGTAGTACCAGAATCCAGAATCACTTGCTCTTGTAATGGGATACTTGGGGTTACGGGGAATTTATTAGCAGAGGTAAGCCAGGCTTGATCATATTTAAAAGACCAAAAACCGTTATTATCTTGTAATTGGCCCATGAGCTGTTTGCCAGCATAAACATCGAGTGATCTATTATTCATGATCCGCAACCATATTCTGGATTTGAGTTATTAATTTATTTTTAGCATGCTCATCGTGTTGAGGTATAACAACATCTATTTTTACCTCTAAACCTAAGGCTTCCATTAAGTCGAACACGCGGCCAATAGATAACGAGCCGGTGCCATTTTCAAAGTCACTTACAGTATTAATGCTAATGCCGGAGAAATCCCCTGCCGTTTTTTGATCAAGCTTTTGGCTTTTTCTAACAATACTTGCCAGTTTACCTAATTGCTTTGCTGATTTTATTGTGACTTCCATTACCAATCCTAAATTCACACTATTTTGTGAATAATAGTTAAAAATGTACTGAAAAGCGAATAATTCACACTATTTTGTGAATTTTAGAGAAAAGTAACTAGGTAAAAGGGAATTCACAGTATTTTGTGAATTATTGTCAAAACGAACTCGAAACCACCTAAATTCACAATTAACTGTGAATTTAGGTGGCAGCAAATCTAACTAACCTTACAAGTTCAACAACTCTTCTAGCCATTCTAAAACTAAGTGTGTATCGCGGGTTTGAAAGCGCTGTTTATTAGGCACGTAGTAGCAAAACTCAGATGCAATTGGTTGAGTGTTACAGTGCTTGAGTAACTCGGTATTTAATAGCCGTTGCACAAGAGTAGTTGAGCAAAATACCAGTCCACTGCCTGCCATGGCTTCTTGAATGCCAAATAGCTCTTGGTCAAAGGTTTTGATAATAAATAACGCAGGATCTAAGTTGTTTTGAGTAAGCCATTGTTTAAGTGGTGGCTCACTCAGGGCGTTGTTTTTCCATTTTGTAGTATACAGCGTAACAGGGCCATTTTGCCAAGGGGTATCTGATGCTTTGTATGAGCCGAATACGTTAAATTGCTCGGTTTTAATAATGTCATCAGCGTTTGTATTGTGTTGCTGACCAAAGCGAATGGGCAAGGTGTGCGATTGTTTATCAACTGATTCACTGGTTGATATATCCACCTTAAGATTAGGCTGGCTAACCGCTAGCTCCTGTAATGCCGGTATTAACCGCAGTGCCGCGAGTGATGAGGTAGTGGTTATTTTAACTGTTGCACCGGCTGCGTGAACTGCTGCTAAGGCTTGGTCAATGCGGTTAAATCCATCGCTTGTGGCTGCACTTAAGTATTCACCGGTTGGCGTGAGGGTGATCTTTCTTACTTGGCGGTAAAACAAATCCACATTTAAGCGGCTTTCAAGGTTATTTATATGATGAGAAATCGCGGTTGGGGTGATCGATAGTTCATCGGCCGCGGCTTTAAAACTGCCTAAACGCGCCGCTGATTCAAAGGCTTTAAGCGCTTGTAGTGATACTTGCATAAAGTAGCATTCGCAACTAATAAGAACAATTATAGATGAGTATAACTTATTTATAGCTGAGGTTAACTCGTTTGTATAAAGCACTTTTAAGTTAGATGATTGCCTCACATTCACTACGAGGATAAACATCATGACCACCCTACTGCATATAGATGCAAGCGTAAGAGCCGCAAAAAACGACAATCTAGATCACGATTCTATCTCTAAAAATATTGCTAAACGTTTTATAGATAGTTTTGCACAGCAACAACCTATAGATGAGTATATTTACCGTGATGTAGGTGTGAACCCACCGCCTTTTATTACTCAAGAGTGGATTGGCGCAGTATTTACTCCAGACGATAAAAAGTCAGCTGAGCAAAAGCAATTGCTAGCGTTGTCAGACACCTTAATTGCAGAAATCGCTGCGGCTGACATTATTGTTATTTCATCGCCCATGTATAACTATGGTATGCCCGCGCAGCTTAAAGCATGGTTTGATCAAGTCGTTAGAATCAATAAAACCTTTGACTTTGATCTGGCCCGTGGTGATTTCCCACTGCAGCCTTTGCTGGGAGGTAAAACACTGATTGCGATCACCTCAACCGGTGAGTTTGGTTTTGAACAAGGCGGTATACGCGAACACATGAGCCATTTAGTGCCGCATTTACGCACTTTAAGCAAATATTTAGGCGTGACAACGATTCACGAAATCGCCTCAGAGTATCAAGAGTTTGCAGATCAACGCCATCGTCAGTCATTAGCCAAAGCTTACACTAAAGCGCAAGCGCTAGCATTACAGCTATCATCAAGCAATATGGTAAGTGTGGGCTGTGTATAGCAGTTATTTTACATTGAATTGTGTTTTTTGTATTAAGCCACAAATTCCGACGTGGCTTAATACAATATGCAAAGGTATGAAAATGCCATCAATATGAGCTATAAAATCATGTAGTTGCTACATGTTTTTCATTGCTAACCCATTTTTTGTAAGGCTGATATTTATCGTATAGCCAGTTAAATACTAGAGTATAAATTAAAATAAAGACTAAAAAACCAGCCTCTAAGATTGCTGCTGCTAGCCAAGTTATATTTAAATACCAAGCGAGCACTGGCAAGGTGATGATAACCATCCCCAATTCAAAGCCAAGGGCATGAGAAATACGTAAGGCTAGGCCACGGTTTATACGCTCATAGCCCGCTAATTTATCGAACAGTAAATTATAAATATAATTCCAAAGCATCGCGAACATAGATAAGCTAATACCCACCATTGCCATTTTTCCCGTTTCGTAGCCAGCAATTAAAACTGTCATGGGTATCACGATTGCCAGTGTTGTTAGTTCAAAAAGAATGGCCTGAAAAACTCGCTCGATGGTATTCATGTTTTAATTTATTCCTCTATTTAGTGACGATATGGTTATTTTCATCCAAAATAAAGATATTAAATAGTTACATAGTATCTGGAAAAGCGATATGTTTAGTATTGATCAATTGCATGCATTTATTGCCACTGTAGAAGCCGGTTCATTTTCGGCGGCGGCTCGTCGCCTAAGTAAAGTTCAGTCGGTGGTGAGCCAGCATATTATTAATTTAGAAATAGACTGCAATACAGCCTTATTTGACCGCTCTGGGCGTTATCCAAAGCTGACAGCAGCGGGTGAAAAGCTACTCCCGCACGCTCACGCATTACTAAGCCAGCACCAGCGTCTACAAAATACAGCGCTATCATTAACAGATAACACGCCAACAGAAATCACCATCGCTTTAGATGAAGGTGTACCATTTAAGAATATTGCTAATACAATTAATGAATTACAGATTAAATATCCAAATATCACACTGGAATTTTTAAATGCATCGAGTTTAGATATTATTGATATGCTAAAAAATGAAAAAATACTCACTGGTGTTATTTTTAGTGAGTTAGTGATCCCGAGCTATTTAGATTTTGAATGTATTGGCACAATTAAGTTTGATTTATATGTTGCGAAGTCTCATCCATTAGCGGATCAGGTTTGTGAAAATATGGATATTTTAAGATTGCATCGTCAGTTGCTTATTCGCTCTCGGAATACGCAAACAAGTAGTTTTCAATTAAAAGTAAGCCCAGATATTTGGTATGCAGATAATTACTTTTTATTACTGGAACTTGCATTACAAGGTCATGGTTGGTGTTTGTTACCAGATCATGTGGCCGTTGAAGCTGTTGAAAATGGTCGCTTAGTTAAGTTGCCACTCGAGTTTGAAGAAATGGGCTGGCAAGCAAATGTTGACGTATTACAACACCAACGCCATAGTAATTTAGCCGTATTTAAAGTACTCCGACATTTATTGCGCAACCTACTATAAAATAACAAGAAGCACTAAAACACAATGGATTGTACGAGCTATGCGGTTTTAGTTATTTGTAAAGGGGCATGACAGTAGCACCGTTATTTTATTACTCACCTGAAGTGATTAAGCAGGTGAGTGTTTAGCTTATTGATATTTGGATCAGCAATCGCCCCCGTCTGTTAGGGAGCGCTTGCTAGCGCCTTTAACGTAGCATTACATCTCACTGGCCATAGTCACGAATAATATTGCCGACTCTTATTCGGTAATGACTGAACAGGGTTTGTTTTCCTTGCTCTTGTGCAATGCGGTGTTCAAGGTGCTCTTTCCATTGTTTAATTGCGGTTTCATTTTGCCAAAATGATAAAGACAAAAAGGTATCTGGATCCGACAGACTTTGAAAACGCTCAATGGAAATAAAACCATCTATGTTGGTCAATGACGCTTTCAACGCTTGCGCCATTTCAAAGTAGATTGCTTTACCTTGGTGTTTTGGGGTTACTTCAAATATTACAGCTAACATGTTGTTCTCCTTCTGGCTCTTGTTTGTATGTGGAAGCAACAGCTTGTAAAAATGTCCTTTTTTCAGCGATGATAAATTTGTTAGTTTTGGCAAACTGAAAGTTGGCTGCGCCTAACTCTGATTGACGAAGCTTTGCTCTGTATCGTTCGTAATCAGCCAGAGAGTTAAAACTAATCAGCCCAACAGCGATATTATTGGTTCCTTCATGGGGTATAAAATAGCCGAGTAGATCGCCACCACATTGTGGAATAATTTTTCCCCAGTTTTCAGCGTATTGTTGAAATAGCTCTAACTTAAAGGGATCAATACGGTATTCAATAAAACAAGTAATTTTCAAAGTAGTTGCCTCTTTTTTAGTTTTTCGGCAGTCTACTAGGCTCAAATATTGATGCTTCGATGTTGCTCGAACTATGGAAAAGTTGTCATGGAACCTAATATTGCTTATATCGCAAACCTGATCGGAGATACTGCTCGCTCCAGAATGCTTACCGCTTTAATGGCTGGCAAGGCGCTTACCGCGACCGAATTGTCACTTGAAGCCGATATAACACCGCAAACAGCAAGTAGTCATTTAAATAAATTGCTCGATGGCGAATTATTAATTGTTAGAAAACAAGGGCGGCATAAATATTTTCAGTTAAAAAATCGTCAGATTGCGGAGTTAATTGAGCATATGCTCAATGTTAGTGCGAGCATATCAAGCCCTAAGGTTGTTACCGGGCCAAGTAATGAAAGATTAAGAAAAGCGCGTATTTGTTATGATCACTTAGCGGGAGAGTTAGGCGTTAAACTTTTTGATGCTTTAGTGCGTGAAGGTTGGATATTAGAGCGTGGTTCGGAAGAACTTGTACTCACAGCGCAAGGACATCGCTCCTTGAGTCAGTTAGGCATCGATTTTGAGGTTTTAAATAAAAGCCGACGACCGCTATGCAAAGCGTGTTTAGATTGGAGTGAAAGGCGCACTCACCTTGCTGGAAGTATTGGGAAATGGATTTTAAACGACGCATTAAAACGCCAATGGGCACATCAAGATTTAGATTCCAGAGCCATTCAATTTACCGCAAGCGGTTTAAATGCATTTAATAAACAGTACCGTATATAACTTTTGGCTGTAATGCGCCGAGCGAAGTGGTTTAAATAAAAAGTGTTAGGTTTGTGGCGCGTTATTTTACGCGCACAAACCTGATGGTATTTATATCTTCAATAACAGGCTAACAACAAAGCGACGGCCAAATTCTTCTGCTTTCATTAATGAACTAGCATCGTCGCTTTTAGCGGTGCGAATAAGAGGCTCATCGGTGGCATTAAATATATCTAAACGCAGGCTAACATTGGCTGAATAAAACCAGCTGAAGCTTAAGTCCGTGCTGGTGTAGGCTGCAACATAGGTATCGGCGTTGTTGCTAATATCGCGTTGTTCAAGAAACTCGCTGCGATAGTTGATATTAAATGCGGCTTGCCATTGGTCCTCGCTTACTAAAAAGCGCAGGTTTGCGGTCCAATCGGAGACCCCTTCAACATCAAAAGCGTCTTCGCTAGGCGTTGTTACTGCTGCGTTGATTATATGGGTTAAGCTTGCCGATAATTGATTTTGTAAAGACCATGCGCTGTAAAATGGTAATTGCCACTGTGTACTTGCTTGCAGCCCAGTTATATTGGCTTTGCCATTGTTGCTGCGTTGTATTGAGTTATAGGGCTGGCCTAGGTAGTTAACGGTTTTGCTTTGTTTGACAATGAAGTTATCCATATGGTGATTAAAACCAAGCAACTGAGTGCTTATATCATCTTGTAACCAAGTGACAGACAAAGTGCTGGTATCAGCGATAACGGACTGCAAATTGGGGTTACCAAGTTCAGCATAAGGTAAGCCGCCAGAGTTTACATGCAGTTTCGGGTTTAAATCAGAGTAATTAGGCCGATTTAAAGAGCGGTTATAGCCCGCCCGCCATTGCCAATATTGCGAAGGTTGCCATTTAATATGAAGTGACGGAAACCAAGCGCGGTCATTGCGACGATTCGTTATTGCTGCTAATTCTGTTTGGCTGGTTAGCTGCGTGCCTTGCGTTTGACTCAGTGTATCGCTGTAACGTAGGCCTGCGTTTAACGCAAACTGCGCTAATTGCCATCGCGAAGACAGATACCCTTCTTGCGATGTAAACTTCACTTTGTAGCTATTGAGGCGATCATTAGCGCTTACATCAGTAAAGGGCAAATCAATATCATACAGCTGAAATAGATCGCTTTTTGGGATCAACCAAGGCTGCACATCTGAGTTCATGAATCCTGCTGAAAAACGATGAGGCATTGGTTCAAGCCAACGACCATCTAAATTAGGTAATGCTTGCAATGATGAAGACTCTAAACTCACATCTTGGCGAGTGTAATTATAGTCTTGTGTTGAATGTAAATAACCAAATTTTAGTTGTTGTAAGCCCCAATGGGTTGCACTATTCCAACTGCTATCAAGGCCCCATTCATCCACTTGGTTAAGCACATTGATAGTGCGCTTACTCATTTGGCTAATATGTGAGTAGCTACTTACTAACCCTAAATTGCTGGTAAAGCTAAAGTCATCTACAGCGGTATTGTGTAATGCAACAAATGCTTGCATAGGCGAAAGTACAGTATGGACGCGAGAGATTGGCTTTTGCGTATGGCTGTTTGCTGTACTGCGACTGTAAAAAGGAGAAAGTGTTAAAGGTACATGTTGGCTTGGTTGCCAGTTGCCATCAATCTGGATGGTTTGGTTAGCGTAATATAAGTTGGACTCTTCTCGACTGGTTTTGGCATTTACTTCGCTAAATACCAACTGATTTAAGCTGTTTTTATTATTAGCCACGCGGGCTTGAGCCGACTGACTTTGTGGATTAATCGACAGGCGGTGCTCATCAAACGAAAAATCAGTATCGGATCTAAACCACAGAGTATTGATATTTAAACGCTCTGTGGCTTGCCACGCTAAAGCGCCATAATACGTTGCGCGGGTACGGTCTTCGTTTTCTATGGTCAACGCTAAGCCATCTGTTGGCACTAAGGTGTTATCGTTAATGTCAGGCCATTGATAGGCGATGGGTGCCCCGTTATTGTCGCCCCAATGCCAAGTTTCAAACTGAAATTGCCGTTGCAGCCGGTTTTCGTAATTCATTTTTACAATTACACCCAGATCACCGTCTGCGCTTTTAGCATTGGCGGTAAGCCCAAAGCTTGGCTGAAAATTACCTGCATCTTCAAGCGCGGCGGCTGTGAGCATTACTTGTAGGTTATTTTCTTGATAAGCGAGCGGATCATCACTGAGTAAATTGACGGTAGCGCCGATTGCCCCGCTGGGTAGGCTTGGCTCAGTGGTTTTATAAACGGCGATATTTGAGAACAAACCAGCGCTAAATATATCAAAACGGTGCTGTTGGCCGTATTGATTGGAGTTACGGACGTTTTCGGTGTTTGCCAGGCGGTGACCGTTAAAGAGCGTTAGCTGATACTCAGCCCCTAACCCCATGGCATTGATATTAAGTGCTTCACCGCGATCGCGGGTAATACTTACCCCAGGAATGGCTTGCAGTGCTTCAGCTAGGTTTTCTGCCGGTAGCTGAGTGAGCATAGCACCTATGGCAATTTCGCTCTCGCCAGTGTACTCACTTTTAACGTGTTGGGCGTAATTAACAGCGTGTTGGTAATTAGTGTTATATGCGTGTGTTGAGGTTGTTGTCGGTAATTGCCCTGTTACTGTGACTTCTTCCAATATTTTGGCATTGTTAGTTTTAGCTGTTGTTTGAGTTGGCGTGCTGGTTTTAAAAATAACAATGCCAGCCGCCGTTTTTTGCCAGCTTAATTGATGAGGGGCAAGCCATAAATTTAGGGTTTGTTCAAGCGTTGTTACTGCACTTGTCTCAACGGTTAAGCTTTCAAGCAATGAGCTGTCGTATATCAACGCAGTGGAGAACTGCTTAGAAAGTTCGCTTAATTGCTCTATTAAACTGGCCGTTGCAGCATGCGCTGTAATACAAAAGCTCGATAATGCTACACATAAAAAACTGCTTATACGTAACATTTATCAACGACCTTTTTACTTCATTAAAACTACAGTGTGCAGAATATAAATGAACAATTTATGACAGTACCTATTACTTAGAAATATATAATTAAATTAGTCTATTGGCGACAGTACAACACTATCGGCAAAGTTATTCACTGCAAGCTGATTTAATTGCGCTATCAAAGAGGCTGCGCCGATGACATCGGCGGTTTTAAAGCGCCCGCTGACGCGTAAACTCGCATCCACATTACTCAATACCAATGGTTTGTCGCTATAGCGATTAAGTTGAAAGATAGCATCGTTAATGGTCACATTGTCTAAATCAAGCCAGCCGAGTTGCCAATCAGGCTGCTGTGCTTTAAACGTACTGACAACAATTTGCTTATCATGTACGCGAGCACGTTGCCCTTTGACTAATTCCACCGGTTTTGCGTTATCTTTGCTGGTTACCGCGACTTTGCCATGAAAGACATCAATGACTGTTTCGCGCAGCGTTTTATCGACATTAAAGGCGGTGCCTAAAACACGAATAGTGGCGTTGCCAGTATTGATGGTAAATGGCCTTTGTTCATCGCGTTTTACGCTAAAATAAGCTTCGCCCTTACTCAGCGTAGCTTGTCTGGCTTTGTCGGTTTCATTAAATTGCAAATTAGTGTGTGTGTTTAACGCAACATCAGAGCCATCCGATAACGTAATATCGGTGGCTTGGCTGGCAGTAAATTGCTGTGCAGCAGCGAAATTTGTTTTCGCAGGGGGAAGCTCTGGGGTTAATTGTATCCCCCCTATCACCGCCATAATAACGCTCGCCGCAAGCGCACTGCCCCACAACCAAAAGTGACTATGGCGCTTTGCTTTTAGTTGTTCAGGTGCCGTTGCTTTGGCTTGTGCATCTAGCTTTTGTAATGCTTCGGTAAGTGCCGTGTCTTGCCAAATAGCGTGTTTGAGTGGCTCATTATTTTCATCGTCATGTTTGCATGAGGGGACCATGTTATTTCTCTATCTATCTGTATTACTAATATAACGAGTAAACGTTCACTAAGGGGACAATTAGTCACCAATAAATGTGCTGATTGCATCTTTGAGCATATCCATAGCACGGGAAATATGCTTTTTAACCGCTTCTTCCGATAACCCTAAGCTTTGCGAGATGTGTCGGCGGCTGTGTCCATGCAAACGCCGGCGTATAAATACATCACGACGTAGCGCAGGCATTTGCGTGAGTACCTGTTGGTATAAACGTAAGCGTTGCTCATGATCAAGTAAGTTCTCTAAGGAGAGCTCTGCGCTTAATGGCTCGTGCTCTAGGCTTTCGGGTAATTTATTTTGCTCGCGGTGATGATCAACCACCAAGTGATGTGCCATGCGGTAGCCATAGGCGAGCGGATTATCAATATGAGCAGTACTGTCAGTTTTTAATGCTTTCAATAGTAGCTTTTGAAATAAATCATCGGCATCGGCCTGCTCACCCACTGCCCGACGGAAAAAGTTTTTGAGCGCATCTTGATTCGCCATAAAGCATTTTACTAGTGGTCTGTGGGATTGACCTTGTTTACTTACAAGCGATAGAGGCGTTTTAGTTTGGGGCATTGTTATATCGATATCTACAGCATTAGATTCTTTAATAGACGCTCATACTAGAGCAAAGGTGACACTACTTTTATGATCATTTAATGACATTTTTATGAGCGCCCTGTCGTAAAACCGACACAAAAACTTCATCAATTAAATACGTCCCCTATCCATTTTCAGCCACGTCTTAGAAGCGAAATCAATTTAAAGTCGTAATACATACAACAGGACCAACATGATGACTAAGCGAATTTTCCCATTCTCACCGTTAGCATTAGCATTGAGCGCATTATTTGTTGCGCCAAGCTACGCACAAGACACTGAAAATGAAGAGCATGCGATGGAACAAATCGTTGTAACAGGCAGTTACATTAAAAGTTTAGAACAAGCGATAGACTTAAAACGGGCAAATATTGGTTTTTCTGATTCAATAGTGGCGTCTGATATCGCGGACTTTCCTGAGCAAAACTTAGCGGAAGCACTGCAACGTATGCCTGGAGTGACGATTGAGCGTAATAAAGGTTTGGGGCAAAAGGTGAATGTGCGTAGTTTACCGAGCGAGTTTACGTTTGTATCAATCAATAACCTAGCTACGGCATCGGGCAGTGGCGGGCGCGATGTTGAGTTTGATATTTTTGCCTCGGAGATTATTCAAAGTGTCACGGTAAAAAAATCGCCCACCGCTGCGGATGAAGAAGGGGGAATTGCAGGTTCGGTCGCTATCACCACGGCAAGGCCTTTTGATTACGACGGCCGTAAGTTAGTTGCCTCGGTTGAAGGGGCGTATAACGAAATATCTGAACAAACAGATCCTAAGTTTGCCTTTTTGGCCAGCGACACATTTGGTGATTGGGGCGCCCTTGCCTCGCTTGCTTATTCTGAGCGTACTAACCGCACCGATAGTAACTCGGGAATTAACTTTCGCCCGCTTTCACGTTGGTTAGAAAAGAAAGGCTCATCGCAGTGGCAGTCAGATCAAGCTGCTGATGTGTTAGCGCGGGACACGGGCATTACAATTGACGATCGCTTCAATAGTGACGAAACCAGTCGCGTGGTGTTTTTAGATAAAGTGGGCGACCGTGCCTACCTAACAGAGCAAGAAAAATGGGGCGCAACGTTATCATTACAATATAAACCCAGTAGTGAATTTAGCTTAACTTTTGATGGCTTACTGGGCAATTTTGATGATCATGAAGACGAATACGATGCAGCAGCATACACCGCATCCAGTATTAGTTCGCTTGAGCGAGTAAACCAATACGACAACACAACGCTTGCAGATTACGGTATAACGGTTTTGACCGATGTTGATTACGCTGCTACACAACACGAGTTTTTAAGTAAAGAACACAGCAGCGATACGGATTATCAACAACTCAGTATTGCGATGGATTGGTTAGTCGGTGAATGGGATGTGTATGGTTTGGTTGGTTACAGTGGTGCTGATAAATCAACAGAAACAACTAATTTAAAGCATACTGCATACCGAGCTACCCGCTCGCGTTATACCAGTACAGGTGCCGAGACCATCCCAAGTGATAATGCCAACACCTTCGATATGTATAACTCACCAGACGCTTATTTATTCGACTATAACGAAGTCAATCTTGAGGCAATCTCAGATGACAAATATGCCGCGCAGCTAGACTTTTCTCGTCAATTAAACTTAACGTTTTTCCCCGCGCTAACTAAAGTGCAATTTGGTGCACGTTATACCGATAAATCAAAACAGCGTAACTATGGCACTAATCGAGCAACGGGTCCATCAGCAGGTGACACGTCTTGGGTAGGCACGCGTACATTGGCTGACAGCGAGCTGACCAGCATTGCAGATCTGGTCCATGGGGGAGAGTATTTATCTGAGGTGTCTGCTAAGGCTGATTGGCGCCAAATCTCAAATAGCTATGCCCGTGAGCAGCTTAGATATACAGGCTTTGTGGTTGATTTTACACCAGATCAATACTACCAAGTAGAAGAAAAAACCACGGCGATTTACGCTATGGCTGATTTTGCCTTTGATATTGGTGATATGCCGGCAACCCTTAACACTGGCGTGCGCTATATTGATACCGATGTAAATTCATCGGGTTATCATCAAGTGCAAAATGATGATGGCTCAACTGATTACACTTCAGCGCCAGTGTCAAAAAATGGTAATTACAGCGATTTACTACCGAGTGTTAACTTTACCCTTGAGCTTACTGATGACCTAGTACTTCGTGCCGCAGCATCTGAAACACTTATGCGCCCTGCACTGACTGATATTGCTTATAAACGCACTGTGAGTTTAAACGAATTTAAATACCGCGATGGTAATCCAGACTTACAACCAACTTATGCTGATCAATGGGAAGTAGGCCTTGAATGGTATTTAGCAGAAGGTGGCTTATTAGCTGTTTCTTACTTTGAAAAAGAAATCGAAGGCGTCGTGCGTGAATCACTCACCGGTGTGGTCGAAGGCGTTACTAAATACAACGATAACGGCAGTGTTGACGGTGTTTATGACTTTGATGTTTATCAAAAAGTCAATGCTGAAGGCTCGTATGATGTTAGTGGTATCGAGTTTATTGCACAAATTCCGTTTGTTCGTTTTCATCGTATGTTGGAAGGTTTTGGTATTAATGCCAACTACACCACATTAGAAAACTCATTAACGGGGGCATCTGATCTAGGCATTCCTACGCCTCCAGAAGGGCTTGCTGATGAAACTTACAACCTGACTTTTTATTACGAAAACGACAGCTTTGATGCGCGCATTTCATATAACTACAAAGACAAATACGTAGAGTACATTGAGCGTGATATGTACCCCGTTTATCGTGATGCGTATGGGCAAATGGATGTATCGCTTGGGTACAATATAAATGATGTTGTTAAAGTGACATTAGAAGGGATCAATATTACGGATGAAGCAACCCAAGGTTATACTTTAGATCCCGCTTTTCCAACTATGTATGAGTTCTCAGGCCGACGCATGGCGTTAGGTGTTCGGGCTATCTTTTAATTGTTGATGCAACAACCGGAGGCTTTACGCTTCCGGTTTTTGGTTATTTAGAGTGCTGACCACAGGACATTTTACATGAAGTTACTGTTATCACTGCTGATTTTTCTAAGCAGTACATTGCTACACGCCGCCCTTCCTAGCAATACAAAAATTGCCTTTGTGCCCGACATTCACTTTCATGATATTTATGGGGATTTTGCTGATGCTGGATTTAAAGGCATTGAGCTGATCAAAGGCACTGCCCCCGTCAGTATTCGTAGCATGCAAGCGCAAATTCATTCTACGCGCTTATTTAATGAAAACTATTTTGCGTTAATCGCCACCTTAGATGATATTGCCGCCAAAGGCGTCAAGCTCGTGGCGCTGCCAGGGGATTTTAGCGATGACGGCCAACCAGTACACTTAAACGGTTTAAACGTTATTTTAGACAATTACGCAAAAAAATACGGTATGCGCTTTTTTGCTATTCCTGGTAATCATGATCCAGTGAAACCGTTTAAAAGTGCGGGGGGAAAAGCTGACTTTTTAGGTGCGCAAGGGCAGCAAGTAGGGATTTACTCAACCGATCATCCGTACTGTGAGAATGTATCTGGCGAAAACCACTGGTTAATATGCAGTGATAAAATCGCTCACGCAGGTTATAAAGAGATTGTTGAAATAATGGCGCCGTTTGGTTTAATGCCAAATAGCCGTGATATTTTATGGGAAACGCCATTTGGCAAAGGTGCAGCGCTTGCTGAGCGCAGTTATATGCAATGTGCAGAGAACGATAAAACACGCTGCTCAACCGTGCCCGATAGCAGTTATTTAGTTGAGCCGATCCCAGGGCTTTGGCTATTAGCCATTGATGCTAATGTGTATATACCAGCACTTAAAAATGGCGTATTACAGTTTCAAGGCTCGGGCAATGCGGGCTATAACAAAGTCCTGACAGAAAAACCGTTTTTATTAAGCTGGATCACGCAAGTGGTGCAACGCGCGAAAGCTGAAAATAAAACCCTGATTGCGTTTAGTCATTTTCCGATGGGAGAGTTTTACGACGGTCAAACGCAGTCGATTAAATCCTTATTTGGTGAGTCGGCATTTCAGCTAGCGCGTGAGCCTGAACTTAATACTCGTAAGTTGTTAGCGGAAACCGGTTTAAAGCTGCATATTGGCGGTCATATGCATATGAATGACACCTCAGTGATAGAAACTGAACATAACACGCTATTTAATATTCAGGCACCTTCTATTGCCGCGTATCGGCCAGCTTATAAATTAGTAACGCTGGATAAACAGTTTGCAAAAGTGGATACCATCACGATTGATGATGTGCCTCATTTTGATAGATTATTTAGCGCTTACCAAATAGAGCATGATTACCTGATAAAAAATCACCCTGAGCAAGTATGGGATAAACGCATTTTAACGGCTAAGGATTACCATAGTTACAGTAAGTTGCATCTACAGGCATTGGCGAAGTGGCGGTTTATACCCCGTGAATGGCCGCAGAGCGTGCGTGATGAAGTGCTAAATATGACTTTATTAGATGCAATTGTGTTGTTTAACAGTGACGGGCAGTTAACTGAAGCCCAACAGCAAGATTTACAAACGAAAACCATATTCGATTTTATCACTGACTTTTACTTAGTGCGCAATGCTGGCTCACTTGCCTTTACTGATATTACCCAATCAACTCGGCAATCTTATCAAACAATGGCTAAGTTATTAAATAACAATACAAAGTGCGCCGCTAGCAACGACAATAAAGGTAAAAACATTTGTCAGCTAAAATCAGCCCTAACTCAAGCATTCAGTATTTACGATAACCTTAATCATGCCCTGCCTGATCAGTGCTTGATTATTGATATGTCTGCAAAAATGGCGCTGCGTGATTGCACAGCAAATTAAGGTGGTTTATTAGAAAAAAGCGCGAGGGTTAATACCCTCGCGCCCTGCGTTATTACGAGATATTTAACTAAGCTTTAATTAAATATCAAAGCGGTCTGCGTTCATTACCTTAACCCACGCATTGACGAAGTCTTTTACAAAACGTTGTTTGTTATCGTCTTGTGCGTAAAACTCGGCAAGGGCTCGTAAAATAGAGTTAGAGCCAAACACTAAATCAACGCGAGTGGCGGTCCATTTAGTATTGCCAGAGCTGCGCTCAACAATGTTATAGGTGCTTTTACTGGCCGGTTCCCAGCGGTAGTTCATATCGGTGAGGTTAACAAAAAAGTCATTGCTTAATGTACCCACATTATCAGTGAACACGCCATGTTGGTTGCCCGCATGGTTAGTGCCTAGTACACGCATTCCACCAAGTAGCACCGTCATTTCAGGGGCTGTTAAGCCCATAAGTTGTGCTCGCTCTAAAAGCAGCTCCTCAGCTGATACAACATAGTCTTGCTTTTGCCAGTTTCTAAAACCATCATGAATTGGCTCAAGTACATCGAACGACTCTGCATCGGTCATTGCGTCGCTCGCATCACCGCGCCCTGCTGCAAATGGCACGATAATATCAACCCCCGCCGCTTTTGCTGCTTGCTCAACGGCGGCAGTACCGCCAAGTACGATTAAGTCCGCTAAACTAACTGGTTTGCTTAAACTTGCTTGTACTGTTTCAAGGGCTGCTAATACCTTAGCGAGTCTTTCTGGCTCGTTACCTTGCCAATCTTTTTGTGGGCTTAAGCGAATGCGTGCGCCATTGGCACCGCCGCGATGATCAGAGCCTCGGTAAGTGCGGGCGCTGTCCCAAGCGGTGCTGATCAAGTCACTGGCGCTAATGCCACAATTTAAAAGTTTAGTTTTAAGGTCGCTAATTTCAGAGTCAGATAAGGTGTAATCTACGCTTGGGATCGGATCTTGCCAGATCAGATCTTCGCTTGGTATATCTGCACCTAAATAACGTGATTTAGGGCCTAAATCGCGGTGCGTAAGCTTAAACCAAGCGCGCGCAAAGACATCACTAAAATATTCAAAGTCATTATAAAAACGTTCGATAATTTTGCGATAGCTTGGGTCCATCTTCATTGCCATATCGGCATCGGTCATAATCGGGTTTAAGCGAATTGATGGATCTTCAACATCAACCGGTTTATCTTCCTCTTTAATGTTTACTGGTTCCCACTGGTTTGCACCCGCTGGACTTTTGGTAAGCTCCCATTCGTAATTAAGCAAAAGGTGGCAATAGCCGTTATCCCACTTAGTTGGGTGGGTTGTCCACGCGCCTTCAATGCCAGATGTCATAGTATCGCGGCCGATACCGCGCGTTTTATGGTTGTTCCAGCCAAGGCCTTGCTCGAAGACGTCTGCTGCTTCTGGCTCAGGGCCTAAGTTCTCTTCGCTACCATTACCATGGGTTTTACCTACAGTGTGACCACCTACCGTCAGTGCTGCGGTTTCTTCGTCATCCATCGCCATACGGGCAAAAGTTTCGCGTACTTGTGCTGCGGTTTTTAGTGGATCTGGCTGGCCGTTCACGCCTTCAGGGTTTACGTAAATTAAGCCCATTTGCACTGCAGCTAACGGGTTTTCCATGGTGTCTGGTTTTGCTACGTTGTCGTAACGTTCATCACTTGGCGCAAGCCATTGTTTTTCAGCGCCCCAATAAACGTCTTTTTCTGGGTGCCAAATATCTTCGCGACCGCCGGCAAAACCAAAGGTTTTTAAGCCCATTGACTCATAAGCCATATTGCCAGCTAAAATGATTAAATCAGCCCAGGATAACTTATTGCCGTATTTTTTCTTGATTGGCCAAAGTAAGCGACGTGCTTTATCGAGGTTGGCGTTATCTGGCCAAGAATTTAACGGAGCGAAGCGTTGATTGCCTGTACCGCCACCACCACGGCCATCGGCTAAACGGTAGGATCCTGCTGAGTGCCACGCCATACGGATCATCAAGCCACCATAATGACCCCAATCGGCAGGCCACCAAGCTTGGCTTTGTGTCATTAGGTTTTTTAAATCGGTTTTTACTGCTTCAAGATCTAATTTTTTAAATTCTTCGGCGTAATTAAAGTCGTCGCCATAGGGGTTCGGTTTACTATCGTGTTGATGAAGAATGTCCAAATTTAAGGCGTTTGGCCACCAATCAGTATTGGCATTAGACGTTTGTGTGTTGCTACCGTGCATAACTGGGCATTTGCCCGCACCTGAATTGCTCATTTTTAGCTCCTTTATCGTAATATAAAACGTGGTCTATAAATCGCTACGTTTAAAAGCTTAGTTCATAACAACTAACTTGCTACGATGGTAATACTCTGATTGATAAACCCTGTCGAAGTTCATCCCTTGTACCAATATAGAATATTAACGATTAAAAACTAGATCTAGATCAATGCTTTAAAGCGATTGCAGCCATCAATAAATTAGATATCTAGTTTATAAAAAGCATAAAGGAAGCTGAAATAGTAGCGAGGAGCAACGGTATTTCCTGTATTGAGATAAAATGCTTGGCTTGTTAATCATTTAGGTGATCGAGTAAACTGCCAAACATATTAAACGTTTAAGGTACAAGCTAAAGCGTTTTAGACTTTATGAAATATAGTTTATTAAGTTAATGCCTAAGTGAGATTAAATATGAAAGTTTATGGAAGAACAACCTCGTTTAACGTACAAAAAGTACTCTGGTTTGTTGACGAGCTTGGTTTAAGTTATCAACATATTGAAGTGGGTGGTCGTTTTGGTGGCCTTGATAGCGATGACTTTTTAGCATTGAACCCGCTGCAAAAAGTGCCGGTACTTGTGGATGGCGATAATGTTATTTGGGAGTCGCACAGCATATTGCGCTATTTGGCAGCAAGTTATGGTACGACAGACTGGTATTATGCATCGCCTTATCAGCGTTCGTTGTACGAGCGTTGGATGGATTGGTCACAGGTAATTTTTCAACCCGCTTTTATGGCCACATTTTGGGGCTATTACCGCAAAGCGCAAAACAACCGTTGTATGGAGCAAATCACTCGCGATTTACAAGCCTGTGAACAATGCTTACAGATAATTGAGCAGCAACTAAGCCATGCCCCTTATCTTGCCGGTGGTAAAATCACCCTGGCTGATATTTGTGTGGGGGCAATTTTATATCGCCTAACATCACAGGGTTTAGCAATAACATTGCCGGAGCGAGTGACTCGGTGGTTTGCATTACTAAAAACCAGAGCGGGTTATCAAAAATGGATCATGAGTGATTTTACTGAGCTCAAAGGTCGTGAAGATTTTTAGTATGGTATTTAAAGCTGTAAATTAGAACAAAAATTAAATAAGGATTAGGGTGAAATATTTACTATTGATCGTGGCGCTATTTTTTACTGTTAGCGGCGCGGCTGAACAGGCATTTGAAATCCCCAGAAGCTCGGTGATTAAACTTACCGATCAACAAAGCAAACTTAGCTACCCAGTATTTATTAAACTACCGCGCAGTTACAGCCGTAATAAAGATAAAACATACCCAGTGGTTTACTTACTTGATGGCTCTTATGCGTTTCAAGTAGCATCGGGGGCTACTCGTTTTGCTATGAACAGTGGCGCCATGGACGAAGCAATACTCGTTGCTATTGGTTATTCGCAAGGCTCAAAAGGGTCATCAAGCCGAGTACGCGATTACACCCCAAGTAAAGTAAATGATTGGCAGCTCGAAACAGGAAAAGCCGCGCAACATATCGCTTTTATTGCTGATGTGGTGTTTGAACATATCAAAGCTAACTACCGAATTAACCCAAAACAACGTACTTTAGTGGGAAACTCTCTTGGCGGTTTATTTGCGGCTCATGTGCTTTTTACTCAACCCAATATGTTTGAAAGTTACATTATTGGTAGTCCGTCGGTGTGGTTTGATAATGAGCGCATATTATCTCAGTCGATTACCACAGCTAAACAAGAGGTTAGGGTTTACTTATCGGTAGGTAGTAAAGAAACACCTGAATTTGGCGAAGGGCAAGATATGCTTGCAGGGGCTAAAAAGTTAGCCGATAAAATAAAGCAAAGTGATAATAACCAGCTGCAGTTAGCGTTTTCTATTACCCAAGGTGCAAAACATAGCACAGCATTTCCAACTACGCTGATCCAAGGTTTAGATTGGCTATATGCAAAATAGCGCGGATACAAAAAAGCCCACTGATAAATTAATATCAGTGGGCTTTTAATACGTTAAACGCATTAACTAAAACAATCGTTTAGATACAAACGATGTTTTCAGCTTGTGGGCCTTTTTGACCTTGAGTAACAGTAAACTGTACACGTTGGCCTTCAGCTAGCGTTTTGAAGCCGTCACCGCTGATCGCGCTGAAATGTGCGAAAACGTCAGGACCAGATTCTTGCTCGATAAAGCCAAAACCTTTTGCTTCGTTGAAAAATTTAACTGTACCAGTTGTAGTAGTAGACATAATAGATATCCTAGAGATTAATAAAAGTGTGCCTAAAATCAGGCGATTTAGCTGAAAAAACAAGTATTTAACTGAGGATAACGCGATGAATTATTACTAATAACAACGTGGTACGTACAAATAAACAGAATTTCTTTCAAACTTATAGTGCATTAACGGGTTATTACTAACCCATTAATTAAAAATTAGATGCAAACGATATTTTCAGCTTGCGGGCCTTTTTGACCTTGAGTAACAGTAAACTGTACACGTTGGCCTTCGGCTAACGTTTTAAAGCCATCGCTTGCGATTGCACTGAAATGTGCAAAAACGTCAGGGCCAGACTCTTGTTCAATAAAACCAAAACCTTTAGCTTCGTTAAACCATTTTACTGAACCAGTTGTTGTAGTAGACATAATAGTATCCTAAGAATTAATAAAAATTCGCCTTTAAATAGGCAATTTAGCAGGAAGAAAACAAGTATTTAACTGAGGATAACGCGAAGGATTATTACTAATAACAACGTGGTACGTACAAATAAACAGGGCTTTCTATCAACCCGATGCCAAGCAGGATAACAGCAACTTAAACTACATAACAAGCTTTATTTATTTTTCTTTTTTAATTTCAAATAATTTTGTGTGCATTTATTGAGCAGCTTTCAAAGGGCTAGGTCGATATTTATCACGCTGTTGCCTTTTTTTAATGAGCAAGGAGGGATGAACAAAAAGGGGGGCGAACTGCTAAATTCGCCATCCCACCAAAAAAATAATGAGCCTTACAACACGTAAAATCGCGATTATTGCTGTATTTATTCAGCAATCGCTATCGCTATTTCTACTTCATTTGCGCCTTTATAATATTCAAAGTCACTGGTATAGGTACGTGTGTGAGCGCAATCGTCAGAGCTGAAGTATTGCCAAATCTCACCCCATAAATCAATAATGGCATCGGGCATTTCCCCCTCGCCGGTAAACACCAAATAACGCCCCGTAACAGTGTTGCACTGTACGCTATTAGTCACTTTAATTGATAAGTCATCACAACAGGCTATCACATCAAAATCACCGGTAACATCACTCTCATAGTTAGTATATACACCATAAATGTGGCTATTTTTTGTGAGTTTTGCTGTGTATTTTTCGCCAAACGCTTGCCATAGTTCAGCTATTTTTGCTGTGCCACTGTTCATTTCATTAGCATTACAGGTTCTTACTTTTAAACCAGTTAAAGACTTACTTGCTAGTTGTTTTACTTCCATAGTGACTGCCCTCTTATTTATGACCGCTACTAACTTAACAGAAAAACGAGCAACAACTAAATACAATGTGCTTCTTAACGCTGTGAAGTAACTAAATATTGCTTTAACTAGCCTATTAGGTAGCCACGATGTTGAGCATCTAGCAAGCTTACTATTCATTTTCTGTAATGCCGTGTAATGAATATGTTTGTTGTTGAAGTGGTAGTTTTATTAGCGACAGTAGAATTTTTGACAGGTTATATCGGGTACTTCATTGATGCCGCCTGTCAGCTGTGGCTGAGCAGCAAATATCACAATCAATACTGAAAAGGATAAACAGATGTCAAATTTTAAAAGTCGTGCTGATTTTCTTCGCAACAACCCTAGTGCAAGTGCATTTGCTGCATTAGCCGATGCAACTAAACAACAAAAAAATGTCACTGACAGTGCCATAAAGCTCAAGCCTGGCCAATTAGCGGGGAAAAAAGTAGTGGTGATTGGCTCCGGGGTTGGTGGTTTAACTGCGGCGTATGAAATATTGGCGCAACAATCGGGTGCAATCGTAACGGTGCTTGAAGCATTAAATCGCACGGGAGGGCGCTGTTTAAGTTTACGCACCGGCGATGTTTTAACCGAAGATGCAGATAGTGATTTGTTTAATTCAACCCCAGGTGAATCACAGGTGGTTAGGTTTAAACGTCCTATTGGTGATAGCGAACCTTACCTCAATGCAGGGCCTGGCCGTATTCCGAGTAGCCATAAACGGTTGTTATCATATTTGAAAAAGTTTTCGGTCGATGTCGAAGTCTATGTGATGAACAGTCAATCCAATCTAGTGCAAAAAGACAGCAGCTTTAATGGCAGCTCTGTTGTTTATCGTCGCCTTGATAATAATACTCGCGGTTGGTTAGCTGAAGTGGTGTATGCCAATGCAGAAGAGCTGTTAAAAAAACCGAGTCTAAATATTAATCCTGATCAGTTTGAAGAGCGGGTCGATGCATTAAAAAGTTTAATGATAGATTTTGGTGAACTTGATATCGCAGGTAATTATCAAGTTACGCCTGGCAGCGAAGGATTTGAAAATGGTAAAACTCGCGCTGGCTACAGCGTATTACCGGGGGTTGCAGCAGGTATTGTTGCTGAGGCGTTGAGTTTTGATAGCTTGCTGGAGGCACGCTTTTGGGAAGGCACCCGGTTTTATCAACCCGCTGACTTCTTATGGCAACCAACCTTGTTTCAGCCTGTAGGGGGCATGGATCAAGTGCAGCACGCTTTTGCACAACATGTTGCAGCGCTTGGTGGAGACATTCACTTAAATAGCCCTGTTAAGTCTATTGATTGGGACGAGGCAACAAAACAATTCAAAATTACCGTATCGCAAGTGGGCACGGAGGCATTAATTGAATACCAAGCAGATTATTGTATTTGCAATGCGGCAATGCCATTTTTGAGTAAGATGCTGACTGACAAATTGCAAAATAATCGTGCCAGTAGTGGTTTTGAAAGCCGCTTTAAAGATGCCCTAAACGCCGTGTTTGTTGGCCAGTTTGAGCCTACTCAAGCACCCGGTTATACCCCTAGTGAGAATGGCTATATATCACATTTTCTTGCAAGTACTTCGAAAGTAGGCTGGCAAGCAGATCGCAATTTGTGGCAAGGAAGCCCAATTACTACCGTCCATGATGACGACTTACAGACAAAAGTGATGGCCGTACCAAGCTCGGAGCAAGGTGTAGTTCCCATCTTTGGTGGCATCTCTTGGACAAATGATGAAATTCAGCAAATTTGGTATCCATCTACCGGCTATCAAGATGAAAAAGGAGTGCTAACGGGGGCATATAACTTTGATAAAGTAGCCTCTGATTGGGGCAAGTTGTCAGTAACAGAGCGTTTAGCTAAAGCCCGTAATGGTGCTGCAAAGTTTAACCAGCAATTTGCAGAGGGGCTGCAAGACGGGTTAGCAATTGCTTGGCAAAACATGCCCCATATAAAAGGCGGCTGGGCATATTGGCAAGCGGTTGGCGATGCTGATTATGCAACCAAACAATTTAACGCGATAGCGCAAGGCTCTGGAGTTTACCTTAGCGATGGCACTCTCAGTGATGCTTGCTTCTTTGTGGTTGGCGATCAGATCTCGTCGCTGCCAGGCTGGCAAGAAGGTGCGATTGCTGCGGCATTAAATGCAATTAGCCGGATCGCCAGACCTGATGTCGAAATAGCGCACTTAGCTAACTTACCTGATACTCGTTTAATGGTGCAGGGTATTTAAGAAGTTGTTATTTTGGGGAGTTAGCACTCCCCTATTCCATTGTTTATAAAGAGGAGCCAATTACAGCCCTGCTTTTATCACTTCAAGCACGTTACTGATCCGCTTTGTTAAAGGGCGATTACGATGCTGGCAAACATAAATAGATTCGCTGATCGGATGTTGTAATGAATGAACGCTGATCAAGTGTGGTTTACTAAATGCGCGCACCGCATGTGCAGGTAACACCGTAAAACCTAAACCAAGGCTTACAGGCTCAAGAATTAAATTTATCTGATTTGAAAAACCAGTGCGTTGTATCTGATCAATGTGTTCAAACTCAGGGTAGTTTTCACTGAGTAATAGCTGCGCATGGTGGTTTGCATCTGGGTGAGCAATAAAACCTAGCTTACATAATGTTTGCCAATCTGGTGTATCGCTGTCTTTTGGAGTGATGAGTAACAGTGCTTCTTGGCCGATCTTATAGCTGACAACCTCATTGAGCGTTGGAGCTTGAGTTAAAAATCCTAAATCAGCATTATGACTTGCCACTGCTTGCTCAACACTGTGGTTGGGAGCAAACCGATAATCAATTGTCAGTGCTTGGTGTTGGGCTTGTAAGTTAAGTAACTGCTCATAGAATTTAAGCCCACAACTACCTGGCGATTGTATTTTTACGATACCGCTATATGGAGAATCGTTGTGCAATTCTTGCTCTAAAAACTGCCACTGTTTAAGTAGTTGGCTGCCATTTCGATACAAGTTTTGCCCTTGCGCAGTGAGCGTAAATTGTTTGCCGTGACGCTCTAATAGTGGTTTGCCAAGTTGTTGCTCCAGTTTTTTGATATGTTGGCTAACCCCTGACTGGGTCATAAACAAACGTTCACTAGTACGGGTAAAGTGATTTACTTCAACTAACGTGCAAAAAGTGTTTAGCCAAACGGGATTTATCATAACAAAGTGTACTCATTATCATATTTAATGATAATTTTACTTAATGTATTGTTGTTCGTAAAGTGACCACTCTAATAAATATTGGTGAGTAGGAGCATAGGTTATGAGCAACGTTTACCCACGTAATTTTTCACACATTGGTATTTCAGTGCCAAATCTTGAACAAGCCGTTGAGTTTTATTCTCAAGTTTTAGGTTGGTATGTAATTATGAAACCAACCGAAATAGTTGAGGACGATAGCGCAATTGGGCAAATGTGTACTGACGTATTTGGTGCCAACTGGGATAAATTTCGGATCGCGCATTTATCAACTGGCGACCGAATTGGTGTGGAGCTGTTTGAATTTAAAAACCAAAAAAATCCAGACGATAACTTTGAGTATTGGAAAACCGGCGTGTTCCACTTCTGTGTGCAAGACCCTCATCTAGAAGAACTTGCTGAGCGCATTGTTGCAGCCGGTGGCAAAAAACGTATGGCAGAGCCGCGTTATTATTACCCAGACGAAAAGCCCTACCGCATGATTTATATGGAAGACCCGTTTGGCAATATCCTAGAGATATACAGTCACAGTTATGAGCTTATTTATAGCGAAGGTGCGTATTAAACTGAGAATAATGCAGCCTGTGTGGCTGCATCCTATTTTATTGATACAAAGCTGATGTTGCTTGATTTAGCAATGCTTAGCACAATCTGTAAACGCCCTTTACAGTATAAAAGCTGGCCAGTTTTTATTCATCACGATAAGATGAGTTTACTTAAAATAATAAGAACTAAAATGAATGTTAAATAAAACCAACGCATTAATTTATTTTTTAGCCTTTAGCAGCGGCTTTAGTATCATGGGTATTGAACTGTTAGGTGGGCGAATTTTAGCGCCATTTTTTGGCAGTAGTGTGCATATTTGGGGCAGTATTATTACGGTGTTTATGCTTAGTTTATCGTTTGGCTATCTGCTTGGTGGTAAGTTATCAATTAAACGCCCTTCGTTAACTAAATACGGCTTAATATTTTTATTGGCGAGTGTTATGGTGGTGCCCATTGCATTGTTTGCAGAGCCGATAATGGCGTTTATTTTTACTCACATTGAAGATAGCCGCTATGGCTCATTGCTAGCTTCTACCGCGTTATTTTTTATTCCAACGATCATCCTTGGCATGATCTCTCCTTATTCAGTGCGTTTATTAGTGACCGATAGCGAACACAGCGGCCAAGTTGCGGGTGGTTTATATTTTGTCAGCACCTTAGGCAGTGCGCTCGGCACTATTATTACCTCGTTTTATATGGTGCTCGCGTTTGATGTGAATACCATTATTTTAGGCTTCGCCACTACCTTGGGGTTCCTAGGTTTGCTGGCGATTGCAGTCAATCAATTAACTAACAAGGAGAGTAAACATGTTTAAGTGGGTTATGGCTGCCTTATTGTTAACAGCTTTTAGTGCTTACGCTGACGTTATTCACCAAGAGCGTTCGCTTTATCGTAATATTTTGGTGGAAGAAAACGGTGATTTACGTTGTTTAAAGTTTGACGAAAAAACCCGTAGCAGTAGCCAAAGCTGCATGTATAAAAGCAAGCCTCAAAAGTTAGTGTTTAACTATACTAAGCTCACCTTTGCCAGTTTATTGATGATAGATAATCCGCAAAATGTACTGATTATAGGCCTTGGCGGTGGCTCTTTATCAAATGTGATCCATGAGCTATACCCTGCTGCTAACATTGAAAATGTTGAAATAGACCCTGCGGTGATCAAGGTCGCGCGTGATTATTTTGATTTTAAAGAAACTGATAAAGTGACTTCAAAAGTTCAAGATGGGCGTATTTTTATAAAACGCGCCGCACTTAAGCAGCAGCAATATGATTGGATTATTCTCGATGCCTTTAATGGTGATTACATCCCTGAGCACTTACTGACGAAAGAGTTTTTTGAGGAAGTAAAAAGCGTGCTCTCGCCTAATGGTATTGTGGCTGCTAATACGTTTTCATCAAGTAAGCTGTATGAACATGAATCGGCAACTTACCATGCTGTATTCGGTGACTTCATTAATGTTATCACTGAAAAAAACAGTAACCGCATTATTTTGGCAGGCTTTGATAACATGCCAACAGAGCAAAGTATTGCAGAGCGTGTAAAAAAATTACGTCCGTTATTGTCCCCTTATGATGTGGATATTAAAGCGATTAGTAAAGGCATGAAGTCCACCAAAAATAATCAAGACTGGCCAAGTGACACTAAAATTCTGACTGATCAATACTCTCCTGCTAACCTACTTAATTTTTAAATTCGCTACTTAATGGCCAGCTTGCTGGCTATTAAAGCTAAAGTACCACGGCAACATTTACTTAGCGTGCTAACTAGTTTAAAATGGTTAGCACGCTAATTAAATGGAGCCATCATGACTATTCCCTTACCTTTTCATGAAACCCTCGATCTCAGCTTGTGCGGTAGCATGGGCCGTGTTTTTCGACTCTGTCGTGACGCCGTCACGTTAGCTGTTGAGCCTTTGGGGTTAACCCAATCTCGCTGGACGGCGATGATCCATATTGATCATTTACAGCAAGGTGTTACACAGCAAGCGCTCGCGACTAGCCTCGGCATTGAAATGCCTTCATTAACACGCACTGTTAAGCAATTAGAGCAGCAAGCGATCATTGTTCGTCGTGTTGATGAGCTAGATAAACGCAGCCGTAAAATTTATTTTACTGAACAAGGGCTACAATTATTAGAAGCACTTAGAGGCATAATGGCGGAAGTGAAAACACAGCTGTATGCAGGACTAACCACAGCACAACTAGATACGATGGCTTATGGACTAGTGCAAATGGAAGAGAATGCGCGCCGTTGTTTAACACTTTTAAGCCAAGAGAAATAAAGAATGACACCAGATCAAAAATTTGCCCGCTATGTAAAAATATCATTAGTTGGGTTTATCTTATTATTTGCCTATTTTGTAGTGGCTGATATGTATTTACCCGTGACGCCACAAGCGCGAGTTTATCACCCGGTTGTACAAGTAACGCCGCAAGTTAGTGGCCGTGTTAATCAAGTGTTGGTGAACAATAATCAAGCGGTAAACAAAGGCGAGAGATTATTTTTAATTGAAGCGGCACCATTTCAATTAGCGGTTGAGCAAGCACAACTGGCTTTTGCCGATGCGCAGTTACAAAACCAGCGCTTAGATAGCAGTGTTAAGGCGATCGAAGCACAGCTGGCTGCGGGTAATGCCAAATTGCATGAGCAAAAATTGTTATTTGATCGCAGTGAATCCTTATTGAAAAAACGCTCTATATCAGAGCAAGAATATGAAACCATCAGTGCTAATTTTCAATCGAGCAAAGCCAATGTGGCGGCGATCGAGGCGCAATTAACCGAGGCAAAATTAGCACGAGGTCAATTAGGAGATGACAACCTTGCGCTGCGTCATGCGCGGAATCAATTGGCCCAAGCAGAGCTTAATTTATCGTACAGCACAGTGACTGCAGATACCGATGGTAAAGTAGCAAACTTGCAAGTGAGCACGGGGACCTTTGCTAGTAAAGGCCAGCCAATGTTAGCCATTGTGGCAAACAAAGCCGATTTAGTGGCTGATTTTCGTGAGAAATCATTGGCAAATTTTGCCTTAGGGAGTCGAGCTAAAGTCACATTTGATGCACTCCCTGGGCAGGTTTTTGACGCCAATATTGGCTCATTTGAAGCGGGTGTAAGTGATGGTCAACTTAGTGCGAATGGTTTACTTAGCAGCACCGAAAATAGCAATCGTTGGGTGAGGGATGCGCAGCGTCAACGTATTCATATTAATTTAGAACAGCCGCAATTACTCAGTAAGTTACCAAGTGGGGCGCGGGCAACAGTGCAATTATTACCTGAATCTACAATAGGCCAATGGTGTGCCAGTGCACAAATTCGTTTGATCAGCTTATTGCATTTTATTTATTAAGGGGACGTCATGTCAGCACCATATGTCCTTGATAAAAATGGCCTTCGTCAAGCACTTCGTATCGCCGGTGGCAGTGCCCTAGGCTTTAGTTTGTGTAAGTTAATGAATTGGCCTAATGGGATTTTCTTTACCGTTTATCCTATGTTGTTACTTGGTTTAGTGCCGATTTTAAATGCGCATATTATTCGTCAGTTTTTTGCCAGTGCCGCATTTAGCGCATTATTTGTGTTGATTGTGCAAGGGTTGTTTTCACATTTACCTGTGGTTATGACCATGTTGAGCTTTTTAGCATTTACGTTTTTATTTTATCAAATGAGCCGTGGAGCTAACTTTTTATTTGGTGCTTTGAGTGTGGTGAGTTTATCTATTCAATTGCACTTTGCCAGTTATGTCGGCAATGGCACCAGTATTTATCCGCTAATTATAAGCAATGGTTTAGCGGTTGTAGTCACGGTACTGACTGCGGTATTAATGCACTTTATGTTTCCTGATGTTGCCCCGCGTCAAGCTCGCGTAATGCCAACTAAAGCAAAAGAGAGCATTCGCCATGAAGTACTGTTATGTGCAACTGTCGCGACGCTGTCATTTGTACTGTTTCAGGTGTTTGATTTGCAAGACTCAATATCAGCGCAAGCAGCCTCGATTTTAATTTTGTTTCCGTTGTGTTGGAAGGCGGCTGGTATGGCTGGTTGGCAACGAGCAATCGGTACTCTAATTGGCTGTAACTTAGCGTTGGTGTCGCAGTTATTTTTATATAACCACACTGATATTTTGCTTTTTCCAGCGCTGATATTGTGGATTTTGACCTTTATATTTAGCCGTTATCATATTATCGGCGGCGGGATCCCAGGTGTTGGTTTTGGTATCATAACTACCTTTGGAATTTTATTTGGTCAGTCACTTGGGCCTGGGCAAGACTTGATTTACAGTGCGCTGTATCGATTTTCATCGGTTTCTGTGGCAATCATCGTTAGCTTATGTGCGGTGTATATTATGCACCATATTCTTAATCGGTTTAGTGTGACGCGTCACCATACTTTTGAATAGTTGAATAATAACCGCCTTAGTCAGTTCCTTATGCACTAGGGCGGTTATTATCTTGTTATACTAAGTGTGTTTAAATAATGATCACTGTGGGCGTGAGTTTATAAACACTAATTAGCACAATGGCTACTCAACGATGCGCAAGCTGGTTTATTACGGGTGTTATTTTCGTGGGATCAGCCATAAAGTCAGCCCGCCTGCAAGTATGCCCCAAAATGCAGAGCCAACAGAGAACAGAGTAAGATCAGAAGCCGTCACTAAAAAGGTGATCATCGCCGCTTCCGTATAATAACTGTCTGACAACGCTTGCTGTAAGCTCGATGCAATGGTGGTAAATAAGGCTATACCAGCGAGAGCTAAAATTAGCGCTTGCGGTAGACTTGCGACTAACCCTACTAACGTCGCTGCTGCAATGGCCATCAAAATATAAAAACCACCGCCTGCAATACTTGCCCAGTAGCGTTTGTTAGGATCGCTGTCAGCGTCTTCGCTCATGCAAATTGCTGCGGTAATGGCTGCTAAATTAATGGCGTAACCACCAAAAGGGGCGATCAAAATATTAGTAAGGCTGGTCACGTTGAGCGCCGCAGAAACGGGGGCTGGGTAATTATGGGCTTTTAACACCGCAATACCGGGTAAGTTCTGTGAGGTCATAGTGACAATATAAAGCGGAATACCCACGCTAATCATTGCTTGTAAATTAAATTCAGGGCTAATAAACGCAAACTCACTCATTTTCCATTGCCAGTTGCTGGTATCAATTTGCCCTGTGACGCCTGCCATCACAAAGCCTGCAATTAGCACCATGAGCATAGTAAAACGTGGCATGAGTCGTTTACAGATCAAATAGACCAATACCATAACCCCTATGAGTAACGGTTTTTCACTCATAAAGTTAAATACATCAATGCCAAATGTCACCAGCACACCCGCTAGCATAGCGCAGGCAATTTGGCTGGGAATATGCTCCATTATTTTTGCAAACCAGCCAGTAATACCGGAAATAAACACTAATAAGGCGCTAAACATAAATGCGCCCACCGCTTGGTTTAAACTATAGCCTTGGGCACTGGTGATCAGTAAAGCGGCGCCGGTTGTTGACCATGCAATTAAAATAGGAATTTTATAATAATACGATAAACCAATTGAGGTAACTCCCATCGCAAGCCCTAACATCAGTACCCAGCTGGCAACTAAGTCAGCAGTGCCACCGAGTACAATAACGACTTGATAAATAAGAGCGATTGAGCTGGTAAAACCAATGATCACAGCGACTAAGCCTGCGGTTAAGCGATTTAATAGCTGATTTGAAAGTTGCATGGAATTCCTAAAGCGATAAGTCTTATCGCTCTAGTTATACATAAATATTGCAGTGATGCTAGTCGCAGTAAGCTATTTTTGACTAAGGTATTACTCGCTTAAGTAAACATTAACAAAATTTAATGTTCTCTCCACCTTGCTGATATTTATGGCCGGTTATAGTGCTTGGCATAAACAGCTTATTCAGCCGACTAAATTTGGAGTTAATTATGCACAGCCAGCACAAAACAATCACTCAGATTATTTCATTATCAGCACTGACACTCGCATTAACTGCTTGTGGCAGTAGTAATTCACAGAGCAATGAGCTTACTACGCCTACAGCACAGTTACCAAGCGTACTAATTGGTGAGCTAACCGCAACTACAGCAACAACAATTACAGTAAATCAGCATGAGATCCCGGCAAGTAATGCCGAGGTGGAGATTGATGGTGTAGATGGCTCATTGAGTGACTTGAAAAAAGGCATGATGGTTGCAGTAGAAACCAATGGCAGCCACGCGACGGAAATTGATTACGATCCTAATTTTAAAGGCCCAGTGCAGGTTCAAGGTAACGTTATTAATATTGCTGGTGTGAGATTAACAGGATTTGATAGCAGCACGATAAAGGATGGTGATTTAGTTGAAGTAAGTGGTTATAACAGTGCTTACAACAGGTTAACAGTGACCTACCAGCAGCCAATCAGTGATCCCCAAACTGAGCTTGAAGTCGAAGGGGTAATCTCTGCACTTAATACCCAACAAAGGACATTCTCGTTAGGGAATATTATGGTTAATTATCAACAAGCAGATGTGGATGGGCCTCTTGTTAATGGACAATTCGTTGAAGTTGAAGGGTTTATGAATGGCCAACAGTTGTTGGCAAACGAAGTTGATGCCAAGCAACACAGTAGTTTTGATGATGACACGGATAGCCAGTTAGCGGGGCAAATTACGTGGCTAAACAATGATTCAACCTTAATGACTATTAATGGGCAATGGCAAGTCAGTTTAAATGCGCAAACGCGTTATGATGATGGAACGGTAGCTGATCTAGCGATTGGACGGTTTGTTGAGATTGATGCCCTATGGCAGCAAGCAAATAACAGGTTTGTAGCGCAAGAGATTGAGTTTGGATCAGCAAATGATGTTGTGAACAGCAACAGCGCTTTTTCAGTTACAGGGTTAGTGACTTACACACAGAGCGTTGCGACAATCAATGGTATTGAATTTATGCTCAATAACCAAACCGTATTTGATGATGGCTTAACGTTAAATAACATAGAGGGCCGATGGCTTGAACTTGAGGGTATTATCGCCGATGATAAACAAACCGTTAGCGAAGTTGAGCTAATGGATGGCAATGAGCCGCTTAATCTAACTGGTTTTGTCAGTGCAGATCAAAACATGCAAGCTAGCTTATGGGGTTATGTAAGTGAGGATAACTCACTCGATCAATACCTTGATCAGTATGTTGAACTTGAATGCCAATGGGTTGCAGAGGATCAAGTTACAGCATGTCGACTTGACGATTAATTGAAAATGCCACAGCCGTTGCTAATAACGGCTGTGGTTTGAGGTAAGTACATGAAAAAATTATTGCTAGTTAGCTTATTGTTTGTCACCTCAATGAGTATTGCTGCCAGCTCCGCTATTTTTGCAAAACTGGATCAAGCAAACGCGCCAACGCCGAGCGCCATATTACAAAAAATTGAGAACGAATACAGTAATAAAGCCGTGATCGTGGAGTTTGAGCTTGAGTTTGAAAAAGGCAATACCACGTATGAGGTCACATTATATCAAGCTAGTAGTGCACGCTTTATTGAGTTATTAGTAGATCAAAACGGCAGCTTGATTGAACTTGAGTACAACGCCCCTGAGCTTGATGAACAAGAAGAAATTGCCGCGGCAGAGTTAATGCGTCATAAGGGCTATACCATGCAAGGCTTAGTGCGCAAAATGCATGATCCTGCTCATCAATACCTTATTGAAGCCCAGCTTGAACAAGATATGGGCGTGACTTACATGGTGGCCACCTTTATCACAGCACAAGGACGGCATAAAAAAGCCATTGATTTGGCAACGGGCAAAGATCTGCCTTTGCTGCGTTGGGGTAACTAAGCGGCTATTTTGTCTATTGATTAAACTAAGTTGAACTGACTAATGAAATTACTGCTGATCGAAGACGACAAGCAAAATCGTGATTTTCTCTATAAAGCGTTTAGTGAACAAGGCTATACGGTTGATACTGCGGCGGATGGGCAACAAGGTTTATTGCTGAGTACCTGTGAAGAATATGACATTATTATTCTGGATCGGATGTTACCGAAACTTGATGGTCTGCAAGTACTCGCAGCTTTGCGAGCGACAGGAAAAACAACACCGGTACTGATTTTATCCGCGCTTGATAAAGTTGATGATCGTGTTACTGGGCTAAAAGCCGGTGGTGATGATTACCTTGTAAAGCCTTTTGCATTTTCAGAGCTGGCTATTCGCGCAGAAAATCTGATTAAACGTCAAGTTGCTCACCCACCGCTTAATACTATTCTTCGTTTAGCAAACTTACAGGTAGATTACGCCAATCACAAAGCTGAAGTCGCTGGACAAGCACTGAGCTTACAGCCAAAAGAATTTAAGTTATTACGCTTTTTATTAGAACATCAAGGTAAGCTCGTCACCCGTACACTATTGTTTGAAGCTGTATGGGAGTACCATTTTGATCCTGGCACCAACGTTATTGATGTTCACATTGCACGGCTACGCAAAAAGTTACAGCAATTCGATGCCGGAGTTCATATTGAAACCATTCGCGGGGTGGGCTATCGCCTTGCTAAAGAGCAAAATTATGCCGGTTAACGATTCCATTTGGCGTCAATTTGATCCGCGGAATAGTTCCGTATGGCGTTTAACGCTCGGCTTTGCTGTTATTATGGCGGTGATGCTGGCATTGACGGTTGTGCTGATCTATCAACTTTTATTAGGTGAACAAAGTCGCCAAGTTGAACGACGCCTCGCCGCTGAGCAAGTTAGGATCGAAGGCCTTGCGAGTGAGTTCTCTGCAGATAGTTTTTTTGCGCAACTAGAGGTATTTCGTAGTGAAGGTGATTTACTTATATTTTGGCAAAGTGAGAGCGAGCAAAGTCAGCAGTTAAGTTTTTTGCCAGAGAATATCCCTACTTTGCCACGTACAGTGGTTTTTCCGGTATTGGACGCACAACGTGGGCAAATTCGCTTATTAACCACTGGCATAGTGCAAACCCAACATGGCGATATTGTGCTTGCGACCGCGACCGAACACCTGCAACGGTTAATTGTTGAGTTTAAAACCATTGCTTTATGGGCATGCTTAATTAGTTTGTTATTAACTGGGGTGTTTGGCTATATATTTGCCAGACGGCATTTACGCCGTGTGCATTACTTTAATAATACGGCGGAACAAGTGCAAAATGGCGATTTATCGGCACGTATTAAACACCATCAAAAAGGCGATGAGTTTGACCGCTTAGGTGCGCATATTAATACCATGCTTGATGCGCTAGAAGAGAACTTTGCCTTAGTGCAAGGGATCACCGATAACATTGCCCATGACCTAAAAACCCCGTTAACGCGATTACGGCTAAACCTTGAGCAACAAGCCCTGCGTCACCCTGAGATGGGCGTAGATATTGAGCAGCTTGACACTATTATTAATACCTTTGACGCTATGTTAAAACTAACACGGCTCGAGCATGGTAAATTTCCAATGGCAATGCAACAAGTTGACTGCCAGTTACTGCTCACTGATCTAATTGAAATGTTACAACCCAGTGCCGAACAACAGCAGCAAACAATTAAGCTTGATAGTCATGGGGTTATGCACCTGCAAGGGGATAAAAATCTATTGTTTCAGGCATTGTTTAACCTATTAGATAACGCAATTAAATATGCGGGGATTGGCGCTAGTATCGTTATTTATAGCGATCCTCGCTCTATCACTATCAGTGATAGCGGTAAAGGGGTGAGTCAAGAACAGCTTACTCAGCTGACGAAACGTTTTTACCGTGCCGATCCAGCTCGTCAATATGAAGGCTTTGGTTTAGGGTTGGCAACAGTGCAGGCAATCTGCTCCCGTCACCAACTGCAACTTAATTTACACAGTGATAGTGATGGATTTAGTGCCTCAATTTTACTTAGTGACAGCGCTTAAAATCGCTTTTGGCGTTGGCAATTCGGTGACAGTATCAGTGCTTTCATCTAAGCTTAAATTTAACTTCTCAGGACGGTCAAAAATACCTAAACGAATACGAATAAAATGTAAAATTTCACGCGCTACGTTAATCCCCAATGCGGCTTCTAAGCCTTCAAAACCAGGGCTTGAGTTTGCTTCACAGATTTTAAAGTGATTATCGTCAAATAATAAATCAATGCCTGCCACATCAAGGTTTAGTACATTCGCGGTTTGGGTCGCTAGCCATTCAATTTCGGGCGTGATTGGGTGTGGTTTGCCTGTACCGCCGGCGCTCACATTCGCTTTGAAGTTTTTACCACCTGAGTTACGCTCCATACATGCCACAGCGCGACCACCGATAGTAAGTACTCGCAAATCTCGACCATGACTTGATTTAACAAATTGTTGTAAAATAATATTCGCTTGTGGATTAGCCGCTTCAATCAGCTGCATTAAATCATCAAATTCGCCTTTTGATTTTGATAAAAATACGCCACTGCCCTGCGAACCAGACAGCGTTTTTATCACCACCGGAAAACCAATTTGTCTGTCTACTAAGTCAATATTGACCGGAAATTTCACCAGCATCGTATTGGGGGTTGGTAAGTTACGTTCGGCTAAAATTTGTTGTGCAAATAATTTGTCTTTTACGGTTTCAATTGATTGTGAACTGTTAACGCAGTACACACCTAAGCGCTCAAGATGGCGAATAATTGCCAGCGCAAAATAGGTGGTGCTGGCACCCATGCGGGGAATTACAAAGTCAGGTAAAATGGTGGTTACGCCATCAATCAAAATGCTTTTACCGTCTTCTCGAGTGATGGTCAAATCAAATTGATCGGGTGAGAAAACTTGTAAATCAATGCCCTCTTCCTGAGCGGCTGCTAATAGGCGCTCTACTTCGTAAGTTTCTTGTTTAAGTAGGCCTGCACTGTCTTTGTAAATGATCCAACCACGCATGGTTATTCCTCTTGAGTTTAGTTCGCAGCTCACAGAAAAATGGCTCACTACGCGATAGATATTCACCGGCGCTCGTGATGGGGCAGAGTCTGCGGCAAAAGACGCGGAGTATGAAGCTCGTCGGATCAGTAGTAAAACAAATAAATTTTATCGTCACGATAATTTATTTTTTGAATTACCCATCATTTACAGCGTTACAAAAGTGCATTAATGGAAAATAGAGCAATCAAGCGAAAAAAGGTAAAAATGATAACTTATTGTTAATTGAATGGCGTGGTATTTAGGCCGTTCAAATTATTTTTCCACAATTGCAACTGAACTTATTATTAACACTCAGATTAGTCTGAAAATATTTATTTTCATGTTTTTGTTATCGGTAACAGTTTTGTGCTTGCGATTTTTTTTGTTTCGATTTAAGGTTAACACCAAATTAACCTTTGGATCTGGAAGAGAAACAAATGAAGGCAGCTATTGCATTTATTGTCATTGTCCCACTTAGTGTATTTTTTATCTATGAATACGCTATTCACGAAGAGGTGAAAACAGCTACGGTTACGCCAATGAATGAAAAAAATGTTGCTGTAGTTGCAGCACCAATAGTCACTAAACCTTTGCCTAGTAAATCATTACCGAGTGTAAGCGCAACAACACCTGCAAATACGCTGCAAAGTGATAGCGAGTTTGATGCCATCAACCGTCCATCAGATAAAGCTAAGCAGGTACTTAAAGCGGCTGGTGTATTACCGACTGATTTAAAAAATGAAGCCTATGTTGAATTTGACTTGGCTGCACTTAGAGAGCTTAAGCAAGGTGATAGCTTTGATTTAGCGATCCCGCAGACGGCTGAAACTTTTAGCGCCGAAGTGACTAATGTGATTGCCGCCAGTAATGGCGATAAAAGTGTATTTGGCAGCGTTATTGGTGCTGATGGACGTTTTCATACCACAGTGCTGACTATCGGAAAAGATGCTGTATATGGCCAATTTACTGCCCCGAGTGGTAATTACGTGTTTGAAAGTAAAGGGCAATATGGCTGGTTAGCGGCTAAGCGCGACCTCTATAAAAACCATATTGAACACCAAGTAACCAATCAACCCGCTGCTCAGCCCATTGATGGGGATGATCCTTTTGCTCCAAAAGCTGAGGCTAATAGCTTATAAAAATTCATCACGCGTAATTTTTATAAGCCAATAAAACACAACTAACAAGGAAATAAGATGAACAAACGACTAACCACTTTAGCTGCATTTTGTGCATTAGGTATGACTGCAACTAGCCAAGCGGCGACCATTGATATTGCGATTTTATATACCGATCAAGCGGCAGCTGCCACCACCAACATTAACACTAAAATCAACCAGTACATTGCCTTTAGTAACCAAGTATATAGCCAAAATGGGGTTGATATTACGTTACGTTTAGTCGGTAGCGAAAACTTAGGCAACCATGCTATTACACCTTCGAGCAGTTGGTTAAACTCAGTAACTAATAGTAGCTATATTCAAGGTTTACGTAATAGCTGGGGGGCAGATATGGTCGCTGTGCTTGGTACTGGTCAAAGTGCAGGCAGTAATCTAATTTCCTGCGGTATTGCGTGGGTTGGTAATGGCAGTAACGGGAGTTTATACAGCTCGTCAAGTAACAGTATGTATAGTATTACAGCAGTAGATTGTGGGGCGACAACGTTTGTGCATGAGCTGGGTCACAATCAAGGCTTACTGCATTCACGTAAACAAGGTGACACCTCAGGTGGTGTATATGTAGATGGTATGGGTCATGGTGTGCAAAATCAATTCGCCAGTATAATGGCGTACCCGCATGTATTTGGTAGCGCCACACAATACGATTATTTTTCTAATCCAAGTTGGAGCGTGAATGGTCTTTCTTATGGTGTAACTGGCGAGTCGTTTGCTTGGCGCACAGTGAACGAGACTAAAAACAGTATTGCTAACTTTAAATAAGCGTTATTTTTAGTACATTGTTTTTCCCTTTTGAGCGCAGTTGCGCTCTTTTTACTGGCGCTAACTAGCGCCAGTATATGCAACGCAGATAGCGATGAACACTGGCGCTAAAGATAGCTTGTCCTGAGCTCAGGCTAGTTATTTAAGGCCGGCCAAAGTGTAGCCCCATCACTGTCAATTTTACTCAATACCTCAATCCCTAATACTTTAGCAATCATAGGATAAATATCGAGATTATTGACTTTATCAAGGGTAATGCCTTGTTTAAATGCGGGGCCATTAGCAATAAAGGTTGCCGCCATATCATCGCTGTACGCGTAGCCATGGGTACCTAAATAGTTAACTTTGCCAGTATCGGCGAAGGTTTTTGGTGCTGTGGTTTGTAAAATAATATCGCCAGTACGGCCATTATTTTGATAATGATACTGCGCTCGCTGGCTATCAGTTAGGACTATGTAACGGCCTTTCGCCGCTTTGTTTAAGCGTTCTTTATAAGCGCTGATATCTGCTGCTGTGGTGTTTTCATTGGCATAAATTAGCACGCGTGGGCCGGTATTTTTAACCATAAATTTATCATCTTTGGGTAAGCTACTGATGGCAATGCTTTGGTTTGGCGCAACGGCGCTCATGCCATGGTCAGAGACAATAACCAAGTTAACATCTTGCTCAAGGGCTGTTAGGCGCTGTTGTAATTGCCCCATTAAGGCATCGACTTGCTGCACCGCTTGTTTTGTCTGCTCAGCATCTGGCCCGTATTTATGCCCCATACTATCAACTAATGAAAAATAGCTAATGACTAATTGTGGGCGCTGTGGTGCAGGGAGTTTTAGCCATTGGATAATTTGCTCTATACGGTTTTGGTAATCACTGTGTTTTGAATAGTGATAGTAATAATCAGGTGTCATACCATTAAAACGTGCATCTGATTCGGGCCAAAAATAGCTTGCTGATTTTAGCCCTTGCATAGTCGCGAGGTTCCAAAGTGGAATGCCACTAAACCAAGTGCTGTCGTCTTTACCTTTACCCATGCTATAGCAGTCGTTGCGTTTGCTGTCGCAAAAACGATTATCCACTACTCCGTGGTTAATAGGTAACAAACCGGTAATGATAGATAAATGATTAGGAAAGGTTTTAGTTGGATACACTGGCTGCATTTTATTTGCTCGAACCCCTGATTTAGCGATAGCGGCTAAATGAGGGGCGTCGTGTTTTTCAATGTAATCCCAGCGAAAGCCATCCAGCGAAATAAGCACGACCGTGTTATTTGGGTTTTGTAATGCATGTACATTACTGACAAAGCAAAATAATAGAACTGAAAAAACCAAAAACTTCATTTGGAAACCACCTTGGTTAAAGCAATGTTGAGTTAAAAAAGTGACAGAGTGCAGTGTAATATGCATTTGTGACATACATAAGGCTTTATTTTAAAAGTTAATTATCAATTCTCATTTATTCTCCAAGCTGTTAGATTAAAGTTATTAATAAAGGAGTGACGATGATCGACTTTAGTAAAAAAATCACCTCTGCACGTGAGCAGCGTTCGACCCCTAATTTACAAACAGCGCTTGAAAGCGATCGTGGGCGTATTATCAACAGTGCGGCAATTCGTCGCTTACAACAAAAAACCCAAGTATTTCCACTTGAGCGCAATGCCGCGGTGCGCTCTCGGCTTACCCACTCACTTGAAGTACAACAAGTGGGGCGTTTTATTGTGCAGCGTATTTTTGCTAATTTGACCACTAAACAACAGGCGGAATATGGGCTGACCGGTTTGGAGCGACCACTGGAAAGCCTAGTCGAAATGGCCTGCTTGATGCACGATATTGGT
Source organism: Pseudoalteromonas prydzensis (assembly GCF_011050055.1). Lineage (GTDB taxonomy): Bacteria > Pseudomonadota > Gammaproteobacteria > Enterobacterales > Alteromonadaceae > Pseudoalteromonas > Pseudoalteromonas prydzensis_A. The sequence continues at coordinate 48,530 of NZ_DRGM01000076.1, read as the reverse complement.
AATCCGCCATTTGGTCATTTTGGTGAAGCGGCAATTAACCACTGGTTTAAGGAAAATTTGTCGGCACTGACTCCTGCACGTTGCGGTGATCCGCATACCGGTATTGGGGTGATCTTTAAGCATTTAGCCCACGATATAGCTAACTTTGAGGGAAACGCGCAAGGTATTCGTATTATTCATTCGTTGCTATCGCTGAATTTAACTTACAGCCAAAGCGCGGCTATTTTAAAATACACGCGTCCGGCCAGTATGGCTAAAGAAGATATACCCCGTGATAAAGATTATCTGATGAAAAAAGTCGGTTTTTATTACAGCGAAAAAAACTTTGTAGAGCGATTGCAAAAAGAGCTCGAAATAGATCCACAATGTCGTCACCCTGCCAGTTACATTATGGAAGCAGCGGATGATATTTCCTATTGTTTAGCGGATATTGAAGATGCCGTGGAAAAAGGCATTATTAGCGTTGAGCTACTTTGCGATAAACTTAAACTACATTATAAAAAAGTACTCATTAACTATACTATTGATGCTGTTGAGCATCAGCATATGGTTGATAAAGCAGTTAATTACGCTTTAGAAAAAGCCAAATTACAGTCGTATAACTTCAACAGTGAATTTTTCATTTATTTACGGGTAAGCTTGCTTCATCCGTTAGTTAATTATGCTGCAAAACGGTTTATAGATAATATAGAGGCGGTCTATCACGGCGACTTTAATCAAGCATTATTAGAAGATCGCAGCCATTTGCACGCTATTACCAGCACTTTAAAACAAGTGGCCTTTGAGTATGTGTTTTCTCACAAAGAAGTGGGTAAGTTAGAGTTACAAGGATATCGTATTATTACGGGGTTATTGGATTGTTATAAGCCCTTACTCCAGTTAAGTCACGATAACTTTAAACGAGTGATCAAGGGCGATAGCCGCTTCTTAATTGAAACCCGTTTGCTGCAAAAACTGTCAAAAAAGCATTTAAACACTTATCTGCACGCCATCGATGCGATGCAAGCTGAGCCGGATCATGTGATTGCATACGAATTTTATTATCGCTGTCGCTTTATTCAAGACTATATCAGCGGTATGACTGATCAGTTTGCTTATGATGAATATCGGACTTTAATGGTGATTGATTAGTGAAATTCACAGCTAGATAAATTTGCGCAGTACAATTAAACTGAGAGTATTGTGTTATTTTGCTTAATAGAATTATGCTCACTTACTTATCACGGCTTGGCCTTTTTATTATACTTACTTGCAGTTTTAATAGCTTTGCAAAATACAGCGAAGCTATGTGCATTTTGTACAAACAACAGATGCAGCAATACAGTGATAACACCAGCAGTCGCAGTTATCGTAATGCGGCCAGAGATTACGATAAAAACTGTAGTAATCCGCCGCCAGTTGAACAGTCGCAACCACAGATCACAGCACCAAAAAGCACAATGCCGGAGCCAGTTACTAAGCAAGCAGAAGACAGCAACACCTTGGCTACTGAGCAACCGAGTACGGCTGTAAACCCCCTTGACAGCAGCGCAGAGGCAAGCACATCACAAGCAAAGTTAAATCAAACAACGCCAAGCGAAACCGTATCAGCAGCTGTGCCAGACGCTGCGATAGCAGCGCGTGAAGTTGCAACACCAGCGGCAGAATTTAGCGATGAGGCTATTAATGAGCAAGCTGAGCGGCTAAATGCAGCCCCTGTTATTGCCTTACCGCCAGTTACGGCTATGAATACTGATGCTAGTAGTGGCGATGCTGATACGGGTTCATTGTTAATGCCAAGTTTATTGTTATTAGCCGTATTGTTATTAGCTGGATTGCTATTGCTGCGTTTACGTGCGAAGAAAAATTCAGCACCTGCAACAGTCGAAAATAACACAAACATAGCTGCCCCGCTCGTCAGCACCGCTGAGGAACAGCCAAATAAATCAGCTATACCAAACCAAAATAAACTAACGCAACGCATTTTTAGTAATGAGCACGACTTCAAAGAGCCTGAAGTGCGTACTTTTGATCCTGATGCGCCATTACCTGGCCAACAACCTAGTGCAGCGCTTGAAAAGCAACGAAGCAATGAAACCATTACTAACGCAACCATAACTAACAAAACTAAGCTTGCTGCTGACACTGCAACAGCATTCACTTCAACGGCTGTTAACGTCGATGAAAGCAGTATTGATACCATGCTGTTTGCAGCAGATGAAGACGCTGAAATCGTTGCTACAAAGCAGCCTGAAGGCACAGAGCTTGAAAATGATGAAGATGGCTCAGAGCAAATATTTAACAGCACGGTGGCAGTTGAGCTGCTTGATGATTCATGCAGCCAAGACTTTGAAAGTACTGAGCCTACGGCGGCTGACAGCAATGATGATATTGCGAAAGCACTTGCAGCGCTTAATCAAGAGCTTGCCGCCGAACAGCAAGAGCAAGCACTCCATAATAATGAGTGTGCAGAGCCTGCTGAGTCACAGTCGAGTGAGCAAAAAGCGAACCCATTTGCGAACTTATCGCTGGATCCAAGCTGGGATCCAAACTCAACCGAAAAGCCGACTATAGCGCCGAAAAAAACAATGCCTAAATCAGCCAAACTGATCGCTGCTGAAGAACGAGCAAAACAATTGAAAACGGATGAAAGATAGCCTACATGCTGTAGCTAAACGCGCTGACAAGGTTATTTTGATTGGTTTTGAACAGTATTAGCGCGTGATTTTATTGTTTCTCGCCAGTGAAAAAGTGCAACAGTAATAACGATCAATAAACAGCTAAGCGCAATACCTAGTAAAGGCGAAACTTGCTGTAATAAACTTACGTGTGTTTGCTGGGTGATCTGTTGGCCTAAAAAATCAAAGGATTGTGGTTTGTGTTTGGGCAAGATGATTTCGAATACCTGATCATCAGGGTGAGCTTCTGCGCGTTTTGAGGTGCTATCCGATTGCTTATCTAACTGCAGTGGCGTAACAGCAGCTATCCCTTTTTTGCACCAAATAGCCCTATCTGCATTGCTTAGCTGCACGTTGCAGCGTTGTTGCGGTCGATAAACTTCATGCCAGGCGGTTTGTTTTTTATAATGGTGATGAAAATATGACTCGAGCGTTAAACCTGCAATGGGGGACTTAACTAAATCAGTTAACAACAGGGGGTCAGTTAAGGGGGGAGCCGTGGGTTTTAATGATGGTTGTGCAGTATTTGCTGTAGTTGTTGCTATGTATAAGGGCGACAAACTCAGCGCCACTAAGATAAAAATCCATTTTTTCATTAGTTTACGTCCTGTAAAAGATGAACGTATAGCCTACCAGTATTTCAGTTGAAGTCAAGTTTATAGGTACAGGTAAGGCGGTAATAACTAATTCGCTAGCATAATTACCAGTGTGTTGAGTTTTAACAACATTAAAGTTTACTAATAAGCTCAACCAGTACTTGTATAGGTTGAGCTTATTAAAACTCTTAACGTTTTTGAATTACATAGCCACTAAAGCCTAGCGCTTTAAAATACAATTTAGGCGCATTATAGCCTGCATTATCGAGTAGCTCCGAAAGACGTAATCGGTCTAACGGATAAAACTCATGCTCAAAATTATGCTTCATTCGCTCTACCCCAATATCAGTTAATCCTAACTGTTGGCAAAGACTAAACTGTGCATCACGTTCAAAGCTTGTTTCTGGGCGCATTAAATCTGCTAAATACAATTGCGCAGATGGCTTTAATTGTTTGGCAACGGCTCTAAGTAGTGATTTTTTATCGCCATCATCGGCTACAAAATGCAGTACCAATAAACACAATGCGGCATCAAAAGTATCAGTTAATTGCTCAACAGCGCCAACATGGATCTTTACGCGATCACTTATTCCTAAATCTGCAAAGCGTTTTTGACCAATATTGAGCATATCCGTTGAAATATCTTGAGCTGTGAAATGCCAGCTTGGATTGAGTGCGGCAAGCTCAGCAATATCTTTTCCGGTGCCTGAACCGACAACTAGAATATGTGCATTATCGCCCAGAGTTGCTTTTAGCTGTACAGCTGTTGTTGTATGTAATAAATCATAACCTGGGACTAAACGAGTGATCCGTGAATCGTACTCGTTAGCTTCTTCATGTGTAAATGTTGGCATCAAATCAATCCTTTAAATTATAGAGACAGTTGAATAACCACCGGGCTTTTTGGCTACATGAACCTGCGTTGCAACCCGTTCGGTCATTTGTGAGACATGGGAGATAACTCCGACTTTACGCCCTTGCGCTTGTAATGAATCAAGTGCATCCATGGCAATACTGAGTGTTTCACTGTCTAACGTACCAAAGCCTTCATCAATAAACAAAGAATTAATACTAACTTTATTTGATGACAGCGAAGCAAGCCCCAACGCTAGTGCCAGCGACACTAAAAACGACTCACCACCGGAGAGCGTATTTACCGAGCGCTGTTCATCGGCCATGTCTTTATCAACAATCGCAATATCTAAGCTTTGCTCTATGGCTGTTAATTCATAGCGTTTATTCAGTGTTCGCAAATGGCTATTGGCATAATGCAGTAATATTTTTAAGGTTTGGGTTTGTGCTAAATTTCGCATGGTCTTACCCGTTGCATCCCCCAGCACTTTATTTAACAGATGCCATTGCTCAACTTGCTGTTGCAAGGTGGCGAGTTGCTGTTGTTTGGTTTGCAGCGCTTTACTGTTTTGGTTATGCTGCGCAAGCGCGGTATTGAGCTCCAGTTGTGATTGCTGCAGTGCGTTTTGTTGCTCGGTTAGTGTCGTTAACTGCGCTGTAAGCTCAGCCTCTGTTTGTTGCGGCTTATCACTACTTTGATGTTGAGTATGGGCGTTTTGCTGTTGTTTTAACGCGGCATTTGCATCGACTAATGCTTGCGTTAATTGCTCATGTTGCTGCAATTGCGCTTTAATTTCATCACCATTTAAAGTTAGTAAAATAGCGATCTGTTCGTGACTAGCATCGGCATATTGGCTTTTAAATTCAGCAAACCATCGCTCGTAGCGTGTTGTTAACGTGGTTTGTTCTTGGCTGTTTTCCTGTAAACGTTGCTGATGGTTATTAACTGTAATGGCCTGCTCGTCACGCTGTTTTATCGCATTGTCATGGGCTTGTTGGCTTTGTGTTAGTTGTGCTTGGCATTGCTCGCAGTGCGCAGCGAGTTTTGCTTGGTAGTCGTCTGCGCTGATGTGCTCATTATTAAATAATGCCAAACGCTCACTTTGAGTGCTGCTATGTTGCTGCTGCGCCTTCGCTAAATCCGCTGTTAACGCTTTTAACGTTTGTGCGCTTTCACTAATGAGCGGGTTAAGTTGCTGGATTTTTTGTTCGCTACTATCGAGTTGTTTTTGAGTTTCTTCAAGCAAACTTTGAGTTTGCTGGTATTGCCCTACCCGCTGAGCTAACTCATTGAGGTCGAGCGTATTGTTTTGCAGTTGCTGCCAAAAGTCGCTTTGCGCAAATTGTGCACTTAGGGCATGGGTTAACTCATGTAGTTGTGAACTTAGCTCACTGTGCTTGTTACTCAGCTGGGTTTGTTGATGGGTTAAATCAACGTGTTGGCCGTGTAACTGCTGCTGAGCCTGTTGCTCTGCTTTGAGGCTATTTTGCAGCTGATTTACTTGTTCTTGTAAGTCACGCTGGCGTTGTTGCACCTTAAAATACTGTGCTTTTTGTTCGTTTAGTTGCGCATAGCGCATGTCTAACTGCTCTGCAGTTAAATTATTCAGTTCACTGCGCGTGCTTTGCATGGTGTTGTTAATTTCAAGCTGCTTAGTCTGCGCATTGTGTATCGCCTGATTTAGCTGCGTATGTTCTGCAACCAACAGCGCATGCTGAGTTTGCTGCTGGTGCAGCTGTGCTTGCGCGTGTTCATAGTGTTGTTTTGCATGCGTATAATCACTTTCAAAGTCGGCGATTAAGTTATTTAATTGCTGGTTTTGATTAGTTGCAAATGGGTGCTCAGTAGCGCCACAGACAACACATGGCTCGTTAGGTGTCAGTTGAGCACGTAACTGCTCAACACTTTCACTGGCGCGCAGTCGTGCTTGGTTAAGCGCATTCTCGCTGTGTTTAAGTGTTTGTTCGCACGTAACTAAATTTTGCTTTAATGCCGTTTGCTGTTGTTCGCTTTGGCTCAATTCACTAACAAGGTTGCTCTGTTGTTGCGTGCTTAGTTTTAGCTCTTGGCTAAATTGCTTGTAGCGTTCGCGCTGCTCTTTTAAGTAATCAATATTTTTCAGCTGGGCATCACCTTGTTCAATATTAAATTGGCTTTGCTGCTGGTTTAACTGGTTGAGTGCGGTTTGCTGATTCAGCACAGCCTGCTCACTCACTGCAACTTGGTTATTTTGCGCCGCCAGTTGCTCATTGTGTTTCGACAGCTCTACTGCTAATTGTTTGCTCTGTGCAGCGGTTGTATTTAATTGCTCGGTGGCGCTTATAAATTGCTTAAAACTGTGTTGAAAGTAAGCCCAATCACTCGCTAATGGTTTAAGTTGGCTGTGTTGACTTAACCATTGTTGCTGCTCAGCGTTAAGCTTAGCGGCTTCAGCATGCGTTGTTTTACTTTGCTCAAGTTGCTGCTGTAAACTCGTTAATTGCGTTTGTTCTTTTTCAGTTTGTAGGCTGGTGCTGGTTATAGTTTGCGTATAGATAGCTAATTGGCTATCTAGCTCACGGGCTTTGGCAATCAGTGGTTCAGCGCTTTTCTGTTGCTGCTTAGCTGTTTGCAAGGCTGTACTGTGTTTTGCAAGTGAATTGGCAAGGTTCGCAATCAATGTCGTATGATCAATACTCTTGAACTCAGTTAACTTGGTGTTTAGCTCATTATTTTGTGCCGTTAAGCTAGCAAACCGACTACGGTTGTCTTTAATTTCCAGGGCACTTTTTGCCTGCTGCGCCTGCTCACTTTGTTTTGCTACAGCTGCAAGAGCGGTGTGGGCTTGTTGTTGGTTTTGTTGTGCTTGGTGCAGCGCTTGCGCTAAGCTATTGGCTTGTTGATACCAATTAACGCCTCGCTCGGTGTCAGCTGCTGCTTTTTTTGCGTGCTCAATTTGCTGTTTTAATTCTGTAAGCTGGTTAGTTTTTGCTGCCAATTCTTCATCGCTAAGCAAGGTGTAACTGGCTAAACTGGCTTTGAGTAGTGCCAAACTATTTTTTTGCTCTTGATAGCGCTCATAAATACGCTTACCAATTAAGCTAAATTTATCGGTGCCGGTTAGGCATTCTAAAAGTTGCGCTCGCTCATCGCCAGTGGCTTTTAAAAATGCCGCAAACTCGTGTTGTGCTAGTAAGACAGCGCGCGAGAATTGCTCAAAATTAAGTCCAATAATACGTTCGACTTCTTTACTGGTCGCACTTTTATTACTAACAAGTAACGACTCATCCGGAAGACTAGATAGTTTATGCTCAGCAATTTTTAGATTGCCATCGGCTTTGCTTCGCGCTCTCGATATTGTGTAGCGTGCTCGATACAGCTGTTTATCTTGGCCAACAAAATCAACCTCTGCGTGGCCTTGCCCGGTGCCTCGTCTTAATAAATTACGAGGATCATTGAGCTTAATAGTGTCGCCATTAAAATCAATGACATTGCCTTTATCGTTGCCGAGTCTTGCTGTTTTTGCATAAAGGGCTAGGCAGATGGCATCGAGTATGGTGCTTTTTCCTGCCCCGGTATCGCCGGTTATGGCGAACAACCCTGCATCTTTTAAGGGGGCTTTGGTAAAGTCTATTTCAGCATCAACAATTGAGGCTAAATTATGAATGCGTATTGCGGTTATTTTCATAGTTGTTGCTCCGCCAGTTCACTTATCACCTCGTTTAAAAGTGTTTTTAGTGCATCGGGTACGCTTTGCCCTGCCATGTCTTTATTATTTGCGAACGCTTGCTCTAATAATGTTTGTGGGTTGAGCATTTCGACTTGGCTTAAATCTTCAAACACAGCGCTGTTTTGCTGTTTATTTATTTGCCGTACTCGTTCTATACCACAAAAATTCACCGCTTTATTTTCCAGTGCTTTTTCTATTTGTTCTCTAAAGGTGGTATCGGTATCTCCAGCACTGAGCTTTACTCTTAAATACGGCGCTTGGCTGTAACGGCTTAGATCCAAATTCGCTATTTGTTCGCATAATTGTTCGAGGGGCACACATTCTCCTTCAGGCAACAGCATAACCTCAGTTGCACGGGGAATGTAAAGGGGGTTTACAGTAACCTCAATATGATTGTTGGTAGTGGCTGTGAATTCAACAACGCATACTTGATGCTTATAGTTACGCTCAGAGAACGACATCGGCATCGGTGTGCCGCTATAGCGGATAGTGTCAGACTTTGCGACTTGCTGTGCTTTATGTAAATGCCCAAGTGCCACGTAGTTTGCCTGGCTACTAAAGATCTGTGCAGTGACCGATTCTTCACCGCCAATAATTAAATTACGCTCTGAATCACTGGAAATATCGCCACCTTTAGCATGCAAGTGGCCCATGATGATCAAAGGTGTCGAGGCGGGTTTATCTTTGAGTGCGCAATCACTACTAAGTTGATACGCTTTAGCAATACCCTGAGCGTAATCATGACCGTTTTCAGTATTACTTAAGGTGGTAACGTCACTGGCGCGTAAAAATGGCATAGCGACGATATGAGCGTTCACTGAGTCGGTATTTAAGCGGATCACAACATCATCAGGGTTATTTACATCAAAACGCCCTACTACGTGAGTATCAAACTGTGCCAGTAAAGGTTTTGCGGTCATGATCCGATTTGCAGAGTCATGGTTACCTGCAATAATCACTATCTGTAATGTTGGGCAGCGCTTTTTAACATTTTTGATGAACTGATAAAGTTGATTTTCACTGCTAGCAGGCGGTGTGGCTGTGTGATAAATATCACCTGCAACTAACAGTAAATTGATTTTTTCACTGACGAGCGTGTCGATCAACCAGCTAAAAAACTGCTGGTGTTCATCTGCACGGTGATGTTCATAAAATTGTTGGCCAAGATGCCAATCTGAGGTGTGTAAGACTTTCATGTCACGCTCTTAAAATCAGTTAAGAGCGTCAATATACCCAAGCTAAAATAAGATGCAAGGGCATAGTAGCAATCTTTAAGGGCTGAGGTTATACCAAGCAAAAATCACAATCGGTAATGCCAATAACGCCATCACTAAGGGGAATTTTAATGCTTTGGTTTGCTTGGCTTGTAACACTTTTAATGCATTAGTTTCATTACAGGCCGCCACCTTATCAATATAAAAGTAGCCTGAATCTAGATACTGTTTACAACTTTGTTCATCTGCTGGAATTGCAATCAATTCTTGTTGTTTTTTTAGGATATAAAAATCCATATGCCCACCGCATTTTACTTGTATGTTGAAACATATTTGAAAGGAAAAGCCATGCTTTTAAACCCCTCAAATTAAAAAAGTGGGCGATTTTAAATACAAATGACCATAAAGGTCAACTAAAGAATTCGCTATTTAGCGATTAATCTAAAAATAGCCGAAATTGGGCCCAAAGTTATGGGTATAACCATCAAACTACTGCATAAAGCAAGCCAGTTTTACGTTTTAAATTTTGTTTTGGAAAGTGATTGCAAGCGCCCTTTTTGTCGCAGGCTGCTATTACTTCGACAAAATACATTGGCTACTGTAAACCCCCTTTACAAGGTGTTTACGAGTAGAATTAATCTGTATTTTCAAATATGTCATTTTTTACCCTATAAAAGCGGCGGTTTATCGCTATTTTATTGAATAACTCAGGCCATTTTGACACAGTAAGATCACGAAAATTTAACAGGATTAATTATGCAAAAAGCAGTGATAACTTTAGGGGCTTTGTTTTTACCATTAGCGCTCTCAAGTTCTGTTTTGGCTTCTTCAGTTGAACAAACAAAAGGCAGTTATGTTGATAAGTTTCGTCAACTTGATGAAGCTCTGCCGACTCCGAACGTATATCGCAGTGCCGCTGGCGAGCCCGGTGAAAAATATTGGCAACAGAAAGTTAATTACGATATTGACGTTACTTTAGATGAGCAAAAGCGCCGTTTAACAGCAAGCCAAACGATTGAATATAAAAATAACTCGCCACATACGCTTAAGTATTTATGGCTGCAACTCGATCAAAATATTTTTAAAAGTGATTCAATCGCAGAACGTACAACAACCTTTAACGCTGATAAATTACAAGGTCGTCCAGACGACAAACCGGCCAAGTTAAGCTTAGCTCAACTTCGTCGTCAGCAATTTATGAGCGATAATGAGTTAGGTTTTACGGTAGCTAATGTTAAAGATGAGAGCGGTAAAGAGTTAAACGTTACTGTGGTTGATACGTTAATGCGGATTGATCTGAACGAGCCGCTTAAGCCTGGTAAAGATGTTGAGTTCAGTATGAACTTTGCTTTCAACATTGTTGAGGAAGATGCCGTCGGTGCTCGCTCAGGCTATGAACACTTTGCAGAAGATGGTAATGACATATTTTTGCTTGCGCAGTGGTTCCCGCGTTTAGCCGCATATACAGACTATGAAGCTTGGACTAACAAAGCGTTTTTAGGCAGTGGTGAGTTTACCCTTGAATTTGGTGATTATGATGTTGAGATCACTGTGCCTGCAGATCACATCGTATCAGCAACTGGTAAACTTGATAATGCCAGCAGTGTGTTAACGCGTACTCAGCGTAAGCGCTTAGAACAAGCTGAAAATGCGCAGCGTCCTGTATTCATTGTCACTGAAGAAGAAGCCCTCGAGAACGAAAAACAAGGCACAGACCAAACCAAAACGTGGCGCTTTAAAGCCGAAAACGTACGTGATTTTGCCTGGGCTTCATCACGTAAATTTATGTGGGATGCCAAAGGTTATCAGCAAGGTGGTAATGAACAACCTTTAGTGATGGCGATGTCATTTTACCCCAAGGAAGGTGGCGATTTATGGAAAAAGTATTCTACAGAAGCTGTGATCCATACCATGCAAGTGTATTCTCGCTATTCGTTTGACTACCCATATCCGGTTGCGCAATCTGTGAATGGCCCTGTAGGTGGCATGGAATATCCAATGATCACCTTTAATGGCCCACGTACCAAACTACAAGATGATGGTTCTCGTACTTATTCGCAGGCCGAAAAACGCTTTTTAATTGGTGTGGTGATCCATGAAGTAGGTCATATTTACTTTCCAATGATTGTTAACTCCGATGAGCGGCAATGGACCTGGATGGATGAAGGCTTAAATAGCTTTTTAGATGGTGTAGCTGGACGTGAATGGGATCCAACTATTCCATGGGGCGTAGAGCCGCGCGATATCGTCGCTTATATGAAGTCTGAAAACCAAGTGCCTATTATGACGCAGTCTGACAGCGTATTGCGCTTAGGCCCTAATGCCTATACTAAGCCTGCTGCCGCATTGAATATTTTGCGTGAAGTTATTTTAGGCCGAGAGTTATTCGACTTTGCCTTTAAAGAATATGCCCAGCGCTGGAAATATAAACGCCCTACCCCTGCTGATTTCTTCCGTACTATGGAAGAAGCGTCTGGTGTTGATTTAGATTGGTTCTGGCGTGGTTGGTTTTACAGCACAGATCATGTTGATATTTCGTTAGATAAAGTCTATCAATTGCGTTTAGACACCAAAAATCCAGATATTGATTTTAACCGCCTCCGTGATATTGAAGCGGCTAAACCAATGCCTTTATTCGTTGAGCGTAATAAAGCCGAAGGTAAGAAATTATGGGTTGAAGAAAACCCAGACGTGACCGATTTCTATGACACCAATGACCGCTTTACTGTGACTAATAAAGAGCGTAACGCGTATAACAAGTTCTTAAAAGATTTAGAGCCGTGGGAAAGGAAAGTACTGGATCGCGCCGTTGCAGAAGATAAAAATTACTATGTGTTGGAGTTCTCAAATTTAGGTGGCTTAGTGATGCCAATTCTACTTGAACTGACTTATGAAGACGGCAGTAAAGAAGAGCAGTATATCCCTGCTGAAATTTGGCGTCGTAATCATAAGCATGTGCAAAAGCTTATTATCACCGATAACAATAAGCCACTTGTGTCAGTGTCTGTTGACCCTCGCTGGGAAACGGCTGATGTCGATGTTGAAAATAACAACTACCCCCGCCGTATTATTCCATCACGTATTGAAGTGTATAAGCGTGATAAGAGTAAAGCGAAAGTCAGCCGCGATATCATGCATGATAGCAAAACTGAATTAAAGAATGATCAAGAGAAAGATGACGCTAAGGAACAACAATAATGCGTTTTTTGCTCATTACGCTTGCTATGTTAGTTGCTGCGCCTGCGCTGGCGCATCAACTGAAAGCGTCTGTAACCACGGTTTTATTTAATAAGCGTACTAACAACATCGAGTTGATGCATCGTTTTTATTTACACGATACCGAGCATGCTGTGGAGCATTTATTCCCTGGCAGTGCTGATATTATTAGTAATAAAAAAGATCAACAACGCTTTGCAGACTATATAGAGTCGCATGTAGCTCTGCAAACACTTGATGGACAGCCATTAGAATTGCAGGAAGTGGGCGCGCAAATAGATGGAAAGTTCTTTTGGGTGTACCAAGAAGCGCCCATTCCTAAAGATATTAAAGGTATTCGTATGAGTCATGGTGCGCTGCGTGATTTATGGCCTGCACAAGTCAATATGGTTAATGTTGAAGGTAAAGGCAAAGTGAAAACACTGCACTTTACCCAAGATGACACTTGGCTAGAAGCGCGCTTTGAACCAGCGAATACAGCGGTAGAGCAAACTAAGTAGGCAAATTTAATAGTCCCCCAACCGACGCGCACAGTAGTTTTGTGCGCGTTTTTTATTAATTTTTTATATTAAATATTAATATGTTTCTTTTCATATCCAATTAGTTAAACTATCTTATAGGGAGTTAAGTTATGCGGATGAAAATGAAGTAATATACAAGGAATGATATGAATATGCATCAGAGCATGGTCACTGGGGTCATTTTTGATTTAGATGGCACGCTTATGTCATCGGAGTTAGATTTCACCCTGATAAAGGCACAAATTGGTTGCCCAGCAGAGCTCGATTTACTTAGTTTTATAGCCCAGCTGCCTTCGCCCTATATGCGTGAAGAAGCAATGAATATTGTTCACCAGCACGAGCTTATAGATGCTCAACACGCCGTTCTTCTACCTGGTGTAGCGCAGGCTATTGCACGGTTAAAAGATCAAGCGCTACCGATGGCAATCGTAACGCGTAATTATGACCGCGCAGCTGCACTTAAATTAAAAAAAAACCCATTGCCTATCCAGACTGTACTCACTCGCAGTGATGCACCAGCAAAACCTGATCCTAGTGCCTTAAATGCAATTGCAACATTATGGGGAATGGAGCAACAGCATATACTTTATGTAGGCGACTACCTTTATGATATCCAAGCCGCACATAATGCTAATATGCGAGCCTGCTTATATGCACCGAGCGATATTCCTGCGTATGCCAATCAAGCCGATTACATTGTAAAGCACTTTTCTGAATTACCTGGGTTAATAAATCAATTAAGTGAAAAACAGCAACAATCTCGGATCTCATAGTCCACTGTTTAACGAATTTTTATTATTATGTTAAATAGCATGTTGTTTTATTTTTATTAATACCAAGCCATAAAAAATTAAATATCTAATCGTAATCTTGTAGCCATTTAATCACTAGCTGAAAACTGCGTGAATTGTTAAAATGGCGGCAATATCGAGTTTCCAATAGAGGCATAAGATGGGCAGAGCATTTGAAGTCCGTAAAAACGCCATGGCAAAAACAGCCAATGCGAAGACCAAAGTTAATTCTAAATACGGCAAAGAAATTTACGTTGCGGCAAGAAATGGTGAACCTGATCCAGAAGTAAACCAATCTCTGAAACGTTTAATCGAACGTGCCAAGCGAGATCAAGTTCCTGCGCATGTAATCGAAAAAGCGATAGAAAAAGCAGCAGGTGGTGCCGGGGAAGACTATTCAACAGCACGCTATGAAGGTTATGGCCCTGGTAATTGCATGGTGATAGTTGACTGTTTAACAGATAACCCAAATCGTACTATCAAAGATGTTCGCTTACCGTTCACTAAAACAGACTCTAAAATAGGCACGCCAGGCTGTGTAGCCCATATGTTTGATCACTTAGCTGTGCTTGGTTTTTCGGGGGATGATGATGAAGTGGTGCTTGAAGCGCTGATGATGGCTGATGTTGATGTTACTGACGTTGAAGTGGAAGACGGTAAAGTATCTGTATTTGCCCCTCATACTGAATATTACAAAGCAAAAACCGCGCTAGAAGATGCATTTGCAGATATTAACTTTGAAGTTGACGAAATTACCTTCGTACCGCAAGTCCATGTCGATATCACTGATCCGGACGACATCGCTAATTTTGAAAAGTTTATAACTATGCTTGAAGATTGTGATGACGTACAACATGTTTATCACAATGCAACGGTTGTTAGTTAAGTAAAGCTAGCGAGAGTAAAGTTAGCTAGGATAAATCTTGCGTAAGATTACGCCGTTGTTTTGAAAGCGCATTATTTTTAATGCGCTTTTTTGTTGGTTGCTGAATGTTAGCCATTCATTGTAGTTATGAATAGGTAATAAAAAAGCCAGCCCGAGGGCTGGCAATATGACACTAACAAACTCGAAGGAGAGTTATTGTTGCGCTTTAAACTTTATACGAAACGCATGCAATAATGGTTCAGTATAACCACTGGGTTGCTTCACCCCTTCTAACACAAGGGCTAGGGCGGCTTGATAAGCAATATTTTGTGATAAACTCTGGGCTGAGTCAGCCATATTGTTATACCTCGCATCGCCTTCATTTTGACCATCGACCACTTTAGCCATTTTGGCCATGGTGTTTTCTATTTGCGCTTGTGTACACACTCCGTGGTGCAACCAGTTAGCCATATGTTGACTTGATATACGCAAGGTTGCTCTATCTTCCATCAAGCCTATGTGGTTAATATCAGGTACTTTAGAGCAGCCAACGCCTTGGTCAATCCAGCGCACCACGTAACCTAAAATACCTTGTGCATTGTTATCAAGCTCGGCCTGAATGTCTTCTTTAGTTAAACTATTCGGATCGACCATCAAAGGTGGGGTGAGTAGCTGCGTTAAACTGGCTTGTTGACGTTCAGAGATGGCTTTTTGGCAGGCAAATACATCAACATCATGGTAGTGCATAGCATGTAACGTAGCAGCAGTCGGGGAGGGCACCCAGGCGGTGTTTGCGCCAGATTGCGGATGGGCAATTTTTTGTTCCATCATTAATGCCATTTTATCAGGCATTGGCCACATACCTTTACCGATTTGCGCGCGGCCACTTAAGCCGGTTTGCAAGCCGATATCAACATTACGATCTTCATACGCGGCTATCCAAGGTTGTTGTTTAATTGCTGCTTTTGGTAGTACCACACCGGCTTGCATTGAAGTATGAATTTCATCCCCTGTGCGATCTAAAAAGCCAGTGTTAATAAATACAACGCGCTCTTTTGCTGCTGCGATACAGGCTTTAAGGTTGACAGAAGTGCGGCGCTCTTCATCCATAATACCCATTTTCACGGTGTTTGCAGGAAGCTGTAGTAACTGCTCAACGCGGCTAAATAGAGTGTTTGTAAAGGCGACTTCTTCCGGGCCATGCATTTTGGGTTTTACAATATTGATACTGGCTGCGCTGGAGTTTTTAACTGGGCTATTACCTTGTAAGTCATGCAGCGCTGCAGTGGCTGTGATCACCGCATCCATAATGCCTTCAAATACATCCCGACCTTGGCTATCTTGTATTGCAGGATTAGTCATCAAGTGACCAACATTACGGATGAACATCATACTGCGGCCTTTTAAAGTCAACGGTTGGCCATTAACCCCGCTGTAGTTGCGATCTGGCGCCAGTGTACGCTCAATGGTTTTACCTTCTTTAGTGAATGATTCAACCAGCGTGCCTTTCATTAAACCAAGCCAGTTTTGGTAAACCTGCACTTTATCTTCGCCGTCAACGGCGGCAACGGAGTCTTCACAGTCCATTATGGTTGTTAATGCGGCTTCTAGCACCACGTCTTTTAAACCGGCTTTATCGGCGTTACCAATTGGGTGATTGTGGTCAATTTGTAGCTCAATGTGTAAGCCGTGACTGAGCAGTAAAATAGCCGTTGGATTTTGTGCTTCACCTTGAAAACCAACAAGTTGTGTTGGTTGTTTTAACCCAGTTTGTGAGCTATCACGTAAGGTGATAAAAAGCTGTCCATTCACTACCGAATAATTAGTGCTTTCGATATGTGAGCCATTTTCAAGGGGGATGGCTTTATCTAAAAACTGCCTTGCATAGGCCATTACTTTAAAGCCGCGAACAGGATTATAAGTGCTGCCTTTTTCGGCTCCATCCTCTTCACTTAACACATCAGTGCCGTATAAAGCATCGTATAACGAGCCCCAGCGAGCGTTTGCAGCATTAAGAGCAAAGCGTGCATTGCTTACTGGCACAACGAGCTGCGGGCCTGCGGTGTGTGCTATTTCAGGCTCTACATTATCGGTTTCAATGCAAAAATCTTCTGGCTCAGCAACTAAATAGCCAATATCAGTTAAAAACTGTTGATAATGCGCAGCATCCCAGTGGGTGTGTGCAACATGGTAGCTATCAATCTGATGTTGTAGATCTTCACGTTTAATAAGTAGTTGGCGGTTGATGGGGCTTAAATCATCAATAATATCAGCAAACCCTTGCCAAAAATGCTGTTCGCTAATGCCGGTGCCAGGTAGCAGTTGTTGGTTAATAAAGTCGGCTAATTGGTTATTTACAGTTAACCCAAACTGGCTGTGAGAGGTGGTCATAATCGGTATCCTTTTAAACGGTCGCGGTGTTAATTAAATGACGATTGTAGATTGTCGTGCTGTAACCATAACTCAAAAACGACCGCTCGTGTGGTTTTGGCCATTCATAAAGTATATAGCCAGCATAACAACTATAAATTTACTAAATCTGAAAAATCAGCCTAATGTTGAGTTAAGCGCTAACGAGCTGATACTCATTAGCCTCTCTCACAACCAGCAATATTAATTTTGTTTTAACCCGTTCAAAGGATTTTTATTATGACTACTTATCAACGTGAAACCGATTCGTTAGCAACTCTTTGTCAAGCACAAGGTAAACCATGGCAAGCTATTAACCCTGAGTACGCCAGTCGTATGCGTTTACAAAATCGCTTTCGTACCGGGCTAGATATCGCACAATTTACGGCAGATATTATGCGTGAAGATATGGCGGCATACGATGCTGATACCAGTCAATACACGCAATCTTTAGGCTGCTGGCATGGTTTTACTGCGCAACAAATGATGATGGCGATTAAGCGTCACCAAAAGACCACCAAGCGTAGTTACGTATATTTAAGTGGTTGGATGGTCGCGGCACTGCGCTCTGAGTTTGGTCCTCTACCTGATCAAAGTATGCATGAGAAAACCTCTGTGCCAGCACTTATTGAAGAAATTTATACTTTCCTAAAACAAGCTGATGCCCGCGAACTGGACCATTTATTTAAAGACTTAGATAACGCCAAAGCGAACGGCGGTGATGTGCAAGCAGTACTTGATAAAATTGATAACTTTGAAAGTCATGTAGTGCCAATTATTGCCGATATTGATGCCGGTTTTGGTAATGAAGAAGCAACCTATTTACTGGCTAAAAAGATGATTGAAGCCGGCGCATGTGCCATTCAAATCGAAAACCAAGTGTCAGATGCAAAACAATGTGGTCACCAAGCAGGTAAAGTTACGGTACCGCATGAAGACTTTTTAGCAAAAATTAATGCGGTACGTTATGCATTTTTAGAGCTTGGCATTGATAACGGCATTATCGTAGCGCGCACTGATTCACTGGGTGCAAGTTTGACCCAAAAAGTGCCGGTATCGCAAACACCTGGCGATCTTGCGAGCCAATACAATGCGTTTTTAGAAACCACACCGATTAACGGCGTAGAGGACTTAAACGAAGGCGACACGGCAATGAAGCTTAACGGCCAATTGTGTAAACCAACCCGCCTTGATAACGGCCTTTATCAATTCCGCGAAGGCACAGAGAAGGACCGTGTGGTACTTGATTGTGTGACCAGCTTGCAGTCAGGCGCTGATTTACTGTGGATTGAAACTGAAAAACCACACGTTAAGCAAATCGCTGAATTGGTAAATCGTGTTAAACAGCAAGTACCAGACGCGAAACTGGTTTACAACAATTCACCATCATTTAACTGGACACTTAAATTCCGTGAGCAGGTTTATCAACAGTGGCTTGATGAAGGTAAAGATTTATCAGCTTACCCAAGCATTGATGATAATAAGGCACTGATGGCACCTGAAATGGATAATACTGAATTGGCACAAGCCGCCGATGTGTTAGTACAAAACTTCCAACGCGATGGCGCACGTGAAGCAGGGATTTTCCATCATTTAATTACTTTACCAACGTACCATACAGCCGCGTTAAGTACTGATATTCTATCTGAAGGCTACTTTGGTGACTTAGGCATGCTGGCTTACGTACGTGATGTGCAACGTCAAGAAATTCGTCGTGAGCAAGCTTCTGTGAAGCACCAAGACTTAGCGGGTTCTAACATCGGTGATACACACAAAGAGTATTTCTCAGGTGACAATGCCCTTAAAGCCGGCGGTGAAGCAAATACTATGAACCAGTTCTAACATAACAGTCCAACTCAACAATGTTACAAAGGGCCGCAAGGCCCTTTTTTGATGCTAGCAACTACAGAGGATATTCAGCTTTACACTTTCCAACTTGCTAACTTTCCCACTCAGATCACTATTTAACTAGCTGGTAATTCCACAATGATTGTTTGGATCAGTATTTAACTAGCTGCTTATTTTGGTCTAAATTTTTGGATCAGTATTTAACCAGCTTAGTTTTTGGTTGCTATTTTTTAACAAATACTGCGATCAAATCGCTTTTTTGGCGATTGGCAAGGGCGATTTCAGATAAAAACAGCTGTAATTGGTCGTTACAGTAAAAATATAAACCGATTTTTTACCAACTCGAAACCACAGTAAACCACTTTTTTACCAACTCAAACGCCATAAACAGTGACTCAAACCGATTTTTTACTAACTTAGCGACCCAAAAATGTCATAAACCGAAATTTTACTAACTCGATTTTTTACAAAGTCCGATATTTAGTTTAAGTATGTAAGGAGTTACTTACATTATTGCTGTAAAGGGGGTTTACAAAAAGTTAGCGAGGGGAAAGTTAGCGAGAGTAAAGTTAGCAAGAGTAAAGTTAGCGAGTAGCGGGTTTACCCCGCGTAATGTTTTTATAAATGACTATTTTATGTTGCGAATATGGCGCGATATAAAATCGCGCCTACAATGCTTCGCAAACTCGCTAACTCACTAACTCGCAAACTCACTAACTCACTAACTCACTAACTCACTAACTCACTCACTTCTATTTACTATGCTTATCAAACCACCATTGGATATAAGCCACTTTAGCCATTAAGTTTGATGGACGCTGCGTAATACCATGTGAGGCATCAGGAATACGTACCATCGCGGTATCAACCCCTTGTAGTTTCAGTGCTTGGTAAAATTGCTCGGTCTCAGAAATGGGCGTGCGGTAATCCGCTTCACCGGTTAATAGCATAGTTGGCGTTTTTACATTACCGACATAGCTGATGGGTGAACGCTGCATATAATGCTCAATATGCTGCCATGGTTTACCTGGGAACCAGTAGTCGGCAAAGAATGGGTAGAAGTCAGCAGTTAGTACAAAGCTGATCCAATTGATCACCGGCTTGGCAACAACAGCGGCGGCAAATCTGTCGGTATGGCCAACAATCCACGCCGTAAGTACACCGCCACCTGAGCCACCGGTTACAAACAGTTTTGACTGATCAATAAAACCTTTGCCAAGTAGGGCGTCAACACCTGTCATTAAATCATCAAAATCGTTACTTGGGTAATTGTGATGAATGGTTTGCGCAAACTGTTTGCCGTAGGAATCGCTGCCACGTGGGTTCATGTATAAAACCACATTACCTTTGGCGGCAAATAATTGTACTTCAGCACTAAAGTGCGGACCATAGTTGGCCACAGGACCGCCATGGATCTCTAAAATAAGCGGGTATTTTTTACTACTATCAAACCCTGGAGGATAAGCAACCCAGCCTTGGATTGGTAAGTCGTCATGGCTTGATTTCAGCCAAATTTCTTCTACTTTCGCCAGCTGCTTGTTACCTAAGGCATCATCATTTAATTTAGTTAGCCGCTGCGTTTTGCTATTTTTAACTATGGCTACATCAGCAGGACGTTGGCTATCAGCAAGCGTGATTGCCACGTCACCGTCAGCGCTGATATCAAAATCACCACCAGAGTACGGGCGACCAAAAGACACACTACCAATTTTTTCGGTAATGACTTTACGCTTACCACTGCGTGGTTGATAAGCAAGCACGGTTTGCCCCTCGCTGGCGTAGCTAAAATAAAGCCCATTAGAGTTATCAGCCCATTTTATTTGCCCGACACTACGGTCAAAATCACTGGTTAAACTAGTGGTTTCCCCTGACTTTAAATCGCGAATATACAATTGGCTATTTTCATAGTTGGTCAATTTATCATCATAACCGGTGTAGGCGAGGTAGCGACCATTTGGTGAAACGTGTGGTTGGTTATCAGGGCCCACTCGGTCGGTAACTGCGGTGATCTGTAAGTCGTTTAATGTCAGTTGATAAATTTCTGAATTAGTTGGTTTGAGCCTAAATTCAGCATGTCGATTTGCCGAAAAATAAAGAGTATTTCCTTCATCAGCAAAACTAACTGGCCCACTATGATCAAAGTCACCAGAAGTTAACTGACGAGCATTACCGCCATTGGCATCAATAGTAAACAAATGACGAAAACCAGGTTTGCTATAACCGCCGCCATCGGCGCGATAATATACGTCATCAATAAATTTAGCAGGCTCTGCCCAGCTGGCACCTTCAGGCTTACCTGGTAAATTAATAGGGGCACTAACTTTGCTCGGGACAAATTGGCTAAACAGCAGTTGCCGTCCATTAGGTGCCCATTGCAAATTTGAAGGGCTTTGGGTCAGGTTACTAATTTTTGCAAGTGCGCCTGTTTTTAGCCACTTAACATAAATTTGGCTACTGCCATCGCGAGTGGAAATAAACGCTAAGCGTGATTGGTCAGGAGAAAGTACTGGCGCATAGTCCATATGTACGCCAGATGTAAGTGGTTGTAGTTGCTTTGAATTACTATCTACAGACCAAATATTACTGACTTTTCTATCGCTTTTAATGTCCATGCGATTGCGAACAAAGTACACCGTTTTACCATCATTGGTCATTTCAATTTGGTTGGCATATTCAAGGTCGAATACGTTTTCAAGTTGTAGAGTCTGCAGGTTATCATTGGCTAACACTGAAAAGCACAGTGAGGTTAGTAGGGCAGCGAGGGCAATCAATTTCATTTTAATTCCTTGTTATTAATTATCGCACCTAACCGTTATAGAATAACAAAACCCAAAGGTACACCATGATGCGATGAATACTTTTAAAATGAATAGGAATTAATAATGAAATAGTGGCTAGTTAGGTGAATCTAGCCGCCATCAATCTTTTTAGTGGTTAAGGTGCGATAGTAAACTCGCACTCAGTGAGTACGATGCTTGCATTTATTTGGTAAAACACCGTAATTTGAGTGTTTTTAGGCACTGCTGATGCAAGTGTGTTGGTTATTGTAAATTGCAATTGCTGCTCATCAAAGGCCATTAACTTGGCTGCTTCAAAACCAAAAAATTGCTTTACGCTTGGGTATAACGCTTTAAAAATGCTTTCTTTTGCTGAAAAAATTACTGTTAATGGGTGTGAAAGCTGCTCAGCCAATTGTCTAAATAGTGGATATTCATCAGGATGCAAAATTTGCTTTTGTAGCTCTAGTTCTTGCTTTGCACTCATTAGTTGCTCTATATCAATACCAATTCCAGCGACATCAGTGTGCTGACACGCCATTGCCATTGCCATTGCGACGCCCTGGGTGTGGGTAATACTACCAATAATGTTTTCAGGCCAGATGGGGGCGCGATCGGGGCCTGAGATAATATCGAAACAGGGGACATTGAGGGTACTTAACACCTGTTTAGCGCAAAAACGGCCGGCGAGGTATTCAGCTCTTCGTTTAATAACTGCCTTTTGTAGTTGTTGCGGAAACAAAATCTGATAATTTAAAAAGTCACTGTCAATAAAACTGCTACTATCAAACTCACAGCAATAACTATTATGGTGAAGTTGTGGGCTCAGTTTAGTATAAAGAGAAAAGTCCATAATATTTTGCTGTTTAGTTTAGTGTCATTAGTAAGGCTTTGATAATAGGGTTAATAAGTTAATAAATAAAGTAAAGGCGATGATTATTTAGTTGCTAATAAATACTCATCAGCATTATTAGCAGTAGACGTACTATGATCTTAGCGTTAAATTCAGTTTGTTATTTAAGCAAAATAAGACAAAGGAGCTCAGATGATTGGCTATACAATGTTAGGCACCAATAAATTGCCAAATGCAGTGGCATTTTACGATGAACTATTCTCTTTACTCAATGCGCAACGTT
The DNA here is from genome assembly GCF_011050055.1 of Pseudoalteromonas prydzensis. Taxonomy (GTDB): domain Bacteria; phylum Pseudomonadota; class Gammaproteobacteria; order Enterobacterales; family Alteromonadaceae; genus Pseudoalteromonas; species Pseudoalteromonas prydzensis_A. The sequence continues at coordinate 25,938 of NZ_DRGM01000076.1, read as the reverse complement.
TTTTAGAAACAGATAATTTTGTCGCTTGGAGTGTTGATCCTCAGCAACCTGGTTTTGCCATCACTAAACCATATGATGGTAATGTTGCAACAGTCGGTAATGGCACTATGATCGCGATTGCTGTAGACAGCCCTGCGCAAGTAGATGCTTTTTATGCAAAAGCAATTGAACTTGGGGCAACCGATGAAGGTGCGCCTGGACCGCGTGAAATGCCGGGGTTTTATGCCGGTTATTTCCGTGATCTAGATGGTAATAAACTGAATGTCTTTTGTTTCAGCCACGCTGCATAACCTTGCAATTTAACGGTAAAAGCATGACTAAAATAACGGTTTTGATGGCGTTATTCGCAGGGTTTAGTTTCCCTGCGGCTAACGCGCAACGAATACCAACCTGGCCAGACAATAAAATCGCTGTTAGCCTTTCTTATGATGACGCGTTAGCGAGTCAGCTCGATAACGCAGTACCTGCACTTAATAAATATAACTTTAAAGCATCATTTTATATAGTTCCAAACTCAGCGAATGTGCAATCACGTATGGGTGAATGGCAAGCACTAGCAAGTGAGGGGCATGAACTTGGTAATCACAGTTTATTTCATCCCTGCAGCGCATCCAAAGCATCGCGAGAATGGGTTAGCGAAGAGCAAAACCTTGATAATTACACCGCTGAACGCGCGATACGTGAAGTGCTAACGGCGAATGTATTCTTACAAGCACTTGATGGCAAAACGCAGCGTACATTCACGCCCCCTTGCTTTGATACCCAAGCTGCCCAAAGCGACTTCATAGCGCCGTTACGAGCGCATTTTATAGCTATCAAAGGGCTTGATGACGATAATGGCCGTTCAGTACTATGGGCGCCATCAAGTGTAACTGGGCAACAATTGATTGATTATGTGAAAAATGTACCCGAGGAAGTACAGCTGATTAATATGCTTTTTCATGGCGTCGGTGGTGATCATTTGAGTGTATCAGTTGCAGCGCACGCACAGCTGTTAGACTATTTAGCTGCTAATAAAGAACGCTACTATGTTGACTCCTATATTAATATTATGAACAAACAGACTAAGGAGTGACTGGTGTATATTGGTGAGATGGCAAAGCGTTCAGGAGTGTCAATTAAAGCAATTAGGCATTATGAAAGGATAGGTCTACTGACGAACATAAAACGTCAAGGGAGTTACCGTATTTATGAAAACGCTGATGTGGAGTTTGTGACGCTGATAAAACGAGCACAGTTATTAGGGTTAAGCTTAACTCAGCTAAAAGATTTAAAAGTTACTCGCCATGACTTAGATTGGGCCTGTGGTAATGGCTTTGCTAGAAGATAAAAAGCAGCAAGTGTTGATCGCTATTGCTGCGCTGCGGGAACAAGAAAAATTGCTAGAATATTACCATCAAGATATAAAAAATTGTTTAGATAGGCTTGACTCTACCCTTTAGGGGAGGGTGTATGCTGCTGCTTTTAAAGGAGTAGTTAGCATGAAAAAAAATATATTAGTGATTGATGCAAATCCAAAAAGCAGCAGTTTTTGTGGCTCATTGGGAACAGCTTATATTGCGTCATGTCATAGTGGAAGTGATGTGCACTATCTTTCTCTCAATACGATGCAGTTTAACCCCGACTTAAGTGAGGGCTATAGCAGTGAACAGCGATTGGAGCCGGATTTAGTCGAGTTTCAAGCAAAGTTACAATGGGCTGAACATATTGTATTGTTTATTCCCGTTTGGTGGGGCGGGTTACCAGCCAAATTTAAAGGCTTGATCGACCGTACTTTTCTATCTGGTTTTGCATTTAGATATCAGCCTAATAAAACCATCCCCGATAAACTGCTGAAAGGGCGCACCGCAGAAGTTGTTTTAACGCTTGATACACCTCCGTTTTATTATCGTTATTTTCAAGGCGACTCTGTGACAAAGCAGTTAAAACACACTATTTTAGGCTTTTGTGGCATTAAAGTTGTTTCGATGACGTATATTGGCCCAATAATCAGTTCAACCACAGAGCAGCGGGCTAAGTGGTTAAAGCAGATAGCTAAAATGGCGATGAAATGAGAATATAGCGTTGCTATCGCGGTACTTTGATAGCTTGTAAGAGTTTAGAGCCGCGTCTAATAACAATAATATAAGTGAGAATAGGTGTGCGTTTTTATATTTCAAAACTCGGCTTAACAGGGATTTTATCAGTACTGGTTGGCTGCTCAGGTGAGCCTGTCTTTGAAGCTTCGTCAACATCACAATTTCGTCATACGCAAGAGATTGTTGAGTCAGTCGCATTATCGAATGACGGCCAGCTAAGTGTTGTTTCAGAGCAAGGTAAGGTGTGTGTATGGGACAACACGATTAAGAAGACCTTGTTTAACTGTATAACCGGTGATGATGCTAAGCATGTTGAGTTGGTTGGGGTTAGCGATGATAAAACTAAATTTTATATTTCTAACCGGATGTCAGTGCACTTATTTTCGGTTAAAACTGGGCAGTTACTTGGTAGTTGGTCAACAGGGCAAAACATTGCCCGTGATATCGCACTATCAGCAAATGGTCAATTAATGGTGGTCGCTTATCGCAGCGGTGAAGCTGATGTGATCAACACCAACACTAAGCAAAATACGCTATTTCAAATACATCGTCTGGATATTAATTCTGTCGCGTTATCTGCTGATGGCCAAACAGCATTCACGGGTTCCAGCGATAAATTTGCTTATTTATGGTCAACTGATGATGGCGCTATTTTGCAAAAATTTAAATTAGCGACACGTGTTAACCACGTTAGCATGAACGAAAATGCAACGTTAGGTTTTGCCATTGATTCTGTTGATGATCGTGTATTTGTTGATTTAAAAACGGGCACTGAGCAAGCGCAGTTAAATATATTTGCTAATTTTATCGAGTTTAATCATTCGCGATTTATCAATAATAATAAGTGGTTTTTAACGGGTTCGCCAAACAGCACATTGCAATTATGGCGGGTGCAAGACGGTACATTGCTCGCTGAATATAAAGCAGCACAACAGCGCATTCGTGGCTCAGTTTTAGCGGTTGCGTATGATAAAGAAAATAAAAACATGGTCAGCGAAAACAGTGATGGAGTACGAGAAGTTTGGCCGTATCAGCCTAAGTAAGTCAGCATTTAATTGGATTTAATAAGCCGTGTTGATTTAACAAACACGGCTTTTATAATTACAGCTTACAGCTTACAGCTTACAGCTTACAGCTTACAGCTTACCGCTTACCGCTTACCGCTATTAATAATCAAACTTATGCTTAGTAAATAAGCTTTGCACTTGTTGCCATATTTTGCCTGGCTTGCCATTAGCAACCGGGTGCCCGTTGAGTTTTACCACTGGGCCAACTTCTTTTGTGGCGCTGGTGATCCACACTTCATCGGCAGCAAATAACTCCTGCTTAGTAATAATGCGCTGTTGGACCTTAAAGTCACTGTGGCTATGTAATATCGTCAAAATTAACCAGCGAGTGATCCCCGGTAATATTTGGTTATCCAGAGGTGGTGTGCTGATCACGCCATCTTTAACAATAAATACATTGCTTGAACTTGCTTCGGTAAGTTCATCTAAGCGGTTAAATAGAATAGTTTCATTGTTACCCGCTGCCGCACCATGTTGATAGTGAATAACATTGCCAAGCAAAGCGGTTGATTTGATGTGACAACGTTGCCAGCGCTTATCTTGCTCAACGGATACCGTATAGGTTTTAGCTTTGTCTATGTCGCAAACAGGCTGTGCTGGAATTTCGAACGCGTAAGCAAATACTGTTGCTGTTATGCCGTGAGGATAAGCATGAGCACGCTTGGTATCAGCGCCGCGACTAACATGTAAATAAATACCTAAGTTATCACCTTGGTTTTTTTCGCACAGTTGCTGGCAGATTTCACGCCATTGATCGGTTGTATAATCTAAGTTAATTTCCAGCTCATTTAAACCGTTATTCATGCGTTCTATATGTGCCGCAAAACCAAGCATCTTGCCATGGTAGGCTGGGATCACTTCGTAGATGCCATCACCAAATAAAAATCCTCTGTCCATTGGTGATATTTTTGCGTGCTCAGCACTCATATAATCGCCGTTTAAATACACCGTGCTCATTGTAAATCCTCATTCTGATTGGCATCACCGCTAAGCTGACGTAGTCTTGCGATGAGTTGTTGACCATGCATCGCATGCAGGCCATCTTCGGTTAATTCATTCTTGTGGGTAACACCATCAATGCTGCCGCGTTCACTCAAGTATTGCAGGATGGCGAGGGGGGCGACAGCTGCGAGTAAATCTTGGCCACACCAGCGGCTTAACAACGCAATGATGCCGTAGGCTGCCCAGTTTGAGACATCAGCCAATAACAATTCATCACAACAGGTTAGGCTCGGCATAATGCTCAGCTCAGTCATATACTGAGATAAGTTGCCCATGCCAATTTCATTGCCACCATCACCAATTGCAACGGTAGGGCAGGGGGCTTGAGTAATAAAAAAATCAAAGCAGCCACAATCAGCAGAGATATCGATACCACGCATGTTGTAGTATTTATTACCATGACACAGCCCCGGTCGCTCGATTGAAAGTACGCAGTCTGGCTTTAATTCAGTCAGCGCCTTTTGGCTAAAGGTCATTGCGTCGGTAAAGTTATTAAGTGGTAATTCAAAGCAGTTAAAATCAGCTTTTAACGCACTGTAAAGGGGGTTGCCACACACTAATATGGGGTGTTTGCCAAGCGCCTGCAATGCATTGTATAAAGCAATAGCACCAACTGGGCCGTCGGTTTCAAAGGTTTGTTTTACCGCAAAGCCGGTACCAATTAGCACCGTGTTTTTTGCTGCAAACAACGATTTTGCAGCGCGTAGGTAAGTCCCTGTCTGCTGATGAGCATAGAGAGTTTGCATGCCCCGAAGGTTTTGTTCAACCATCATGGTTTCGATTACTTGGCTGAATTGCACATCACTTAGTTGCTGTGACATAGTGCTTTGATCTCTGCAATGAGGGCAATACCTGCGGCGTTATCGCCGTGTACGCATAAACTATCGGCATGCAGTGGTAATTGCTTACCAGAGCGGGTAGTTACACAGCCTGTAGCAAGTAACTGTTTAACTTGTGCGATCAATGCAGGCTTATCATGCACACTGCCAGCCATTTTTCGTGAAACGAGCAGGCCTTCATCGGTGTACTGGCGATCAGCAAACGCTTCTAAAATTAACTCCAGTTGGTATTGCTGGGCCAATTGCTGATGCTGCTCAGCGTTTGCACTAGCAAGTATCATTAACTTTAATGCACTTGGATAACTGGCAACAGCTTGCATCACAGTGGTCAATAATGTTTCATCAACCATCATATCGTTGTATAAAGCGCCATGTGGCTTTACGTACTCTAAAGTGAGGCCTTGTACTTTTGCCATGCCTTCAATAGCGGCTATTTGATAATGTAGGCAGTTGCTTAGCTCTTGCGCTGTTAACGCCATCGAGCGACGGCCAAACCCTTGTCTATCAGGGTAGCTTGGGTGAGCACCAATCAGTACCTTATGTTGTTTAGCGAGCTTCAAGGTGTTGGCCATCACATCGCTATCACCGCCATGGAAACCACAGGCGATATTTGCCATATCAATATGCGGCATGACTTCTTTATCAAGACCCATTTGCCATGCGCCAAAGCTTTCACCTAAATCACAATTGAGCTTCATTATTGTTTCCGTTTAAAAAGCCGAAATATGGGCATTTTGAATATCGGTGATCAACATATGCCCGGGGCTATGTGTGATACAAAAATCAGGCGCGGCATTCGCTATGGCTATTTGAGGAGTGACGCCACACGCCCAAAATACCGGCACTTCGCCTTCTTTAATGGTGACAGACTCACCAAAATTAGGGCGGTAAATATCTTTAATGCCAATTGCCGCAGGATCGCCGAAATGCACCGGTGCCCCATGTACATCAGGAAAGCGACTGCAAATTTGAATCGCACGAATCGCATCCGCAGGTTTCATCGGTCGCATACTCACTACCATGTTAGAGTGGAATATGCCGGCACTTTCACACGGAATATTGGTCATGTACATAGGCACATTTTTATTTTCTGTAATATTGCGTATTTCTATTCCTGCTGCTTTTAATGGCTCTTCAAATGAGAATGAGCAACCAATTAAAAAAGTGACTAAATCATCGCGCCATTGCTCTTTGATATTAGTGACCTCTTTAATCAATTGGCCATTCTTAAAAATGTGGTAGCGCGGTAAATCAGTACGAATGTCTAAATCATGAGCGACATTAGGAATACTGGTAGCACCCGCTAATCGGCTGGTTGCAATAATCGGGCATGACTTTTTATTCGCTTGGCAAAATTGTAAAAAATCCAACGCATACTTCTGGGGTAAAATCACTAAATTAGCTTGTACAAAACCAGGCACAAACCCTGACGTATGACCGGTGTAATCTTCATTACGGATCATATTTCGAATAGCGTAAGGCGTCGTAAGTGATGCGTTATGTTGCATAGTATCCTCTTAAACTTAGTTGTTATTAATGCCGTTTACGGTAACAGGTAAAGTACCTTGTGCTGGTTTTTTCCCAACTAGTACTTTTGCAAGGGCTGTAAAAGCCGGTCCTGCTACTTTAACATTATTATCTACATCTATGTTATACGCATAAGTTGCTAAAATTGCATCCGCATATTGGCCAAATGTGGCAATATCATACGGTGCCCGCAAGCTCACAAAAACGGTTTTCTTATTGGCCTGTTGCGCTTGCTGAAGCAGTTTTTCAAGTGCCGGACCTTGTTCTGCTTGAGCAATCGCGAAGCTTGGATTGTCTGAGAGATCATCCATCCCTCCCACTTCAACCGCACTTTGATTTGGTGAAGCATGACCCGCGATGATGATATCTGCTTCGTTAAGCGCTTTTAATGTTGCAATCGGTTCAAAGCCTTGCAAGCTGGTACAACTAAACGAAACGAGCTGCTGCGTGTGTTCCTGCATTGCTTGCTGTAACGCGAGACACTTACGGGTATCGGGCATGATGATATGTACTTTACTGTTCGTGCTCAGCTTAATTGGTAAAGTGTGCTGGTCATTTTTAACTTCAGTAATGGCAGCAAGTGCTAGTTCAGCTTCTATGTTACGATGGCTTTCATCACCTAAAATAAGCTGCGCTTTTTGCATGGCTACTGATTCGTCAAGTTCAGTCGAGAGTTTAAATTTATTTTTTAAATTGATGATGCGTTGTGCCGATGTGGCGACTTCATCGGCGTTTAAATTACCGTTTTTAACTTCACTGACTAAGCGAGTAATGAGTTGATCAAGTACCACTAAATCTTTTCGACTGCGAATTTCAATCGGCATTAATGCAATATCGACACCCGCGGCAAAGGTATTCACAACCGCTTCGATTGGCTCAAAAAAGTGGCTAATACCGGCCATATCTAGCGCATCAGTGATCACCACACCTTGATAGCCCATTTCATCACGTAATAATTCGCTGATGATTTTATGCGACATGGTGGCGGGTTTGATCATGGTTTTGCCATCTTTACTAACAAAAGTACTGCTATCCAGTGCAGGGTATTGAATATGCGCAGTCATGATCATGCCTGGGTTTTGATTTTTTATGATCGATTGAAATGGCGGTAAATCTTTTTCCCAAATAGTTTCTTTGTCATGCATTACTTTTGGTAAGCCAGTATGACTATCCACGTTGGTATCGCCGTGACCCGGAAAATGCTTCAGTGAGGTAATTACGCCATTGCTTTCAAAACCAGCAACTTGTGCGCCGCCTAAGATGCTCACTAGTGTCGGATCTTCACCATATGAGCGTACATTAATAACCGGGTTATCAGGATTCATATTGACATCAACAGTCGGTGCGTAGTTAACATTAACACCAATGGCTTTTAATTCATCTGCAATCACTTGCGCAGATTGTGTAGCAAACTTGGTGCCGTGAACCGCATAACTTGCGCCAATTGACATATTACCGGTAAATGAGGTGGCGACATCACGAGGAATACGTGCAACACGTCCGCCTTCTTGGTCAATTGAGATAAATAGCGGTGCACCTAAGCTCGACTGTGCTGCAGCTTGCTGCATCGCATTATTTAATTTAACGATTTGTGCAATATTATCGATATTTTCAGCAAATAAAATCACACCACCAATATTATGTTTAGTGATCAGTTTGGCTAAATCTGCAGGTAATTCAGTCACTGCATTGCGGCATTTTTGCTCAGGTGTGTGCTCGCTGTCTTGCTCACAATAATAACGAAAATCGAGCATCAGCTTTTGGCCAAGCTGTTGCTCAAGGGTTAAATTGGTCGCTGCAAAGGTCGATTTCATTGGTAATAAACACCCTAATCCAAAGAGAATTGATGATATGGCAAACTTATTTAACACAGTAGGCTCCAAAGCTGAATTGCTTATTTTAATTGTGAATATTTTATTCCTGATGGTAATGCCATTTTGGATTAAAATACAACATATTTTTGCCACGTTAACGGTTTTTTTTCAGAACTGCAAAAACCACCGACGAATCACATGCTTGCCTTAACATTACATAAATATTAAGGCGTAATAGTTATTTAGATGAAAAAAATTAATATTACATAGGCTTTTATTAATGGTAATTCGCTCTTATTTCAAGTAATAATATATTCCATAATGCTTGGTGGGTCGCCAAGCGAGTTAATTAATAGAACGCAAAGGGGCAAATAATGGCAACAGCACTGACACTATTTCAACAACAACTCAGTGATAAGCTGCCTGCCTCGGCGTTTATTGAAGATTACGCTAGGCGCTATGCTTTTGGCACCGATGCTAGTTTCTATCGTTTAGTGCCGCAATTAGTGGTATTAGTTAGCGATCAACGTCAAGCGCAACAAGTTATTAGTGCCGCCGCCACGCATAAAATCGCGATTACTTTTCGCGCCGCGGGCACCAGTTTATCTGGGCAAGCTATCACTGACTCAGTGTTGGTATTACTTGCCGACTCATGGTCAGGTTATGAAATTGAAAACCAAGGTCATACTATTCGCTTAGAGCCTGCCATTATTGGTGCTCGCGTTAATCAGTTGCTGGCCCCTTTTGGCCGTAAAATTGGCCCTGATCCGGCCTCAATCAATAGTTGTAAAATTGCCGGTATGGCGGCTAATAACTCCTCTGGTATGTGTTGTGGGGTTGCACAAAATAGTTACCATACAGTAAAGGACATGACCTTAATCTTCGCTGACGGCGCAGTACTTGATACCCGTTGTCAGCAAAGTCGTGCTGAATTTTTACAAACTCATCAGCAGTTTATTAAGGATATCACTGAACTTGCCCACGAGGTCAGCAGTAATCCTCAGTTAGCGCAGCGCATTGCGCATAAATATCGGTTAAAAAATACCACTGGTTATGGCCTAAATGCGTTACTTGATTACCAAGATCCCATTGAAATTATTAAACATTTAATGATTGGCTCGGAAGGCACACTCGGATTCATTGCTGATATTACTTATCATACGGTGGTTGAACATGCCCATAAAAGCACCGCGTTTATTATTTTTGACGATATAAGCCAAGTCTGTGAATTGGTAAAACAGCTGGCAAGCTTGGATGTCGCGGCGGTTGAGTTACTGGATAAACGCTCACTGATATCGGTGGCACAACATGCCATTATGCCTAAAGATGTACACAGTTATCCAGCCGATAGCGCGGCACTACTGATTGAGGTGCGCGCGGAAGATGCCGTTAAGTTGGCTGATTTACAACAACAAGTTGATGAACTAGTGGCAAAATTCAGCGCTCATCAATTAGTGACAATGGCGTTTTCAACGGATGTAAAACGCAATGCGCTTTTGTGGAATATTCGTAAAGGAACTTTTCCTGCTGTAGGGGCTGTACGAGAGAATGGCACCACAGTGATCATCGAAGACGTGGCGTTTGAACTGGACGTGTTAGCGCAAGGCGTGCAGGCACTGCACCAGTTATTTGATAAATACAGCTACGATGAAGCGATTATTTTTGGTCATGCGTTAGCAGGTAATTTGCACTTTGTGTTTACTCAAGCTTTTGATACACCAGCGCAAGTAGCGCGTTATGAGCAATTTATGCAGGATGTATCGCAATTGGTTGCGGTAGAGCTGAATGGTTCATTAAAAGCCGAGCATGGCACAGGGCGTAATATGGCACCGTTTGTGGCCACCGAGTGGGGGGCTGATGGTTTTGCGGTGATGCAGCGTATTAAGCAACTGTTTGATGAAGATAATATCTTAAACCCAGGGGTGATCATCAATGCAGATGAAAATTGCCACATCCAACATTTAAAATCCATGCCCAGCAGCGACGACATCATCGACAAATGTATTGAGTGTGGTTTTTGCGAAACAGTCTGCCCATCAAAAGGGCTGACCTTAACGCCTCGCCAGCGGATCACCTTATGGCGGCGCCGCACTGAATTAGTTAATACATTAGCCATAACCGACGACTTAAGCGTTAAACAGCAACTTAATCGGCAATTAAAAAGTATTGAAAATGACTTTCAATACTTAGGCATAGACAGCTGCGCCGCAACCGGATTATGTGGCATGAAGTGCCCGGTTGGGATCAATACAGGCGAATTTATTAAGTCATTACGAACACAGCAATTACGCGATAATAAAACAGCCCGTTACGCGGCTAATTTTGCGGTAAAACACTTTGCAGCAGTTGCCAGCACGGCACGGTTTGGCTTAACCAGTCTGGCTGTGATACGTAATATTATTGGTGCGCCAATGCTGCGCAGCTTAACTAAACCTGCAAACAAGTTGCTTGGCACACCGCTTTATTATTCCGCGTGGCCGCGAGGTGAGCAGCCAATTAACCGTAACGACATTGCATCAACGCAGCTTGATAAAGTGGTGTACTTGCCAAGCTGTGCTAGTCGCGTCTTTGCCCCAGATGAAACTGCGCTGGATCAACGCTCAATCATGCAAGTCATGCACAGTTTAACGAGCAAAGCAGGAATTGAATTATTACTACCAGAGCAAGTCAACGAGCTATGCTGCGGTATGCCATTTGCGAGTAAAGGCTTGCCGAAACAAGCAACCAGCAAGGCTGAACAGCTACTCACTATTGCTGAACAACTTTCTGAACATGGCCGTTATCCGATTATTTTTGACGCCAGCCCATGTGCGTTAACCACCTCAGCAGCAGCGCAACAGCGCGGCTTAACTGTGCTTGAAAGCGCCGAATTTGCTTACCAATATTTACTGCCTAAATTAACGCTCACAGCACAATCAGAGCCGGTAATGCTGCATGTCACGTGCAGCAGTAAACGCCGTGGCAGCGAACAGCAATTGGTGGATGTAGCAAAAGCGTGTTGCAGTGAGGTGATTATTCCAGCCGATATTGAATGTTGTGGTTTTGCCGGCGATAAAGGCTTTAACTTACCAGAGCTAAACGCTAATGCATTAAAAACACTGCGCAGCCAAGTGCCTAATAATTGCAGCTCGGGGATTTCTAATAGTCGCAGCTGTGAAATTGGCTTAACCCAACACAGCGGCGTTAATTATCAATCCGTGTTGTATTTACTGGATAAAGTGAGCCAAGTAGCCTCTTAATGAGGCTTAGACTTTCCAAAAAATACCGCGTTTATAGCAGGCATACATCACTAAATAAGAAAGCGATAAAAACAGCAATGAAAAGGTAAATGAGCCTAAATAATTGCCTAACAGTGGTTGCAGGGCTTTGCTAAAAATAACACCTTTTAAGCTCGTTTCGCCAACCGGGATCATAATTAGAATACGTGCAATCACACCGGCAAACATAAAAAATAAAATCGCATTGGCACCAAACACTAAAAAAGGCGCACTCCATAAGCGAACTTTACGAATATCGAGAATATAGCTACACAGTGCATAGCACAACATCGCGAGTCCTGAGCTGATCATTACATAGCTTGGCGTCCATAGCGCTTTATTTATTGGTGTTAAAAATGAAAGTAAGCACCCGCAAACAATGCTTGTAATAGCCACTATGGTAAATATTTTGACTTGTTTGCCAAGGTTTTTTTCAGTACTTATATAGTATCCGCATAATACCCCTGATAACGCCGTTGCTATGGCTGGTAAGGTTGAGAGTAGACCTTCAGGATCAAACGGCAAAGGCTCAGCATTGGCATAGTAAACATGTTGTGCGCCAAGTAGTAAATTATCGAGCCAAGCGCTGAGATTATTACCATGTAACCACAGCCCTTTAACGATTTCGCCGTTAGGCAATGAATAGGGCATATATACCATTAATGTGCCGTACCCGATTAATAAGCTAACAAAGGTGAGTGCAATATACCTTGGTTTTATATAAAGGTAACAAGCTAAGGCAACGAGATAAACTAGACCGATGCGTTGTAAAACGCCCATGATCCTAATACCTGCTAAACGTTCATCTAGCCAGCTGAAATTAGGGTCGCGAAAATTGTAGTAAAACAGGGCTAAAAACCAACCTAATGCAATTAGCTTTAGCGTACGTATTACGCCAGCTCTGAGTATGCTTTGCTTGGTAATTGCTTTGGCCTGCATGGCATTAACCGATAGCGTGATCGACATCCCAACAATAAAAATAAAAAATGGGAAAATTAAATCAGTGGGTGTGAGGCCATGCCAATCAGCATGTTTAAGCGGCCAGTATAGATATAACCAACTTCCTGGGTTATTAACTAAAATCATCGCCGCGATAGTCAGCCCTCGCATCACGTCTAAGGCGAGCAACCGATGACTGGGTAATTGCTGTAATATTTTTTGGCAGTGATGTTTAACCATAATGTTCTTTTATTTGTTATTTATCTACTCATTGTAATAATTTATTCTTTTGGCGCAAGGTAAATTTTCTTCACTTATTTTGTTAAAAAGACGCCAGCTTATGAGTCGATTTTTGCATGGGGGGAAACAGCAATCGCTTGGCGTAAGCGATTAAAACAAGTAAAAGTTAATAAATACACTGTTAACTTGTGCTAAATCAAGTTTAGAGCAAATTGAATTGGAGCTGGTGAAAGTAACTTGCTAGTATGGGTTGTTTAGATAATCGCCAAGGAAATACAAGGCCAGCATAGAGAAGACCTATTTTGCGAAGCCTTATTAATATCAACCTTGATTTAAAAAAATTAATCTTGTTTTTAGCTATTTCAGTGACGATGATCACCTTTTTAAATAGCTTTTATTCCAGCTACCAAGTACAAAAGCAGCAACTGCAATCCCAGACCTTAAAAAATCATAATGCGTATGCGGCTAAACTCGTCTCTGCAACGGATCGGTTTTTATTGGCATCGCAACAGCAACTCGCTTATTCAGCAAAAGTCCTTGCGACTGAATTTAATGATGCAAACACGCTCGCGCAAGAGGCGCAGCGACTTAGGTTGCAAACTGATAGCTTTAACTCAACGGTGATCGTCGATAAAAATGGTGTGGTATTAGGACTTTCGCCATTGAGTCTAAAGATAAAAGGGCAACTATTAGAAAGTGATGGTGCAAAACAAGCGTTGGCGTATAAAAAACCAATGATCAGTGAGCCTTATATTTCTGTCACCGGCAACCTCATAATATTTATTTCGCATCCTATATTTAACCTTCAAAATGAATACCTTGGCTATATAGGAGGGACCTTATATCTCAAGCAAAAAGGAATTTTACATGACTTACTGCAAGTACATTTTCATAAAGACGGTTCCTATATTTATGTAGTTGATAAAAGTAGACGCTTACTTTATCACCCAGATGTTTCTCGGGTCGGTGAGCAAGTTTTTAACAATCCAGTGATCGAAGCGGTGCTAAGAGGTGAAAGTGGCACTAGGCAGTTAACCAATAGTCAAAACATAGTGATGTTGGCAGGTTATGCACCATTAAAAAGTGCTTCTTGGGGCATTGTTACGCAACGACCATTAGACGCTACATTTGCGCCATTAGACGATTTAATGATGAATGTTTTATATCGAACTCTGCCGGTTGGATTGGCAACCTTTGTGTTTATTTGGGTGTTAGCTCGGTTAATTGCAAAGCCTTTACGGCAACTAGCAGAAACCGCAAAAACACTTGATAACCCGTCTACATCGCAGCAGTTAAAGCAAGTACGCTCTTGGTATTATGAAAGCTCTGAACTGCGTTTAGCGATGCTAAAAGGGGTTGGTTTATTACAAAACCAGATTGGTTTATTAAAACATGAAGCACAAACAGATCCCCTTACAGGCTTGCATAATCGACGTAGTCTGGAGCTCATGTTAGAGCAACTCACTTTACAGCAAACGCCATTCACTGTGCTTGCTATCGATATTGATTTTTTTAAACGTGTGAATGATGAATTTGGCCATGATATTGGTGATATTGTTTTACAGTCGTTGGCTAAAATTATTGTTGATGTAACCCGTGAAAATGATTTTGTTGCACGTACGGGGGGTGAAGAGTTTATTGTTATATTACCTAATATTAACGCCAAATCAGCTTATTTACTCGCGGAACGACTACGTATGCGGGTATCAGAAACAATCATCGAACCAGTAGGAAGTATCAACATATCGATAGGTATATCTGGCTGGCCACTAATGCAATTAAGTGTTGAAGATATACTCAAACAGGCGGATCAGGCTTTATACAAAGCGAAAAAAACGGGTCGTAATCGGTGTATTATTGATTCTCAGCTTATCCAATCTGAGTTTGTCGAACAGCAATAATATGCTGATAGAGTATTCCGCTGATTTTATTTTTATGTCAAGTTCCATGGAATAATTTATTGGCAATGGTTTTTAATTATGCAATATTAATAGCCTGTTTTTAATATTCAAAGCCACAACTATGTTGTTAAATATCAGTTTTAAATTAATCTCACTGCTGGGTGTTGGTACGTTTAGTTGTGCGGCAATTGCCAGCGAAGCTAACAATACAAATGTTGACCCGGCTCAAAGCCATCGCAGTGAGTTTGTTGATGTGGCAACCTTAATACCGACCGCATTATTTGATATCCGCTACTTTAGCGAGCGAAACTTTGTCGGTGAGCCAATTGCAGGTTATAACGCGCCTAAATGCTTACTCCATAAAACAGCAGCTGCAGCGCTGCTAAAAGCACATTCTCAGGCGGAGCAAGCTGGTTATAATTTTAAAATTTATGATTGTTATCGGCCGCAACGTGCGGTAGATCACTTTGTGCGCTGGGTTAATGACGAAACCGACACAAAAACCAAAGCCGCGTATTATCCCAACTTAGGTAAAGACCAGTTGCTAGGTGACTACATCGCGGCTAAATCAGGCCACAGCCGCGGCTCAACGATTGATTTAACTTTGACGGATAGCCAAGGTAAAGCGCTTAATATGGGCTCGCTGTTTGATATGTTCGATACCATTTCAAATACCGACGATCCGCGTGTAACCCCAGAACAACAAGCGAATAGGTATAAGTTAAAAAATCTTATGCTGGCCGCTGGATTTTCGCCTTACGCTATGGAGTGGTGGCATTTTACCTATCAGCCACAAGCCTACCCGAATACCTATTTTGATTTTGTGGTGCAGTGATTAAAATTGCTCTTCTATCGGTGAGTAGTTAACAGCGATTTCAGTACTTTCAATAGATGCAAATTGTTTTAAATCACTTATAGTTAATTTTAAGTCGGTATTTTTATCGACTAAAAATCGATACGTATGCTTTGTAACTTTTTTAACATCGTATGTATTTTTAAGTTCCAATGGCAGTATATCGTCTCTCAAAGTGATGAAAACTGTCCCTGTAACAATGCCTTGCTCTGCTGTTGCATGATTAAAAACGATTGTCCCTTTGAGTAATTTATCTGTTTTATAGCTAATTTTATCCCCATTATTATTAATGGATTTGCTGATTAATTGCTTTTCGACAGGGTTATGCTGCTTTTTCGAAGAGTTAAGAGCTTGCTCTTGTTCTTTTAATGCACTTGAATTGACTGTTTCATCACCTCTATCAACTTGCGTTGCATTTTTTTTACACCCACCCATCAATGCAATTGAAAGTATAACTATTTGTAATTTATGTTTGTTTTTCATTTTTCCTCGCTTTTATCTCGTGTTCATTTACTTTCATTTACACTGTTGTGTATTTTTTGTTAATTTTGTTCGGTACATTAATCTTGGTTATGATTGTTAACCGGAATTAAAAATATAACAATAGGGAATCAATAATGTCTCAATTTAAAGTAACAGCTGTTGCTACTATGGTCACTGCTATTTTGGCATCGAGTCAAATACAAGCGAGTGAACAAACTCGATTTTTTAATGCGCCAAGTGTCAGCTCTCAAGTACAATTTAATCCTCAAATGACACAGCAACGAGCATTAGCAGAACGTAGAACAGTCTCGGGGCACAATTCAATTTTTGATGCTCAGCTTGGCAAGGCAACTTTTCTTTGGCAAGCTGTAGGTCAAGCTAAACCTAACATGTCAGTTGTTTTACCTGAACAACGTAATGCTTATGCTGCAGATTTCTATCTAAATGCATTAACAGGCGTTAGTACTGCTAAAAAAGGTGTTGTAAGTGCGGTACTAACCGATTTGTCAGAGCAAAAGCGTGGCTCTATAACTGCTAAATATAAACAACAAGTACATGGTGTTGAAGTATTTAACCGAGAATATAACCTTATCATGGATAAGGAACATAACTTAGTTGCAGGATCTGGTTACTTCGCTAATACAAGCTCAAATGCTAATCGTTCATTAGCGCCATTAGCTGATTTTGTTGGAGCTGAGCAAAGCATCAAGCAAGCGATTAAAAAGCTTGCAGATATTAACGTATCACTGACTAAGTCAGCTGAACAAGGCGATTACGTTAAATATAATGTAACGAGCCAAAGTGGTGATAAAGTTGTACTTGGTCAGCCGCGCGCTAAAAAAGTATTCTTTGAGGTAAATGGCAAGCTTGAATCAGCATATTATGTTGAGGTTGAAGTTGCTGATCAAAACAGCCTAGAAAGTGACTATTTCAGTTATGTTATTGGCGCACAAAACAGCAAAGTATATTTCAAAAAAGACTTAAAAGCGCATGCAGCTGATTTTAACTACCGTGTCTGGGCTGATGCGGATGGTTATCCTTGGGAAGGCCCTCATGGCGATGTGATCCCCGCCGATGGCCCAGATCAAATAGATGAAACCGAAATTC
The DNA here is from genome assembly GCF_011050055.1 of Pseudoalteromonas prydzensis. GTDB lineage: Bacteria > Pseudomonadota > Gammaproteobacteria > Enterobacterales > Alteromonadaceae > Pseudoalteromonas > Pseudoalteromonas prydzensis_A. The sequence goes on along the minus strand of NZ_DRGM01000076.1, from coordinate 8,831 downwards.
TTGCTGCGCCTTTGGTTAGCCTTTCTTATTACAGTAAGTTAAGCACCATGGATCCATGGCTTGCTGATGACGCTACGACTACATCTGGTAATAACGTATTTGCATATGCGGATGTTATTGCACCACAGGGTTTCACTGAAGGTGACTTTACTGCTGAAACAACATCTGATTTTACATTTGATTATCCATATCAAGTTGATCAAGTAGCGAACAGCTACGATAACCGTAAGGCAGCAATTGTTAACTTGTTCTACATGAACAATTTCTTGCATGATTTCTTTTATGATCATGGCTTTGATGAAACTTCGAACGTAGCTCAGCTTTCTAACTATGAACGTGGTGGTGTTGAAGGTGACCCAATTGAGGCACAAGCACAAGATAATAGCGGTTTAAATAACGCTAATATGTCAACACCAGCTGATGGCGCAAGCCCGCGTATGCAAATGTATTTATACAATAGTAAAGATGCTGTAGTCGGTATTGATTTTGGCGTTGTGGTTACCTCTGATGCAGGTATTGGTCTTCTTGACTCTTCAAAAGTATCAGGCTTTGGTCAAGCTCAGTTCTCAGATATTGCCGCTGAAGTTGTAAGATTAGTTGATAGTAATGATATAGATTCAGGTAGTTTTTTCGATGGTTGTGAGCCTGCAACGAATGGCGCAGAGTTAGCTGGGAAAATTGCTTTAGTTGATCGTGGTTCGTGTAATTTCACTGCAAAAGTTTTGCATGCGCAAGAAGCGGGTGCTATTGGCGCTATTGTTGTAAATAACGACCCAGATTCAGCTGAGCCCGCTCCTATGGGTGGTGAAGATGATGCGGTGTTAATTCCTAACATGGGTCTTAACTTCGTTGATGGCCACTTGATATATGACTCTATCGATGCTGGTAACACTGTTACTGTTAATATGTTCAACAATGCTACATTAAAAGATGGCACACTTGATAACGGTATCATTGCTCACGAGTGGGGTCACTATATTAGTAACCGTCTTGTTGGTAACTCTTCGGGGCTAATTAACTTCCAAGGCCGGGCAATGGGCGAAGGTTGGGGGGATTTCCACTCACTTATGTTTATCGCAAAAGCGGACGACATAAACATTACAGGTAATGACAAATTCCAAAAAGCATATGGTAGCGGTACGTTTGTTGAAGACTTCTACTACGGTATTCGTCGTGTACCATACTCGACAAACAAAGAAGTTAACCCACTTTCATTCCGTCACATTACTGAAAATGCAGGTGCAGATGTGGGCATTTCACCAACCAGCGTAGCCTCTCCACATGCTGCGGGTGAAATTTGGGCGACCATGCTTTGGGAAAGTTATGTAGCATTAATCAATGAACATGGTTTTGAAGAAGCACAAAATCGCATGGCTAACTACCTTGTTGCGGGCTATAAACTAACACCAATTGCGCCTTTATATACTGAAGCACGTGATGCGATATTAGCGGCGGCATACGCTGTTGATACCAAAGATTATGAGCTGATTTTAGGTGCATTTGCTAAACGCGGCATGGGTTTAGGTGCTGTAGCGCCAGATCGTTTCAGTGCAGATTTAACGGGCGTTGTAGAATCTGACAAGATGGAACTGGCTAGCTTTAACCTCAAAGATGTGGCTATTGATGCAAACTACAATGGTGCAGAGCTAGGTTTTTGTTCAAACGACGGTATAGTTGATAAGGGAGAAACGGCTACATTAACAGTAAGCATTACAAATACTGGTAATAAACTGCTTAGTGGTACTCAAGCTCAACTGACAGTAGTCAGTGGTCATGATGTTACATTTGAAAATGATGGCTTAGTAACATTTGCCGATACAATGCCATTTGCTTCGACAACGAGCTCACCTATTGAGTTTATCTTAAATGAATCAGGAACAGCCGAAACCTTAGAAATCGAAGTCTCATTCCCAGAGCTATCTGCTGATGATGAAATTGTTGAAGCGGCAAGTGAGACATTTACATATACGGTCAACATGGGCTTTGAAGAAAAACAGCCTGTTAGTGCGCAAACTATGGATAACATGGAAGTAGCGGCTGCGTCGTTGTTTGACCTAAAAGAAAATGTAATGACCGGCGGTGATTTAGCCAAAGGTACGCAAAGCATGGCTGCTGATGACAATGTTGCCTTTTTCAATAGCTTTGGCTTTGCTCTTGGCGAACAAACAATGTTCCTCCAAAACAATGATTTTGAATCAGATGTGGCTGTAGAAACGAAAGCTTTTGATATTGGTTTCTCCGGTAATTTTGAAGTGTCATTCTGGCATTTTTATCTTATCGAAAATGAATGGGATGGTGGCGTTGTTGAAATCAGCGTAAATGGTGGTAACTGGGTTGATGTGACTGAGATGGGCGGTACATTTAATCGAGGCTATGATGGCCCGCTAATTGAGAACGAATCACAAGCTATTCAAAATCGCGATACGTTCACAGGTAATAATATTGATGATAGTGATGTGTACGGTAACTACGAAACAATTAATTTTGGTACTGAGCTGAATGGCAACAGAGCAAAACTACGTTTCCGCCTTTCATCAGATGGCGCTGTAAGCGATTTTGGTTGGTGGATAGATAACCTTACATTTAATAATGTTACAACACCTATCTTCTCAACAGTGGTTGCCGGCGATAGCGTAGCGTGTGATAACGCAGCGCCTGTTGTAACAATTACAGGTGAAAATAGCGTTACTGAATCAGCAACGAGCACTTTAACTGCCGTAGCTTCGGATAGAAATGACGATGAACTTACTTATTCATGGACACAAGTAAGTGGCACATCAGCAACTCTATCCAATGCAGATACAGCAGTACTGAGCTTTACTCCTGGCGCAATCACAAGTGACGAAGACGTTGTATTCGCAGTCGTGGTAAGTGATGGTCAAGTATCGGTTACCGAGCAAGTAACTGTTGCTGTGGGTAACGAAGCTGAACCTGTGGTTGAGCAGCCGAAACCTAAATCAAGCAGTGGTAGTTTTGGCTTCTTGATGTTATTGCTTACTCCATTAGCATTATTAGGTCGCCGCCGTAAGCGTTAATCTTAATAGTTTACAGTGATAAAAAAAGCCCTTGCAGCGTACTGCAAGGGCTTTTTAATTAATATAAATTGTTACTGAACCGTTGCTTTTAAACCACGGCGTTTCAATAATGCTGAGGTGTCTGGCTCTTGACCACGAAACGCTTTGAACGACTCCATTAGGTCTCGTGAGTTACCGACTTCTAAGATCTCTTTACGGTACTTATCACCCATTTCACGGCTTAAACCACCTTGCTCTTGTACGTAAGCAAAGGCATCGGCCGCTAAAATCTCACTCCACATGTATGCATAGTAGCCCGCTGAGTAACCGCCCCCCATTGAGTGTGAGAAGAACGCTGACTTATAACGCGGTGGTACAAATGGTACGTTCACGCCGTGCTTAGTTAGGGCTTGTTGCTCAAACTTCTCAATATCCTGTAATGGCGCATCAGCAGCTAATGAGTGCCATTCCATATCTAGCAGTGCAGCAGCAACGTACTCTAAGGTATCGTAGCCTTGGTTGAAGCTACGTGATTGAATTACTTTAGTCAGTAACTCATCAGGAATTGGCTCACCTGTTTCGTGGTGTTTCGCATAGTTTGCGATAACTTCAGGGTGCATCGCCCAATCTTCTTCAAACGTTGACGGGAACTCAACGAAGTCACGAGACACCGACGTGCCCGATAACGTAGGGTACTTCACCTTCGAGAACATGCCATGTAGACCGTGACCTAACTCGTGGAAGATAGTAGTCGCTTCATCATAGCTAATAAGCGTTGGCTCACCTGTGGCGCCTTTTTGGATGTTCATGACATTCACAACCACCGGTTTTTGCTCTTTTAAGCCAGATTGTTTGACAAACGAGCTCATCCACGCGCCGCCACGTTTACCTTCACGAGCAAAGTAATCAGCAAAGAAAATCGCAAGGCTCTTACCATCGGCATCAAATAACTCATACGCTTTAACATCTGGGTGATAAACCGGAATATCAGTGCGTGGTTTGAAAGTAATGCCATATAAGCGGTTCATGGTGAAGAACACGCCGTCTTCTAAAACACGGTTAAATTCAAAGTATTCTTTCACTGCATTTTCGTCTAGGTTGTACTTATCCGTACGTACTTGCTCTGCATAGAATAACCAGTCCCAAGGCTGTAGTTTAAATTGCTCACCAGAGGCATCGATTTTCGCTTGGATCGCAGCAGCTTCAGCATTAACGTTTTGCATCAACGCAGGGATCATGCTGGCAAACATATCAAAGACGGCTTCTGGTTTTTTCGCCATTTGTGACTCTAAACCAAATGCAGCCCAGTTATCGTAACCAAGTAATTTTGCTTTTTGAGCGCGTAACTGAGCAAGCTCAGCCACAATTTCGCGGTTATTATTCTCGCCCGATAGCGCACGCTCTGCAGATGCGCGCCATACTTTTTCACGTAGCTCACGGTTTTTCAGCATTGCTAAAATTGGCTGGCGTGTTGTGTTAGTGATTTTGATCAGGTACTGACCCGGGTGGCCCGCTTGTGTGGCTGCATTGGCAAGCTGTTCAATTTGACCCGCTGGTAAACCGTCAAGCAAAGCTTTATCTGCAACGAGTACAACATTGCTGTTAGTCAGTGCTAATAAGTTTTGCGAGAACTGTGTGGTTAAGCTTGAATGCTTGGTGTTGATATCACGAATTTGTTGTTTTTGTTGATCGTTTAACTGCGCACCCGCTCGTACAAAGCGTTTGTAATAAACGTCGAGTAAGCGTGTTTCTTCAGCGCTAAGTGCCAGTGTCTCTGACTGCGCATGGATCGCCGCTACTTTATCAAATAATGCTTTATTTAAGAATATATTGTCGTTGTGCGCGGCCATTTTAGGAGCTAACTCTTTTTGTATTTCTCGACGCGTTTGGTTTGAGTCACTGCCTGCTAGATTATAGAAAATGCTGCGAGTGCGGGTTAAAAGCTCACCACTTTTTTCAAGTGCAACAATCGTATTGGCAAAATCAGGCTTTGCAGCATTGTTGATGATCGCTTGCACTTCAGTCATTTGCTCTGTCATGCCTTTATTAAACGCAGGCATAAAGTGTTTGTCTTTAATCGCATTGAAGTCAGGCGTTTGGTATTGCAAAACGCTTTTCACGAACAGTGGATTTGCTTGCTGTACTTCGGCGGCTGTTGTGGGTTGCTCGGTTTGAGTATTGTTATTGGCTGTTGTTTGAGGTTCAGAACAAGCCGTTAGTAATAACGCTGAGCTGATCGCGGTTGCGAGTAATAAGTGTTTCATTGTTTTTCTCTTGTCATTTTTAAAAATTAAATTGTGTCGATATCGCGCTGTGAGCGCTCTAAAACCTAAGTGCTTGCTGTTAGATAATGAAATTGCACAAAAGATGACAGCACAGCGAACTGAGATGGAGCTGATACCACTCGATAGTTAATCGCCGAGCATACTGTGGATGAGCACTAATGACCTCATCCGTTGCGATAAGCTGATCATTAGCTGCGATAAGTGGTGAAATTTCATAAAAAGTCGCCATGCTTTTTATTACTTTTAGCGTTTAATCTAATTTAAATAAACCACAAAGGGGTTGACATCGCTAATTAACTCTATATAGTGGGCCGCAGCTAGAAAGAAAGCATGAAAGCTATAAATCTCCATTTCGATGTTGTATAAGTAATACTTGTAGTACCGTCCTGAAGTTTTTAAAGTACCATCTCATTTTTTGCTACACCCGCTCATATGAGCAATTTATTTTATTTTTATATCAGGATATTACTATGTCTAACATCGTATCAGGTACAGTTAAGTGGTTCAACGAGTCTAAAGGTTTTGGTTTCATCGAGCAAGAAAATGGTCCAGACGTTTTCGCACATTTCTCAGCAATCAAAAGCGAAGGTTTCAAAACTTTAGCTGAAGGCCAACGTGTAGAGTTCACTCTTTCACAAGGTCAAAAAGGTCCACAAGCAGAGAACATCACTGCTGTTTAATTTTACCTTCTAGGTAGAATAAAAAAAGCAAGCTAAGGCTTGCTTTTTTGTGTCTGAAAATTGACGTAATTTCCTCTCCCTCCTATTATTTATCTATTCTTATTATTCTGCAGTGAGATAGATTATCTACCGACTACTTATCCTCATATTTAGCCTTGGATCCACTTTTACTTGCACTGCAAAGGCAACGATTACTATTTTTACTGAACAGTTTCCCCCTTATAATTTTTCCAATAAAGGGCAGCTGCAAGGGATCAATTTAGATATTGTGCGTACCTTGTGCGAGCTTGCCGATGTGGAATGCAAATTTGAGCTGTTACCTTGGGATCGTGCATACGATTTAGTGCAAAAAAAGCCACTTTCAGGGTTAGTATCAACCGCGCGTAGTGCTGGGCGCGAAGAGTTATTTTATTGGGTCGGTCCGTTGCTTTCTGCACGTACATTTTTTTATCGACTTACGAGTAATAAGCACATTAACCCAACTGATATTTCTCAAGTAAGTGCATATACTTTAGGGGTTGTTAGAGGCAATATTTACGAAGAGTTAGTGGCGGGGATCGGTTTTGAAAAAGATAAAAATCTTTTAACAGTGGCTCATCATTATGAGTATATGAACTTATTTTTTAAAAACAAAATCGATTTAATACTCAGCTCTGAATTAACGTTGGATTATCAACTACAGCAATTTGGTCACGGTGGTAAAGAAGTCGTCAAACTAGTTGAGCTGCCACTAAATGCATTACAGGGTAACTATTTAGTGTTTAATAAAGAGATGCCTATTGCAATAGTTGAGCGCTTCAATGAGCAATTAGAAAAACTTAGAGCGGTTGATAACCTTGATGCTTATCGGCATCGTTATGTAAAATAGCGAATTAATTAGCCGTTATCAATTGATGGTATTTTTCAGTATTTTTAACCTTTAAAAATGCCTGCTGTAATGCTTTTACCGCCTCCTCATCAGTATTGATATTTGCGGCTAAGTAACCTGCCACTGTCAGCCCTTCTATGGCATGCACAAACGTCAGTGTATTAGCATTGATAGCTAGTTGCTCACTCATTGCGGCGATGTAATTCGCATCGTCGACCACCATATCAACTTTTCTTGCCAGTAATAACTGATATGACTTTTGAATATCAGTGGTCAGCAACACTTCAAAGCCACGCTTTACTAATACTTGCGATGCAAGATCATGGCGCTGCACGGCAATCTTATATTGTTTAGCTTGCTCTGTATCATTAAAGTTTATATCACTGCGCTCTGTAAGCTTCACAAAGCCCATTTTAAATTGTGCGACTGGGCCTATCCAATGAAATAGCGCTTCTCGCTCTGTTGTGCGTGCCATGCTATAAATTAAGGTGTTGCTGTTATGACTTGCCATCTTATAAGCGCGTGCCCAAGGGTACATACTGATTGATGCATTGAGCTGCGCTTCTGAGATTATCATTTTCACTAATTCAGTGCTGTAGCCGGTTACCTGATTATTTATCAACATTTGATTCGGTGGTGACAGCTCTGTGACAACCGTTAAGTTTGGCTGCGCAACACCATGAACACTGATAATGAGCAGAAAATTAATGAATAGTCGCATTTATTTACCCAGATAAGATTGAGAATACTAAGTATAACAATAACAAAGAAAAGTACGATGAAACGAATAAAAGTTTTTGTGCTAAAACGATAAAAGGGCCTTGCGGCCCTTGGTGAAGTATCGTTCAAATCGGATAAGGCTTTAACCCCTTAAAGCTTTATCCTATTGTTTTGCAACTAAGGCTCATCTCAAAGTTTCTAAGCTAGCGAGAGGAAAAAACCTGCAATTGCGGCGCTCATAAGGTTAGCCATAGATCCTGCTAACACTGCTCTGAGCCCTAAGCGTGCGATATCCTTTCGCCGACTAGGCGCCATACCGCCTAATCCACCTAGTAAAATGGCTATCGATGATAAGTTAGCAAACCCACATAACGCGAATGTGACAATCGCTTGTGTGTGTGCGCTTAACGTATCGCGATAATTTATAAAGTCTAAATAAGCAACAAATTCATTAACTACTAATTTTTGACCAATAAAGCTACCGGCTATAATTGCTTCACTCCAGGGTACGCCAAGTAACCAGGCAACCGGCGCAAATATATAGCCTAAAATTTCTTGTAGTGTCAGGGTTGGGTAATCAAACCAACCACCAATTCCACCTAACAACCCGTTTAATAATGCGATAAGTGCTACAAATGCCAGTAACATTGCACCTACATTCAATGCTAAATGCATGCCGTTAGCCGCACCTGATGCTGCTGCATCAATCACATTAACCGGTTTATCTTCAATATCGTCTAAGTCAGCTAAAGTATCTTTAGGCGTTTCTGTCTCTGGCACAATCATCTTGGCCATTAAAAATCCACCTGGTGCTGCCATAAAGCTGGCTGCAATTAAATACTTAAGCTCAACCCCAATAATGACATAACCGGCCATTACCGAGCCTGCTACAGTCGCTAAGCCACCGACCATTACCGCAAACAACTCCGATTTAGTCATGGTTGCAATAAATGGCTTTACAATCAGCGGCGCTTCAGTTTGGCCAACAAAAATATTAGCCGTTGCTGATAGTGACTCTGTTCGTGATGTATTTAATAGCTTTTGTAAGCCACCGCCGAGGATCCTAATGATCCAATCCATAATGCCAATGTGGTAGAGCACTGCAACCAAAGCAGAGAAAAACACAATAACGGGCAAAACTTGTATGGCAAAAATAAACCCTAAGGTATCTTGGCTAGCAAGCGAACCGAATAAAAACGATATTCCGTCATTTGCAAAACCAATTACCGATGATACGGCTTTTGACATGCTCACTAAGGCGTTT